>JAHZGZ010000138.1:0-1377 GCA_019420545.1 Bacteroidales bacterium | reverse complement strand
TTCAGTAAACGGTTCGAAGGCGGCCTCGATATTGACCACCGCCTCGCCGTGGGGCATCACGCTCTGGCGGAACACCAGATCGTCGTCGACGCAGGCGGTCATACCGACAGCCATAAGCACCGACATGAGAAATATGTTGAGAAGTCTGTTATATCGTTGCATAGTAGTTTACAGTATGATATGGTCTTGGCCGGTGAGAGTCTCGCTCTCGCCGGTCTCCTTGTTAACCTTGATGACGGTACCGGACTGGTTGCCATCCTTTCTGAACTCGCGGAACACATAGTGAGTGTCGGTGTCGCCGAAATGCACATAGAAGATTCCGGTGTCTTTATCCCATGATTCAACTTCGTATTTCTTCTTGCCGGGATAGGTCTTGAACATCAGTCCGCCTTCGGCATCGTATATGATCGACGAGTGGTCGGTATTGTGCTGACGGCGGCGGTCGCCGTCTATATCCTTAACGTCGACGGTATAAGAGCTTCCGGTAGCATCATACACCCATACGGTACGCGTGTTGCAATCCTGGGAGTTGTCATCCTTAGCGGCGAAATTTGACACTACGCGGTCGCCGTCGCGATCCTTGAGCCATACCTCGGAATTCTTCATCAAGCCGTCGCTCAGGCGGTGTATGGCGAAGTAGTCGCCCAGCGCGTGGTTATATTCAAGCTGCGCAGTACCGCCGTCAACCGTAGGCAGTGACTTGGAACACTCTTTAAGATAATCCAGGAAGGTATCAGGGAGTTTCAGCTGTCCGGGGTTGTCGGGATCGTCGATCTTATATACCATCAGGTCGCCCATATCGTCGGCGAGGAGTCCGAGGCTGGCATCCATTTTGCATTCGGCATACGGCTGCACGTCAAGCTCGATGACAAGATCGTGGTCGCGGCGGTTGACGGTATAAATATACCAGTTGTTTCGCCGGATATCGAACGGCTTATCCTTGTCCATGCCGGCGAGCTGCCCGTAATTCTTGAAATCGACGAGGAAGCTGCTGCCGTCATCATACCCGAGGCTGATCTGCGAGGGGGTGGCTGAGGCGGAGGTGTTGTCGAACTCGGTGACGTAGATTATCCATGAGCCTTTGCCGGAGTTGCCCTGCGGATATTGGAAGAAGGGGATGTCGGTAGCGACAGGCGTGGGGGCGGCTGTGGCAGCGTCGTGGGCATCGCCGGGGATGCTGACATGATCTACATAGTCGGCGGCATGGGTGCCCTTCACGTAGTCGGCGCGGTCGTAGACGCGCGAGGGTAGAGCCTTGAAGGTGGTGTTTGAGCGGGTGAGCGTAACCGACTTGATATGCTTCTGCGTCTCGGGGCCGTCATACACTTCGATTTTGGCGAAAGCGCGGAGCAGGTGTAGGGTCTGTTTTAGGTTGGT
>JAHZGZ010000137.1 GCA_019420545.1 Bacteroidales bacterium | reverse complement strand
GCCGCCTGAAAGCTCGCCGGGAAGATGGTGGGCCCACTCGCGTAGCCCCATGCGGTCGAGCTGCTCGAGAGCCATGGCGTTGCGCTTGCGGCGCGACACTCCCTGATAGAAAAGCGGGAGAGCCACATTTTCGACAGCATTCTTATAGCTGATAAGGTTGAACGACTGGAACACGAAGCCGATAAGATGGTTGCGCAGATCGGCGCCGGTGTTTTCACTGAGATTGGCTATGAGGCGTCCGTCGAGCATGTATTCGCCTGAATCATAGGTGTCGAGAATACCGAGAATGTTGAGCAGTGTCGACTTTCCTGAGCCGGAGGCGCCCATGATGCTCACGAGTTCGCCACGGTCAATGTCGAGATTGATACCCTTGAGCACATGCAACGGTACGGCTCCGGGATAGGTCTTATGTACGTCTTTTAAGTGTATCATACGTAATGATAGATGCGGCAACAAAACAAAAGGTTGCACAAAAGTGCAACCTTTTTTAATTTTATATAGCAGACAGAATGTTAATTTAGTAAAAACGTCCTTTATTTCTGTTTCTTTGTCAATGCAAAACCGGCTTCCATCCCGTCGAACTGCTGGAGCACCGAATTGAGGGCCGACAATGAGGAACTTCCGGCAAACCTGGCGACAGAGTTGACGAGGCTCATGAGTTTCGTGGTATCAAAGGTAACGGTCATGCGTCCGGCCACAATAGATACATGAGCCGTATAGCTGCCCAAGGGAATTTTTTTCAGCGCCTTGAACCTGAATATTATCTCACCCGGCTCTTTTCCCTGCTCTATAGTGCCCGAAAGCGCAAGGCGAGTGCTCTTCATCGTGAAGTTTTTCTCGGCGTCGACAGTAAGTGTCATTCCGTCGAATCCGATTATCTTATAGTATTGGGCAAGATTCTGCTCCACTGCGGCAGAAGCTGCCGCGCCACCGGCTTTTTTGAGCAGATCGTCGCTCTTGAATGCCACCGCCGGCGACGAATATTGCCATGTACCGGTCATGTCGTCGGTAGTAATCTTGTCATTGCCGAGCACATTGGAAAGCATGCTGCCGAGTACGCTTCCAAGGCCCGAAGCCGACGATGAGCCGGAGGCCGTGGTATCACGTGACGATGCCGCCGACGAAAGCTTGCCGAGCAACGAGCCCAGATCGGTCTGGGCGTTAACGGAGAGGATGCCCGAAAGGGCGATAAACAGAAATATGTATAGCTTTTTCATAACTCTTTATGGATTATCATGCATTACTGAGGCCCCAACGGATATTAATGTTACGACCTCTTACTTATAACAACCGACCGCCGGAATCAGTCGAGGATAATGCGCCCCATATTGTCGGGATGCATTACTTCGGGGAAATTGCCCTCGACGGGGAGCCAACTGAGGAAATGAGGCTGTGAGGTGCCGGTGGCGCACTTGAAGAAGTTGCCTTTTATCTCCAGGGGCCATGATTTTTCGCAGATACCGAGCATGTCGAGCGGAATGGCGACGAGTATGTTCCATGTAAATAGCCCTTCGAGTTCCTGGAATGGACGTGAGCCGCACGAAGCCACACGCTGGATTTTGTCGAGCATTTCGGGAGCCATTGCCTCGGGATGGCCGTCGGAATGCACCACATATCCCGACATGGTGCCTATACAGTTGAATGTAAACACATAGAATGTGGGGTCGTTGGTGTTGGGCTGTATCATCGCCGCAACAGCCGAATCCTCGTAAACGGGAGCGTTTGTGGCATAATTTACGGCACGCAGAAAGTTGCAGCGCACAAAGAAGTCGATGTAGATATACCGGTCGGAGTGGGCCATCGAGAATGTAGTAAGTGGCCGGTAAGGGAATTCCGGATCGGTGATATACTCGATAGTACGGCGTACGCCGCGGTCATCGAGAGTAGTGATCAGATTGTCGGGCGACATGTCATCAAGCTCGTTGATACCGGGCACAGCGAGGACGTCGGTGTTGGATTGGGTTGTCATTCGGTAATCAGTATATAATCTTTCACGCCCATCACGAGGCCCACGAGGCCCATCAGGAGCAATATGCCTCCGATGATACGGTTGATGAGCCAGAGTGAGCGCACATTGAAGTGGGTGCGTACTTTGTTGACGAAGAATGTTATGGAATACCACCACAGGAGCGCGCCGCCGAATATGGCCACGTAGCCAGCGATGTAATGGTAGTAGCGGAACTCGGGGAGGAGGAAGTTGAACCGGGCAAACAGACCGATTATGAAAAACAGTATGAGAGGATTGGAGAAGGTAAGGATGAACCCGCTGCCGAAATCCTTCCAGTAGGTGTTGGGGACATCGGAGGGGGTGGAGAGTCCACGGGCGGGATTCTGTCGGAAGAGGAATATGGCGAAGATACCAAGCACG
>JAHZGZ010000136.1 GCA_019420545.1 Bacteroidales bacterium | reverse complement strand
GCTGGATGGAATATATGCCGTTTTCGACATTGTCGCCGACAATGCGTACTTCGCGTGCACGTATGCGCTCGTTCACGGCATATGGTTCTTCTTTACGCGGAGCGCCGCGGAAAGGTGGACGGTTACCGCCTCTCTGCGGGGCCGGGGGATAAGATGGTTTGTTGTCCATTCAGTAGGGTTATTGGTTAATCATGCTGGCGACCTCATCGGTCAAATATTTTGCAAAGGTAGTGATTTTCATCGTACCTTTATCGCCTTCGCCCTGTTTTCTTACAGAAACCTCATCATTTTGGGCTTCTTTTTCACCAACAATGAGCATGTAGGGGATACGCTTCAGCTCGTTGTCGCGGATTTTCTTGCCGATCTTCTCGTTGCGGTCGTCGACGATGGCACGCACATCGGCCTGATCAAGCTCGGCGGCCACGCGGCGGGCGTAATCGTTGAACTTCTCGGATATGGGAAGCACGACGCACTGGTCGGGGACGAGCCAGAGGGGGAGCTTGCCGGCGGTATGCTCGAGGAGCACGGCCACGAAGCGTTCGAGCGAACCGAAGGGTGCGCGGTGAATCATCACCGGACGGTGCTTCTGATTGTCGGCACCGGTAAACTCAAGCTGGAAACGCTCGGGGAGGTTATAGTCGACCTGTATAGTACCGAGCTGCCAACGGCGTCCGATGGCGTCCTTCACCATGAAGTCGAGTTTCGGGCCATAGAAAGCGGCCTCGCCCAGCTCGGTGCGGGCATTGAGCCCCTTTTCGGCGCATGCCTCGATGATGGCGTTCTCGGCGAGATGCCAGTTTTCGTCGGAGCCGATATATTTCTCCTTGTTGTTGGGGTCGCGCAGTGATATCTGAGCCTCGAAGTTATCGAATTTGAGGGCCTTGAAGATGTAGAAGATGATATCCATCACCTTGAGGAACTCCTCTTTGATCTGCTCGGGAGCACAGAAGATATGGGCATCGTCCTGAGTAAAGCCGCGCACACGGGTCAGTCCGTGAAGCTCGCCGCTCTGCTCGTAGCGGTAGACGGTACCGAACTCGGCAAGGCGCAGAGGCAGATCGCGATAGCTGCGCGGGGAACTGCGATAGATCTCGCAGTGGTGGGGGCAGTTCATCGGCTTGAGGAGATATTCCTCACCCTCTTCAGGAGTATGGATGGGCTGAAATGAGTCCTTGCCGTATTTGGCATAGTGGCCCGAGGTAACGTATAGGTTCTTGTTGCCGATATGCGGGGTGATTACCTGGAGGTAGCCGTAGCGCTTCTGAATCTTGCGAAGGAACTGCTCGAGACGATCGCGCAGCGCGGCGCCCTTCGGGAGCCACAGGGGCAGACCGGCACCGACGTTGGCGGAGAATGCGAAAAGTTCCATCTCCTTGCCGAGCTTGCGGTGGTCGCGCTTCTTGGCCTCCTCAAGCATCACGAGGTACTCGTCGAGCATCTTCTTTTTGGGGAATGTGATGCCGTAGACGCGCACGAGCTGGTTGCGTTTCTCATCGCCGCGCCAGTAGGCACCGGCGAGCGAAAGTATCTTCACGGCCTTGATGGGTGCGGTGCTCGGAAGATGCGGGCCGCGGCAAAGGTCGGTGAAAGCGCCTTGAGTGTATGTGGTGATGTGGCCGTCCTCAAGTTCGGAGATAAGCTCGCACTTATATTCCTCGCCACGCTCGCCAAACATCTTCATGGCGTCGTCCTTGGAAATGTCGGCACGCACGATAGCCTCTTTCTTCTGAGCCAGTTCGAGCATCTTAGCTTCTATGGCAGGGAAGTCGGCTGCCGTGATAGTATGTCCGTTGGGGTCGATATCATAATAGAAGCCGTTCTCGATAGCCGGTCCGATACCGAACTTCACGCCGGGGTAAAGCTCCTGCAGGGCTTCTGCGAGAAGATGGGCCGAAGAGTGCCAGAAGGCGTGCTTGCCCTCGGCGTCGTCCCACTTGAAGAGCTTTATTTCGGCATCTTCATTTATCGGACGAGATATATCCCACTCAGCGCCGTTGACAGTGGCGGCAAGGATGTCCTGAGCGAGACGTGTGCTGATGCTCTCGGCAATCTGGAGCGGGGTCGTGCCGGGCTCATACTGCCGGGTGCTTTTGTCGGGGAATGTGATAGTAATCATTCTGTGATGTTGAAAAGAAACGGGCATAGCATGCCCACGTAAAAATCGACTGCAAATGTCGTATATTTTTCTGACAACTGCAAATCTTTGCATCGAATATTTTCCAAGCTGAGGATTAAAGGGTTATGAGGTTATTGTAAACTTAACATCCGTACCCATGCAAAAATTTTAACCGCAATAGTTGGAAAATACAAAAATAGATAATAACTTTGCACTCACAAATGGCGGGATAGCTCAGTTGGTTAGAGCGTCGGATTCATAACCCGGAGGTCCCGAGTTCAATTCTCGGTCCCGCTACAGACAATGCCTCAGCGACTTATCGCCGGGGCATTGCTAGTTTATACCCCCAATCAAATGATTGAACAGAATGGACAACGGTGTTGCAAAACGATATGTCATTATACCGCGTCCCTACATTTTCTGCATTTTGCAACACCCTTGATTGAAAACGAAGCGGGCGTTGCACTGACAGATTTATGCAACGCCCGTCTTATGATAATTAAAGGGGACTCTTTATGATTTCACACACGCAGAATCATTCCCACTCGATCGTGGCCGGTGGTTTTGACGAGATGTCGTAGCATACGCGGTTGACGCCACGCACCTTGTTGATGATGTCGTTGGACACCTTGGCCAGGAAATCGTAGGGAAGGTGCGCCCAGTCGGCGGTCATGGCGTCGGTGGATGTCACGGCACGCAACGCAACGGCACGCTCGTAGGTGCGCTCGTCGCCCATCACACCCACGCTCTGCACGGGGAGGAGGATAGCGCCGGCCTGCCATACCTGGTCGTAGAGACCCCACTCGCGGAGGGCCGAGATGAAGATATCGTCGGCATTCTGAAGGACGGCCACCTTCTCGGGAGTGATGTCGCCGAGGATGCGCACGGCCAGACCGGGACCGGGGAAGGGATGGCGCTTGATGAGATGCTCAGGCATGCCGAGCTCGCGGCCGACAGCACGCACCTCGTCCTTGAAGAGCAGGCGCAGTGGCTCGCAGAGCTTGAGGTTCATCTTTTCCGGGAGACCGCCCACGTTGTGGTGGCTCTTGATGGTAGTGCCGGTG
>JAHZGZ010000135.1:3372-4413 GCA_019420545.1 Bacteroidales bacterium | reverse complement strand
ATAGGCCTCGGTGTTGGGCAGTGCGGTGCGTGTGCCGTAGAAAATGTTGTGGAATCCTGCCGAGGGTGAATTTTTGGTGTCGTAGCGTCCGGCAATCTTCACCTCAGTGCTGAAATGCTTGGTGAGCTGAGCGGTAAGGTTGGTGCGGAAGGTGTATTTGTCGTAATTGAGGTCGCCGCTCTTGAGCAGGCCGTTATCGCTGACATACCCGAGGCTGAGGAAGTAGGTGTACTTGTCGGTACCTCCGGAGGCCGAGAGATTGTGCTGCTGCTGGGTGGAGTAATCGCGCATGGTGAGGCCGTACCAGTCGGTAGTCTCGCCGGCCATCTCCCGGGCAAGTTCCTCGCGTGTGTAGTAGGGAGCGTTGCCGGCATTGAGATTGGCCTCGTTGCGCATCTGGGCATACTCCGAGCGGTTGGCCATGCGCGGCATGTCGGTAGGCTTCTGCCATCCGAAAGTCATGTTGTAGTTGAACTTGGCGCGTCCCTGGCTGCCCTTCTTGGTGGTGACGATAACCACACCGTTGGCGGCTTTGAGACCATAGACGGCGGCCGATGCATCCTTGATGATAGAGATGCTCTCGATATCCTGAGGATTGAGGCGCTGAAAGTCGTTGCCGCCGAGATCCTGGGGTATGCCGTCGATGACATAGAGCGGTGTGCCGAAGCCGCGGATGTTGATCATGGTGTTGAAGTCGCCCGGCTCGCCCGAGTTCTGGCGTATCTGCAATCCGGGCATCTTACCCTCGATGCTCTGCGCGAGCGAGGAGTGGGTGGTGGTAAGTATCTCCTTACTGTTGATGTTGGTAACGGCGCCGGTAAGAGTCTCCTTCTTACGTGTGGAGTAGCCGACCACCACCACGTCGTCGAGGCGGGTGGCATCCTCGGTCATCTGTACCTTGGCGTCGCCTGTAAGTTCGGCAGCCTTGATGCTGAGTGGGCGGAAACCGATATACTTGAAGGTTATTACCGAGCCGGCCTTCACTTTCATGGCGAACCGTCCGTCGAGATTGGTTGCGGTGCCCTGCGAGGTGCCGTCGAC
>JAHZGZ010000135.1:0-3362 GCA_019420545.1 Bacteroidales bacterium | reverse complement strand
TACCGACACGCCTATCAGAGGCTCGTTGCGACTGTCGTGTACCTGGCCGCTCACGGTCACATCGTCGGCCGCGAAAGCCGCCGGAGCCGACAGGCACAACAGCGTAATAAACAGAGTTACCGCCAGTAGTCTCCAAGGCGGGTATTTCATGTTATGCTTCATAATAGTTACACTGTGAATTGGTTAGTGATTGTTGTTATGGTATCATCAGTTGGTATGATCCGGAACTGCGACATGCGGCTTGTGCATAGAGTTGATTTCCGGCGAGAGGGTAGAAATGGTATCGAGTTGTCGGGTAATGTTTTCATGGGTGGCGGCGAGATCGTCGAGTACTTTCCAGCACTGGTAGAGGCCGCGTGGCACGTGGAAACATCCTTTCCATTTGCCGCCTTTGAGGGGGAGGAGAACTTCGCCGCGGCGATTGAGGTAGCCGAACCATTCGGGGTATTGGGGATCGCGGAAATGGCTCCAGGTATAATCGTGGACCTTCTCAAACCATTCAAGGCACTGCGGGTCGCCGGTAAGGCGGTAGCCCTTGATCATGGAGATGAGTGTCTCGATATGTACCCACCAGAGTTTCTGATCCCATTCGAGTTCCTGGGGCGGGAATCCCTTCAGATCCATGAAGTAGAATATGCCTCCAAACTCGTTGTCCCAGCCGTAGCGGGCCATGCGCAGGGCAGTGTTCTTGGCGGCCTCGATCATGTCGGGGCGGTCGAGCCTTACGCCGAGATCCATCATGAACCACATGGCCTCGATCGAATGGCCGGGATTCATATGGCGCCCCTCGAAGCAGTCAACAAGCGAGCCGTCGGTGGCGATGTTCTCCACCACGAGGCCGTCGAGCTCGGGGCGGACAAACTGGTTGACCTCGCTGATGCATGTGTCGATGGTGCTCTGAAGGAAATCCTTGTCGACAAGCGCCTCTATCTCAAGGGCGAGGTTGCAGAGAATCATCGGCAGGGCGAAGTTTTTCAGGGGGCGTGTGCCGGGATGAAGCTTGCACCAGCGGCCTTTGGGATTGTCGGTCTTGGAGAGGATCTTGTCGAACGTGAGCTTGGCTATGCGCGCATACTCCTCGCTGCCTGTGGCGAGGGCGAGCTGCCCGAAGGCCATGGTGGCGAACGTGTAACTGAAGATGTTGTAGGGATCGACGATCGGACGGCCGTCGCGGGTGAGGGAGAAGTACCAGTTGTAGTCACCGTCGTGGCCGTACTTCTTGAGGAACTCGGCGCCCTGCACGGCGGCCTGAAGCCATTCGGGGCGTCGCTCCACCTTGTTGTAGAGCATTGCGAACATCCATACCTCGCGCCCCTGGAGCCATATGAACTTGTCGGTGTCATACACGCTTCCGTCGCGGTTGAGGCAGGTGAAGTAGCCTCCGTACTCATGATCCTGCGACTTTTCGAGCCAGAAGGGGAGCACAGAGTCCAGGAGCTCGCTCCGATAGAGCGAGGCTGCAGACTTGAAATCTATCATATATATTTAGGGTTAAAAGTTTCTAAGAATGTGTTTGTCAGGCAAATGTGTCTGTCAGGCATTCGTGCGGGCAGCATCGCGCAGCTCCCCTTCCATCCAGTAGCGTTCGATCTCCTCAAGCGATTTGCCGGTAGTTTCCGGCACCATTTTCCACATGATAAGCATGTAGGGCACACACATTACGGCGAAGAGCAGGAATGTGCCGGCGGGAGAGAGGGTATGAAGCATCCATGGTGTGAGCTGGCCTACGAGGAATGTGGCGATCCAGAGGGCGAGGCCTGCCACCGACATGGCGGCGCCGCGCACGGCAAGTGGGTACATCTCGCTGAGAATCACGAATATCACGGCACATATCGAACCGGCACAGCATATGATATAGAGGAGGAAGAATACGAGAAGCCATACGTGGGATATGCCCAGGGCGGCGCCCCACATGAAGTATGCGCCGATAAGCAGGAGCGAGATTATCATGCCCGACACACCATAGTATATAAGAGTCTTGCGCCCTACCCTGTCGATGATGAACATGGCGGCAACGGTGGTGAGCATGTTGGCGGCTCCGACGAGCACCTGGTAGAAGAAAGCGTCGCCGTCGCTGAGGCCGGCGTCCTTGAAGATGGAGGGCCCGTAGTAGAGCACGGCGTTGACGCCCATGAACTGGCCGAGCATGGCTATGGCCACGCCTATGAGCACGGCACGGAAGATGCCGGGGCGCAGGAGGGCCTTGTAGCCTGTGGCCGAACTGTTGCGCGTGACCTCAAGGGTCGACTCGATCTGGCGGCATACGGCACCGTTGTCATTGTTATATATACGCGCGAACACGCGGCGCGCTTTCTGCATGCGCCCTTTCAGCACAAGCCAGCGCGGCGACTCGGGGATAAAGAACACGGATACAAGGAATATCACGGAGGGGACGACGCCCACGCCGAGCATGCCGCGCCACCATTCGTCGACAAAGAGCGTGCGGGCCATTCCGGTGAGATCGCTGTCGGCCATGGCAATGCCGAGCAGCCACTTGTTGGAGACGTATGCGCCGACCACACCGATGGTGACGGCAAGCTGATAAAGCGACACGAGGAGCCCGCGGTGGCGCGCCACGGCTACCTCGGAGATATACATGGGACACACGATGGAGGCTACGCCGATGCCTATGCCGCCGATGAGGCGGTAGATGACGAGGTATATGAATGAAGGGGCGACGGCACAGCCTATCATCGACACGGCGAAGAGTGCGCCGGAACAGATCATGGTTGACTTGCGGCCGTAGCGGTCGCTGAGATTTCCGCCTACGATTACTCCGATTATGGCACCGAGCAAGGCGCTGCTTACGAACCATCCGGAGGCCATGACGTCGAGTCCGAACTGTGAGCTGACGCGATCGACCGTGCCTGAGATGACGGCCTCGTCAAACCCGAATAAGAAACCTCCCATAGCCGCGATGGCGGATATGGCGATGATGAAAGCAAAATTATAAATTCCTTGCATGGCAGTTTAAAGTTGTTTAACTGCCACAAAAATATATTAAATTTATTAATTAACCAAAAGTTTTTAAAAAAAATAATAAAGTAGGAAAAGTTTAACTTTTAGGTACAAATATTCAATAATTTTAACCAATATGAGTATATAAATTTAACATTTGGGTAGCACTGAGCTTACGAGATGAAAACACGCACAGAGAACACAGAGAGTTTTAAATACAAAGAGAGAGTTTAATACAGCGAAAGTTTAAGCATGTACCATTCTCTGACCGGGAGGGCGGCGCTTTAGCCCGCCACGATATGACTTTGCAATAATGCCATGAGCGTTTTATTGACAAGTTTTGTCGCGGCGGGCTAAAGCGCCGCCCTCCCACTCAGAGTTGATGAAACGCAGGCTATCCATAC
>JAHZGZ010000134.1 GCA_019420545.1 Bacteroidales bacterium | reverse complement strand
ATAGCGGTTGGCACGTCCTGCGGTTTTAGTTGTCGGAAGATGATCTATCGCATAATCGAGGTCAGAAAGTATGAAATCGATCGATTCCTTATGGCTGCTGCGTGCCACCCATAGATCGGAATCAGTACCGGTATCGCTCTGAGGCTCCTTGATTATTGGCATACCACCGTATCTTTTCACCATTGCGAAATAAGTATATGCCCTGATGAAGCGAGCTTCGGCTATCCACTCTTCTTTCTGTTTGAGATTGTAGGAGGGAAGATCCTGAATCAGTACGTTTGCCTGACGTATCACTTCATATCCTCTTGACCAGTAGCCCTTCTGTGGAGTCAGCATACCGGTGAAATTTCTGTTTACAGTTTCGCCGGTGCTGACCATTTCCCAGCCGATACAGTTCCAGTTGAAGAAACCGTTCATTGAACCGTTGTCATCCGAGACATTGAAGTCTTCCATCGGGAGACGGGCGTATAACCCGGCCATGTATGCGGTGATACCGCCTTCATTATATATATCTTCTCCAGTGAGAATGTTGGTCGGCTTGAGGTCAAGATCAGAACATCCCATAAGAGCAATGCTTGCCCATGCGCCGATCAATATATGATTAAAGATTTTCATAAGAGTTATTTTAGAAAGAGATGGTTGCACCAAAGTTGAATGTCTTGTTCAAAGGATACATCTGGCCGTAAAGAGTGGCGGGCTTTTCAGGGTCAACACCCTTCACATTAGTAATTGTGAACAGGTTATATGTGTTGAAGAATACCCTTAACGATCTGATCTTAGCTGCTTTCATCCATTTTGACGGGAACGTGTAGCCAACTTCAAGCGATTTGAGACGCAGGTAATCACCCTTCTGGATAGAAAATTCAGAATTGGCATCGGGAGTGGTGCCCCCGTATGAATAATATCCGGAAATCCATTTTGTGGAAGGGTCATAGGGATCCTGAGTGGGATTTACGGGATGCCAGCGGTCAAGGAAGAGATCGAGAGCGTTACCGTCCCACTGAAGAGGGGCCGTCAGTTGCGAACCATAGGCAATATAAGAACATCCCGATCCCTGGAACTGCAGGGCGAGGTCGACACCTTTCCATTCTCCGGTCAGGTTAAGGCCGAAGTTGAGGAGGGGATAATTCCTCTTATTCTGGAAATCATCAAAGTTTGAACCGCTGGCACTGAGCGTGGTGGCAATAGGATGACGGTCCATGTCGTCGATAGTACCGTCGCCATTCCAGTCCTCGTAGATATAATCACCGGGAAGAGTGGCGTTGCCTGCAAATATATTTGAATTTGCAATCTGATCGTAAGAGGTGTAACGTCCGGCTGCGCCCCATCCGAACCATATGTCATTATATCGGTTGCTGTTGTTTCGGTCTCTCCAGTTGGCATACGAGTTACCCGACGGATTACGCTCAAGATATCTATACTGTGTGCGTGTATAGGACACGTTGCCCGATACGGAGTAGAAGAAATCACCGATTCTGTTGTGGTGACGCAGTTCAATCTCTATACCACGTGTACGGTCGCTGTTAAGGTTGGCCTGTGACATCGACGCTCCGAACGATCCGGGGATGTTGCCGATACGGTTTGCAAGCAGGCCGTCACGATCTCTTTGGAATACCTCAAAGGTAGCACCCAGACGGTTGTTAAGCACGTCAACATCAAGACCAAGGTTCATGGTCTTTACAGTATACCATGTTATATCTTCGTTGGGCGCGGCGCGGAATCCGATCGTATTCACTACATGGCCGTCAAAAAGATATCCCTTTGGATAGTTATTGTAAACATTGCCGCTTGTGTTGGGATAGTCGTAACCGCTGATATACTGGAATGCCACTGCGCTGTCATCGCCCATCTTACCCCAGGAGAAGCGTAATTTCAGGTTGTCGAGCCAATGGATGTTCTCCGACATAAATTTTTCTTCTGATATTCTCCATCCTACAGAAGCGCTCGGGAAGAATCCCCAGCGTTTTTTGGGTGAGAACTTTGATGATCCGTCATTACGGAATGCAAATTCCGCCATGTATTTGTCGGCGTAAGAATATGTGAATCGGCCGATAAACGACTTGTTAGCTCTTTCGGTTATGCCGTTGGCATTAGCGGTACCTATCTGGTTGTTGGCGTCGCCTGCAAACAGATAAGGCAAATATATGGTGAAGTTTCGTTCGGCAAGGATATTGTCGCCCTTAGTGTAACTCTCTTCCCAGAGCAGAAGCGCACCTACTGAATGATCTCCGAATCTATTGTCATAGTTTATACCGGCTTGCCATAGGCGCGTCCAGCTGTTGCCATAATAACGGTTAAGAGTTGTAGGAGAGTTGCGTGTCACCGCATTGTAGGAACCAGTCGACTGGTCATAGATATATTCGTCATATGCAAGCTTATATGATGAATTATCGGCGATTGTGTTGTCATAGCTGAAAAGTCCGCGTAATTTCAGGCCTTTCACCCATGGCAACTCATATGTAGCATCGAAAGTAGAAGTAAAAATCTTATTCTGATTCTTTTTAAATCCTACTATATCTATAGAAGTCATTGCTACGGGATTGTAGATATCCGATGGCGGTTTAGCGAGATATGCAGGATTGTTATTGGCATAAATCGGTTCGTTAGGCACTGAGCGCCAAAGCGTTCCGAATAGTTCCCAGGCATCCGAATAGGGACGGTTGCGGTTGTCGATAGTCGCCGACAGCTTTACGGAAAGCTTCAGCCCTTCGAGGACTTCGGTATTGATGGTTGAGCGGACATTATATCTGTCATATTTCATGTCTTTTGATTTCCAGAATCCCTCCTGACTGAGATAACCGAAATTGACATAATAATCCATCTTGTCGGTACCTCCGCTCACTGCTACATTATGGCTCTGCTGCGGAGCTGTGTTACGCAGCACTGCGTCATACCAGTCGGTCGAGACAGCCGTACCGTTATAATAAGGCTCGAACTGCTCGGGAGTATAGGTGATACGCGGGTCGGTCAGGCTACGCATTGACTTTTCGTTACAGAGAGTCATGCGGTCAATCGCTCCGACAGGTTTAAGGATTTCCGACGGTTTCTGAAAGCCATAGTACATGGAATACTCCACTTTCGCTTTGCCTTCGGTACCTTTCTTTGTAGTGACGAGAATCACACCGTTGGCAGCGCGCACACCATAAATTGCAGCTGACGCATCTTTAAGTACGGATATCGATTCGATTTCATTGGGATCGAGTCGTTCAAAATTGCCACGCGGCACTCCATCAACCACAATGAGCGGGCTGCCTCCGTATCCACGGATATCGAAATTACCCTGACTGAAATCGCCCGGTTCAGATGTGTTCTGAGTCACACGCACACCGGGGATCTTTCCCGTAAGCATATTTTTCGTATCCTGGCTCTTTGTCTGGATAAGCTGTTCATTGTTGATAGCCGACACGGCTCCCGTAAGGGTGGCTTTTTTCTGTGTGCCGTATCCTACCACAACCACATCGTCGAGCACGCTTGCGTCCTCATGCAGTTTTATGGTGTATTTGGAGTCTCCTGTCAGTTTTACATTCATCGGACTATATCCGATATAACTTATCTGGAGAGTCCCGTTCTGTGGAGCATTAAGAGTAAAATGGCCGTCAACGTCTGTTGCAATACCGACCTGCGACCCCGCTACTTTTACTGTGGCTCCGATCAGCGGTTCTCCCGACTGATCGGTCACGGTGCCGGTTATGACTCTATTCTGTGCCTGCAGATTTATCGCTAAGCACACAAATAGTAATAACACCCATGGTTTGAAATCCCGCATTCGGAATTTCCCCAAGTTAATTTTCCATGAAATCTGATTTGCCCGTTTCATTATGGAATTATAGATTAGGTTAATTTAGTTTACTCGGCAAAAATAGTTTTGCCCAATTAATATTCACTTAATATTTACTTAAATTTTGATTATTTTACATATATCAGTAAAAATAATCGACAGTTAATCTCATTTTTAAGACCGATGTAAGACCGACCCCGTTTTCAGGCACATTTCAAGCGCTGTTGGAAAGTCACTCAGAAACTGCTTAAAAACAGACTTTTGGGTCATTGCGGGAACGGGAGAGTGACCGTAGTGCGGCGCCCCTTCTTCAGCAGGAGAGTGCGCGGAGCAGCGTCGCCTGCCGAGAGGCGGATATCGCGTGTGTCGCGCGGCATGAGTGTCACAGTCACATTGCCGGCAGCACGATCCCATTCAAGGCGTTCTACAGCAGCGCCGCAGCGCGTCAGCAGCCCCGAGACCGACCCACGCGGAAGCCCGTCGGGCAGAGCCGGAAGCAGGCAGATGCCGTCATCGTCAGAGCCTACAAGCATTTCCATCATTATTCCCGGGACGGCGTGGCACACATCGGTACAGAACGTTCTATGATCGGGATAATGTGCCGTGGCCAGATTTGTGAAATAGAAATCACGGGCGGTAAGATTGTGCATCTTGTCGGCCAGCGACTCGGGGTTGTGAAGTCCGGCAGCAATAAGCGCGGCATGGAGATAACCGTGACCGGCATTCTCATAATTGTGCCGGTCGCGCATGGCAAGAGCCTGACGCGCTGCCGAATACATCTCCGGCAAGCGTTGCGGCGACGTCTCGCGGAAAGGCCACACCATCATAAGATGGCTCATATGGCGGTGAGCATACTGGTCGTCGAGTCCCTCCCATCCCCATTCGGCAATGGCGCCGTCGGTATTGATGCGATAGTCGGGGAGCGCGTCAAGCAGTGCGGCACGGCGCTCGCGCTCTCCTCCGGCGCCCTGTCCGATGCCGAGCAGATCGCATGTGCGCACAAGGGTGGCGAGTGTCCATCGCGCACCGGCCACGTCGAACGCCGAATTATTGAGCAGCGACACGGGGAGGTTCCCCGGGCGGTTCTCGGGCGACACCGATCCGGCCAGGATATATTTGCCGTCCTTGTCGCGGTGGCGCAGGAAGTCCTCATAGAAATCGCCCATGCTGCTGAGCAGCGGGTAGAGACGTGTACGCAGAAACTCCTTGTCGCCCGTCACCTGATAATGCTCCCAGAAGGGATATAGCAGCCAGGGCTCTTCGCCTGTGGCGTAATGATAAGGATAATATTCGTTGATCGACGCCATCAGGCCCGATGACAGTCCCGGAGTATTCCCGCACGCCACCATGCCACGGCAACCGAGCAGATCGGCGGCGTTGCGCGAGAAATCCGCGGCCCACACCTCATTGAGATGGAAATATCCCTCCATCGCCTCAGGCATCGCGCCGATATTTCCTCCGGCCACCTGCAGGTTGAGGTTGGCGTCGAGATGATAGTAGCCGCCCCAGCCCGCATTGCAGTCGCCGGTCCATATGCCGAGCAGATCGGGCGGCGTAAGCTCGCTGCTCGACGACAGGAAGTGATAGCGGCCGGAGTCGAAGATGCGCTCCCAGAGCGCAGGCACCGGACGGTCGCTCTCGCGCTGCATGGCAAGCAATGTCTCGTTGGGCAGACTGCGCGACGCCTCGTCGGCACCGAGGTCTATCTTCACGCGCGAAAATATCCTGCCGTGCTCTGCCTTGTGCGCTTTAAGCAGCGCATTGTAATCGGGACGGATATTTCCTACCCGCGCGGCAAGCAGCTCCAAAGCATTGTCGGATGCGCCGGTGAACTTCCCGGCTCCGGCTATCAGCGTGACCTCGCGTGCGCCCTCCACAAAAAGCGTGTCGTTTCTCACTTCCTTGCGGCCGCCCTTTACAGCGTAGCGCATCGTTCCGCCGAAACCCTTGTCGGAGGATTCGCCCGCATAGTTTATCCTTATCCCGAGCGATGAATCGGCCGCCGTGCGTGTCACGGCCATACCCTTGGGGAAATTGGCGCTGTCGGGCAGCGCGAGGCTCACGGCACATGTAACCGGCTTCCTGTCGGTCGAAGAGACGCGGGTAACGGCCACGTCGGCCACGCGCGACACAAACGAACTCCGGCGCCAGCTGCCGAGACTGTCGGTCCACTCAACCAAAATCTCGCCGGTGGTGTAATCGCACGAACGTCGATATGCCGAAGGCTCTCCACCGTCGGGCATGTCGATACGCATCATGAATCCCGGATGTCGTCCACCCTCACCGCCGTTGCGCCACTGCGATGACGACACAGCCAGATCGTTGGCCTCCTTGAATCGTCCGGCGGCACACAGAGCGCTGATCTTCTCCACGGTATCGCGGGGTACCTTGGCAAACGACCGTGGCGCACCTCCGGGGAAATTAAATCCGCGCGAAGTAAACACAACCGTCTCATGCTGAGGATCGCCGAACACCATAATGCCGGTCTTGCCGTTGCCCGACAGCATGGCATCCTGCCACCGGCTGTAGCTGCGCGGATAGAGATATGAAAAGCTATTGTGGGCAAGTGCCGTTACTACGGCTGCGACACCTGCAACAGCGCAAAGCGAGATTAATCGTTTCATGATAATGTGGTTCCGATAACATTTGATGCCCGCTCATGATCAGCACGGACATTTCGTGGCTAAAGTTACATCAAACTGTCTTACCCCACAAATTTATCATTCATAAAAATATCGCCCCTGACACGGTTTATAGACATTTGGGACAAAAATTTGGCATTTTGTAAAATCAACAACGCATTAAAGTTTGTTAACTTTGCAACGGGGTTTACATATCCGTAAAATCTTTGCTCAGCATATATCGATACCACATCTATCGTGATAAAGCGAATATTACATATTATACTGTTATCCCTTCTGTCGGCGATATTTTGCCCGGATGATATAGAGGCCCAGATCCTGTCGCCGACCAAAGAGGACGTGCTCAATGCCGACAGCGTGAAGCAGGCATTTGAGGATCAGCCGTATTTCGACATATACAAGGACAATTATTTTGTATTCGGCCCGTCGATAGGCCCGAAACCCAACAGAAGCAACACAAATGTAAAATTCCAGATATCAGTAGCGCAGCGCCTTACCAAGAGTGTGTTGCCCGGTGGCTCATACCTGTATCTGTTCTATACCCAGAAGTGCTTCTGGAATGTGCTTGAGGAGTCGTTTCCGATGCGCGACCTCAATTTCAACCCGGGTCTCGGCATCACGCGTCCTATCTTCGTAAAAAACCGTTTCATAGGCAAAGTTACCCTCATTCTCGAGCATGAGAGCAACGGCCGCGACTCCACCGAAAGCCGCTCATGGAACCGTCTGTCGCTCGCCGCCAATGTGCTCATCGACCCGCAGATCATGATCTACGGCAAATTCTGGATTCCGTTTATCGACGGACAGAACAACCGCGATCTGCTCGACTACATGGGCATCTATTCGTTCGGTCTGAGCTACATCCCCTTCAACCACCGTTTCGCCGCCACTCTTCTCGTCACCAAGCGCAAGGGATGGAACCTCAACTACAATACGGTTATTGAAATGAGCTACAAGATAGGCCGGCGCACCAACCAGTACCTGTTCCTACAGTACTACAACGGCTATGGCGAGGGGTTGCTCGACTACAAGCAGTTCCGCTCGCAGCTCCGCGTAGGCTTCGTAATCCGCCCGCGCTTCTTCAGCGACTACTGATTCCTCCGCAATCAGGCAAACCCTGCGGTTACATATAGCGTTTAAACAGAATAATATTTCAGAATTCATGCTATATGGTACTTCTCCTTACGATTTCCGCTATTGCCATAGCCATGCTGACGCTCCCTGTCGGCAAACTATATATGGAAACACAACAAAAAAGGAACAATCCAAGGTTTGCCGACCCGAAATCTGCACACAGATATCTCACTCTCTTGAAAACTATAACAGCATGTAGCGCATTTGCTGTATTATACCTTTTATATTTCAAACTATAAGGCTTAAATAATCCCCATGATCATACTCGCGATAATACTGGCCACCATCGGATTGATGTTACTCCCCTTGGAAAGGCTCTATATTGCCATGCAACGAAAGAAAAGCAATACACGCTTTGCCGACCCGATATTTATACAGAAGATCGAGATTGCTGTAATCATCGTAAGCATATGCCTGTTTGGAAGCGCTTTATACATACTTCACGGAATGATGTAGGAAATAATGCGGGGAGATTTCCGTTAAAACGGTAAATATACTAACTTTGTACATACCGAGTGAGTACTGTATCCTCGGCAATCAGTACAAAATGTAGTATATCAGTGTAAATAGTAATTTATGCCGACAAATCAACCCGACGAACTGGCCGCAGGCTCACCGAAGCCGAAGAAACATAAACTTGCAGGCAACCTCATCAAATACGGCATCCCGCTGGTGATCACCGTAGGGCTGTGCTGGCTGCTCTTCCACAACATCAACTTCTCGGAGATGATGGAGATCATACGCCGCGACTGCAACTTCTGGTGGATAGGCCAGGCGCTGCTGATCAGCATCTTCTCCCACGTGTTCCGCGCAATGCGCTGGCGCATACAGCTGCGCGCGCTCAACATTAACGCCTCGCTCTGGGACACTACCCTGAGCATCTTCGGCACCTATGCCGTCAACCTCGTGTTTCCGCGCCTCGGCGAGGTGTGGCGCACTGGCTACATCGCCCAGAAGGAAAAAGCATCGTTCACCACCGTGTTCGGCTCGATGGTAGCCGACCGTCTTGCCGACACCGTGACCGTATTGCTCCTCACGCTCGCCACATTCATCATCGCCCACAAGCAGATAATGCTCTACCTGTCGCAGAACGGCGACGCTTACCGCCACATGGCCGAGATACTATCGTCGCCCTGGCTCTGGACGGGGATAATCGCCGCATGCGCCGCCGTATGGTGGGGGCTGTGGCATTTCCGCAACAACAAATATGTAAGCCGCCTGCTCGGCATGCTGCGCAACCTCTGGGAAGGATTCGCCGTCATCCTCAAGATGCCCCACAAAGGGCGCTGGCTGCTGCTTACAGTGGCAGTGTGGGGATGCTACTTCATGCAGCTATACGTGGCGTTCTTCTCATTCCCTCTTACCGCCGAAGTGGCCACACAGTGCGGCGTCATCGCCGTGCTGGTATGCTTCGTGCTGTCGAG
>JAHZGZ010000133.1 GCA_019420545.1 Bacteroidales bacterium | reverse complement strand
CTCTTAATTAACGGTTCACTTATTCATCCTGTAATTCTGCGTTAATGCCGCATCCTATCGACATCCTCCGAAAGCTTCATAATTTCCCCGACGATCTGATCGAGCGGGTACGTGACCTCATGGTTGAGGAACATGTCAGGAAAGGATATTGTATAGAAAGTGTGCGACCCAATCCGGGTGGTACTGCATACTATATAAAGAAAGGTGCGGCACGCACGTTTTATATCGACAAGGGCCGTGAATATACCTTGTCGTTTGCCTTCGACGACGATTTCATAATGACCAATACTCTCCACGGCCTTGGCCCGAGAGTGCCGATGAATGTGATGTTTCTTGAGGATACCGATCTGATTACTTTCATGCACAGCGAAATGCATCAGACCATTCATGAAGGGATTTCGGAGGTTAATCCTCTGGAATGGACGATGTTTCTCAATGCGGTACTGTTTGAGTATTCCGGCTATCTTGAGGAACGGCTGTTCCACCTGTACAATGCTTCGGCGCGCGAGCGCTACGAGTGGGTACTCCGTCGGTATCCACGTCTCGGCGAGGTTGCCACGACCACTCAGATAGCTTCATTTCTCGGCATCACAAAAGAGACCCTTTATCGCATACGGGGCGGCAAATACAGTGCGTTAAGCTGATTTGGGCGGAATTCGTGTTGATTTTGTCATCGCTTTTCAACATTTAAAATTAATTAACTACCCGATATGATATATGTCATATAATATACCGTATCGTGTGAGTAACTTTGCATCGCGAAAATAGTAATTATCGCATACGGCATGAACTGATTGTCGAAAAATCATACTCATGGCCGGTATTCCAAAAGTTACGATAACCATAAAAGTAATATAAGATTTTAAAGCAACGTTATGAAATTGAATTCCGCAAAGACCGTCGGGACTTCGCTTATCGCCGGGGTAGCTATCGTGCTTGCCTCGTGTGGCGGAGGCCAGCAACAGCAGCAGATGCCGGTTCCTCAGATTGCCACTATGACAGTGGATTATGGTAATTCTGAAATTGAAAGCGC
Source organism: Bacteroidales bacterium (assembly GCA_019420545.1). GTDB lineage: Bacteria > Bacteroidota > Bacteroidia > Bacteroidales > Muribaculaceae > Muribaculum. Next base: position 3,678 of record JAHZGZ010000133.1, on the reverse strand, counting down.
GTACCCTGTTACCATCAAGGGCCGCACAGATATAGCAATCCGTCCGCAGGTGTCGGGATTTATCACCAAAGTTCATGTTGACGAAGGGCAGCAGGTTCGCAAGGGCCAGGTGCTTTTTACTCTTGACCAGGTACAGTTTCAGGCAAATGTTGATGCCGCCCAGGCTGCCGTACGTGTAGCTGAAAGCGCTGTCAGCACAGCTCAGCTTACCGCCGACAACAAGCGCCGTCTCTATGACAAGAACATCATCAGCGAGTATGAATGGCAGATGGCCGACAACCAGCTCAAGCAGGCAAAAGCTCAGCTCGCTTCCGCTAAGGCCCAGCTCGTAAACGCTCAGAAGAACCTTGCTTACACCGTGGTTACAGCTCCGAGCGACGGTGTGATCGGCTCTATCCCCAATCGTGAGGGCTCGCTCGCATCTCCTTCTTCGATGGAGCCTCTTACCACTGTAAGCGACAACTCCGAGGTATATGCTTATTTCTCTCTTAATGAAAAAGACATACTCGGTATGACCGATAACGGAGCACGCAGCCTTAATGCTTCGGTGGATGCCATGCCCCCTGTTTCGCTCCGTCTTGCCAACGGTGAGATCTATCCTGAGAAGGGTAAGGTCGCTACTGTAAGCGGTGTCATTGACAATACCACTGGTGCCGCTACTGTACGCGCTCTTTTCAAGAACCCTACAGGAATGCTTCGAAGCGGTTCTACAGGTTCTGTGCTTATTCCCAATGCATTCGAGAAAGTAATTACTATCCCTCAAAGCGCTACGAGCGAGCTTCAGAACATTCGTTTCGCTTATGTCGTAAACGACAGCAATAAGGTTGTCGCTACCCCGATCCAGGTTTCACCACTGTCCGACGGCAAGAACTTTATCGTTATTTCCGGTCTTGAATCAGGGCAGCGTATTGCCGTCGAAGGTATTGGTACTACTGTTCGCGACGGTATGACGGTTGAACCGGTCGATGCCGCCGCACGTCAGGCTGCTGCCGCACAGCAGGGCGCTCCGGAGACCGCAAAGAAATAAGGTCTCCTAATATAACTCCTTACAATAACTCAATCGGACATGAAATTAGATACATTTATTAACCGTCCTGTGCTTTCGACGGTTATATCGATTTTTATAGTTTTGTTGGGTCTGATTGGTCTTTCATCGCTTCCAATTACCCAATATCCCGATCTGGCGCCCCCTACTATCCGCGTGTCCACCACCTATACCGGTGCCAACGCACAGGCTGTGCTGAATTCGGTTATCGCTCCTCTTGAGGAGTCGATCAACGGTGCCGAAGGCATGACCCACATGGAGTCTACGGCTACCAATACCGGCTCCGCTGATATTACTGTTTACTTTAAGCAGGGATTTAACGCCGACATGGCCGCCGTCGATGTGCAGAACCGTGTCGCCAAGGCTACCAACCTTCTCCCCGCAGAGGTTACTCAGGTCGGTGTGCTTACCCAGAAGCGTCAGACTTCGATGCTTATGGGTGTCGCTCTTTATTGCGACAATGGTGAGTACGACGAGGTATTCATTGACAACTACATGAAGATCAATGTTATCCCTCAGCTTCAGCGTGTCAACGGCGTGGGCGACGTTATGTCGTTCGGTGCCGACTATTCGATGCGTATATGGCTCAAGCCGGATGTGATGGCCCAATACAAGCTTATGCCGTCTGACGTTGCCGCCGCATTAAGAGAACAGAATGTCGAGGCGGCCCCCGGTGCATTCGGTGAACAGGGTGACCAGTCATTCCAGTATACAATCAAGTATAAGGGACGTCTCACCACTCCCGAGGAGTTCGAGAATATAGTGGTAAGCGCCAACTCCGACGGTCAGGTGCTCTATCTGAAGGATGTGGCCGACATCGAGCTTGGCCGCGTCACCTATGGATTCGGCAACAGTCTCAATGCTTATCCGTCGACTTCTGCGATGATTTTCCAGACTGCCGGCTCCAACGCGACCCAGATTATCAAGGACTGCGAGAAAGAGGTTGATCTCCTTGCCAAGGATCTCCCCAAGGGTCTCCACTTCGCTATCCCGATGAACAATAATGACTTCCTCGAGGCTTCTATCCACGAGGTTATCAAGACCCTCATCGAGGCCTTCATCCTTGTGTTCTTCGTTACTTACGTATTCCTTCAGGACTTCCGTTCGACGATCATACCGGCTATTGCCATCCCGGTCGCCCTTATCGGTACGTTCTTCTTCATGAACATCATCGGTTTCTCGATCAACCTCATCACCCTCTCCGCTCTCGTGCTCGCTATCGCGATTGTGGTCGACGATGCGATTGTGGTGGTCGAGGCGGTGCATGCTAAGCTCGACGTCGGATATAAGAGCGCACGCAAGGCATCGATCGACGCTATGAACGAAATCGGCGGCGCTATCATCTCCATTACTCTGGTAATGATGCTCGTGTTCATCCCGGTATCGTTCATGCCCGGTACATCAGGCGTATTCTACCAGCAGTTCGGCCTTACCATGGCTATCGCCATCGGTCTGTCGGCGCTGAACGCACTTACCCTGTCGCCTGCACTTTGCGCCGTGTTCCTGAAAGCCCACAATGACGACACTCCGCTCAAGGAGCGTATGGGGGTAGCCTATTCCGAGGCTGCCGACGTGATGAAGAAGCGCTACTCGTCGGCTTGGAAACTCAACCTTCCTCCGTTGGTAACGTTCCTCTTCCTTGCCGCCACCATCACCTTCATGGTACTCGGATGGTATCAGCTTGAGGTAATCTGGAAACTTGCTGTCGCCGTGGTTTGCGCCATCATCGCTATCATGGGCATCTTCAGCGACCGTTTCAAGGAGGGCTTCGAGTTGGGTTACTCCCGTCTGCTCAAGTTCTATAACAAGGCATCCGGCTTTTTCATCCGCCATAAGATTACATCGTTCGGAATCGTGGGCGTAAGCATCGCGCTTCTTGTATGGCTTATGTCGATTACACCTACCACCCTCGTGCCTAATGAGGATACCGGCTATCTGTTTGTGATGCTCGATATGCCTCCGGGTACATCGCAGGAGCGCACCGCTGCCACCCTCGACAAGATGGATGCTGCAATCATGAAGATTCCCGGCGTTAAATACACTCAGAAGATCATGGGCTACAGCTTCCTTGCAGGTCAGGGTAATACCTACGGTACGTTTATCGTCAAGCTCGACGACTGGTCGGAGCGCGACGAGTCGCGTAGCAACGAGGCTATCCTCCGTCAGATTTACGGTATGACTTCCTCTATCAAGGATGGACGTATCGTGGCCTTCGCTCCACCTATGATTACCGGTTATTCTCTTACCAACGGTTTCGACCTGAAGATGCAGGACAAGACCGGAGGTTCGATCGACAACTTCTACGGTATCGTACAGAACTTCCTCAAGGAACTTATGGCGCAGCCTGAGGTTCAGATGGCTTACTCGACTTTCAACCCTGCCTTCCCGCAGTATATGATTGATATCGATGCCGCCAAGGCCAAGCAGGCCGGTATCAGCCCCTCGACCATCCTTACTACCCTTCAGGGATATTATGGCGGTATGTATGTGTCCAACTTCAACCGATTCGGTAAGATCTACCGTGTGATGATGCAGGCTACTCCCGAGGCACGTGTGTCTCCCGAGACTTTGGGAAGCATCAAGATACGCAATGGGGCCGAGATGGCATCGCTGTCCAATTTCGTTACTCTGAA
>JAHZGZ010000132.1 GCA_019420545.1 Bacteroidales bacterium | reverse complement strand
GCAATTACATATCAATCGCATAAAATACCGCTCCGAAATGACCGGAAAATCAGTCTTATCACAGATGAAAATAGCCGTTGTCGACGATCATGATCTGGTGAGGGAGGGCCTGAATGCCGTCCTGGCCAACAATGGTGCCGACGACGTTGAGAAATATAGCACGGCGACGGCGCTAATGGCGAGCCTCGATGCCGGGAAATCGTATGATTTCTACATCATCGATATCGAACTTCCCGATATCGACGGATTCGTGCTTATCGAAATGATACGCGCGCGCAACCCCGTGGCCCACATCATCGTAAGCACCATCCACGATGAAATATGGACTCTCCGCAAGCTGCTCGCCCGCGATGTCAACGCCATCATCTACAAGTCGGGCGACGGTAACGAGATTATTACTGCCATAAATGAGATACTACAGGGCAATAATTACTACTGTGAAGCAGTACACAAGACCCTGAAATCGGCGGGCGACAATTCATTGCACCCCTCCTCGCGTGAGCTTGAGGTGCTTTATCAGATCGCGCAGGGCAAGACCTCGCGCGAGATCGCTGCCGCCATGTTTGTCTCGGAAAATACCATCGAGGCCCACCGCAAGGCTCTGTTTGCCAAGCTCGGAGCCATTAATGTCGCAGATCTGATTGTAAAGTCGATCGAAAAGGGATATATCCAGAAAAGCGGCCTGAAGCGCTGATCCATCAGGCGCGGCGGATGCGTGTATCATTCACTGCTCTCACCCAATCCAATTGAATTTTATTAACCCAATCTCCTTGATATGAAGAAGATAATTACTACTATTGTCGCCATTGCATTGTGTACGGCACAGTCATATGCCGACGCAATCTTTAACGAGACTTTCCGAAATGTGGACGGCCCCATTGAGGCGACTGTTGCGCTCGACCGGTCGCAACTCGACAACCCTGAGGGGTGGACATTCACCGACGCGTATGCCGGTCCGCAGTGTGTCATCATCAAGAAGGGCGGTACCGTCACTACCCCTCCGGTTGCTGAACTTACCGGTAATGCCGCGTTCAGTTTCGCAGCAGACTTCTGGGAAGACCCAACAGGCAAGACTGAAATCGACTGGGAAAACTTTAAGCCGCACCCCCTTTCGATAACCGACGGCACGTTGGGCACCACGGAACTTGACATGGGCGTGTCAGTGTATGGTGATTATACCATTTACGACGCCGGCCCCACCACGCGCATCACCCTTACCGCCAGCTGCGATATCAGGCTGACGGGGGTGACCATATATTATGGGGGTGTGTCGTCGTCGGGAGCAATGCCCACCGAGGATTTCACAAAATTCTCCCACGAGAGCGGAGAGTATTATAATCCGTTTGATCTCGTGCTCACCCCGACCACCGGCACGGTATGCTATGACGATGGCAAGCACAACATCCTTGTGTACACGCTTGACGGCACCGCCCCCCACCGCAGGTCGACGCGCTACGACGGCACGCCGATACACATCGATGGCACGACTACCGTGCGTACGGCTACAATTTTCGGCAACGGAGCGATGTATTCCGACGCACAGCGTGGCTACACTTTCCCGACAGCTGAAATTCCCGAAATTCCCGCGAACACGTATGAGATAACCGTTACAAAGCCTGGAACCCTGAAGGCACAGCTCCTCGACCACGAGGCCGACGTGCTCGAAGGACTTGTGCTCAAAGGTGCCATTAACGGAGCTGACCTGAAATATCTTATCGACGGCGAGGGGCGCGTGGCCAAGCTCACCTATCTGGATATGGAGAACGTGACGTTTGATTACGACGGCTCGCTATACCGCACCGTAGTCTCCGCTCCCGAAGCCGGTATGGGTACTACCTACGTCGGTTACTACTATCTGAGTCCGACAAACTATAACGAACGGCATTCGGCATCGCCTACGCAGATCAGCACCAATTATTACCGCAACGATCTGTCGGCAGCATTCGGTAGCGGCCGTATCCGGCGCATTGTGGCGCCTAAGATCCTTACCAGTGTAGGCGACGGAGCGTTTTCGGGTGTCGCGATGGCAACCCTCCCCGATGGTGTCGAAGAGATCGGAGTCGGTGCCCTGTCGGGATGCTGCTCTGTCAATCTGCCGCAGTCCGTCAGGAAAATAGGAGACTGGGCTTTTGGTGAAAATCTTATTGTACGGGAGATCGATCTCCCAAATCTGGAGTATGTGGGCAAGGAGGCGTTCCGTGGCGCTAAAATCACGAAATTCAACTTTACCGACAGGCTGTCGCATATCGGCGAGGGTGCTTTCGCCGGGACACGCCTTGCCGAGGCGGTGCTGACAGTGCAGGGCGACACCATCCCTGCCTCGCTGTTTGCCGGTTGCCCGGATCTGAGTAAGGTGACTATCGGCGGCACGCCCCGCGTGCTCGGCGCCCGTGCGTTCGACGGCAGCATGGCCATCACCGATTTTACAATCCCCTCCACTATCGAGGTGGTCGGTGCGGATGCCATCCCCGGATATCTGCTTGACGCGCCGGAAGGCGGCATCATCTATGTCGGAAAATCGGCCTACAAGCGCGCCGAGGATCTTGCTGAATACACAGTGAAGGAGGGTACCGTGTCGCTTACCGAGAATCTGTTTGAGCACGCGCCTCTGACCCGCGTCACTCTGCCGTCGTCGCTCCGGACGATAGGCGACACTGCATTCTCCTGCACCCGCCTCACCTCGACCCCGAAGATGGATGGC
>JAHZGZ010000131.1:2006-5948 GCA_019420545.1 Bacteroidales bacterium | reverse complement strand
AAGGAACTCCTTGACAAGCATCTTGCGGTGGATTATCTGCTTTATAGCGGTAATTGCGGCATCAACAGGCCCGTTGCCCGAGGCGCATGCCTCAAACTTCTCTCCGGCGATATCCAATCCGATCGAGGCAACCGACTTGACACCGACACCGGAAGTAACCTGCAGGAAATCAAGTTTCAGGCGACGGTTGGCCTTATGATGCTCGCCGGCAAGCATGAGCACATCGTCATCGTTGATCTCTTTCTTGCGGTCGGCAAGACGGAGAAATGCTTCGTAAGCCTTGTCGAGCGCTTCCTTGCTAAGTTCCACACCCAACACATGCAGGCGATGCTTGAGGGCGGCACGTCCCGAACGTGCGGTAAGCACAATCGAGTTCTCGTCGACACCTACGTCCTTCGGATCGATAATCTCGTAACTCTCCCGGTTCTTGAGCACACCGTCCTGATGAATGCCGGAACTGTGGGCAAAAGCATTACGCCCGACAATTGCCTTGTTGGGCTGTACGGGCATATTCATCAGCGACGAAACCATACGGCTTACGCCACATATCTTTGTGGAGTTGATGTTAGTGTCAATACCGAGTTCCTTATGCGACCGAAAAGCCATCACGACCTCTTCGAGAGAAGTGTTTCCGGCACGCTCGCCGATACCATTGATGGTAACCTCGGCCTGACGGGCACCGCCCATCACTCCCGAAATGGTATTGGCCGTAGCCATACCAAGGTCATTGTGGCAGTGAGTAGCTATGGTAACACGGTGAATGCCGTCGACATGCTCCATCAGATACTTGATCTTGTCGCGGAATTCCCAAGGCATACAGTAGCCTGTAGTATCGGGAATATTCACGACCGTAGCACCGGCCTTTATCACCGCCTCCACTACGCGGGCGAGATATTCGTTGTCGGTACGTCCGGCATCCTCGGCATAAAACTGGACATCCTCTACAAAGGATTTGGCATATTTAACGGCAGCCACCGCGCGCTCGATTATCTCCTCGCGGTTGGAGTTGAACTTGTATTTGATATGAGGATCTGATGTCCCGATACCCGTGTGGATACGTTTGTGCTTGGCATACTGCAATGATTCAGCAGCTACACGAATATCATTTTCGACAGCACGGGTAAGCGCGCATATGGTAGGCCAGGTAACGGCCTTTGATATCTCTACAACCGAATTAAAGTCGCCTGGACTCGATACAGGGAATCCAGCCTCTATGACGTCGACACCAAGTTCCTCCAATGCCTTTGCCACTTCGATTTTCTCAACAGTGTTGAGCTGGCATCCCGGCACCTGTTCGCCATCGCGAAGAGTGGTGTCAAATATAAAAAGTCTATCACTCATAGGTAAGATAATTATACTTTTTCAAATTCCAATATTTTGCAAAAATAACAGAATTTGGCGAAATAATCAAGCCATAGGCCGATTATTTCGCCAAACTTTAACTAACGGTGACAATTCAGAGAAATTGGCACCCTATATATTCCAATTTGATTATTTTATCCAACGCCAGAGGTCGGCAAAAGTCGATTTGTGACCATACATAAGAATACCACGGCGATATATGCGTGCCGACAGCCATGTGAAGAACGCGGCGGTACCGTACAGCACGACAATAGAAGTCAGCATTTCCCAAAGGGGGACATCGTAAGGCAGACGCACCATCATCACGATAGGTGATGTAAAAGGTATGATCGAGCACACCACTCCGAGCGTACCATCCGGATTCTGTATGCATGTCTGGCCGATTATCAGAGAGAATACGATAACCATCATAAGCGGAGTCATAAACTGGTTGGCATCGCTCTGCTGATCCACAGCTGATCCGAATGCGGCAAACAGCGATGCATAGAGCAGGTAACCACCGATAAAATACACGATGAAAATGCCAAGAAGCTGAAGCCATTTCACACCCAATACGGCCTGTATCATCTCGCCGAGTTCACTGTCGGCAGCCATATCGGCGGCAGCACCCACCGTAGCGGCATCAAGAGGTGCAGCAGATCCCGATGCAATCGAGCCGGCCACTCCAAGGCCGCTAAGGATCAGCAATCCGACACCGATAAGCACGGCCCATATAGCCACCTGGGTAAGCCCCACAAGAGCCACGCCGAGAATCTTACCAAGCATCAGTTCGATCGGTTTGCACGAGCTTACGATCACCTCGACTATTCGGTTGACTTTGTCTTCCACAACAGAACTCATGATCATAGCTCCGTAAGTAAGCACAAACATGTAGGTCAGGAACGCGAGAGCCAGACCGATAGCCGACATCAGGCCATCGGAAGTAACCGAAGTCTCACCGTCGTCGCTCCAGGTACTCGTGCGCACAGTCACTTCCGCCTGGCTGTCTTTTATTATCTTATCAAGCTCCGGGATATTATATGACGCCACACGGGCATCGGTCACAGCCTCGCTCAACTGACTCTCGATCTCTTCGCGAAGCGATGAACGTGTAGGTGACGAGCTGAACACATCGACCTGAAGCGTAGAGTCAAGCGTAGCAGGAATCACTACAATGGCATAGTAGGGAGAATCGTCAGATGTATCAGAGTCCTCAAACTTCTCGCGCATGTTGGCTACGGTATAGTCTGCCGGAGTCTCGAATATATACTCGCTTGTGTTTTCAAGCGCCGACGCATATCGCCCCGACTGGTCGATAACAGCTACACGATCGCCTTCGGCCTCGTTGAGCACCATCATGAGCCCCATCACAAAGCCGAGCGATATTATAAGGAAAGGTACTAGAATCGTAGTGAGGATAAACGATTTCTTGGCTACTATCGAGAGATACTCGCGCCGCAGCACGAGCCATAAACGTGTCTTATTCATTTCCGGTTACTGTTTCGATGAAAATTTCATTCATTGTAGGGAACAACTCCTCAAACCCGAGGATAGTATAGCGCGGATTAAGAAAGTCGATAACATCGCGCATAGCGACACCCGGCATAAGACGCATCATAATCTGGGAACCGCCCATTACGGCAGTCTCTATGCTGTCGATGCTGAAAAGCTCGGGGGATGGTGCGATAACAGCTTCGGCCACACGCACCTTGAACAGATTCTTTTTATGGCGCTGACGCACTTCGGCGACATTACCCTGAAGCACTACACGAGAATGGTTGATCAGAGAAATTTCATTGCACACTTCCTCGACCGATGACATATTGTGGGTAGAGAAAAGAATGGTAGCTCCCTCGCGGTTGAGCTCAAGTATCTCCTGTTTGAGCAGCTCGGCGTTGACGGGATCGAAACCCGAGAACGGCTCGTCGAAAATCATCAGCGGCGGACGGTGCACGACAGTGCCTATAAACTGCACCTTCTGTGCCATGCCTTTAGAAAGTGCCTCGATTTTTTTACCGGCCCATTCCTCGAGGTGCATGCGCCTCAGCCATTTTTCAGCCTCGGCCCGCGCATCGCGAGGAGTCATTCCTTTGAGACGCCCGAGATAGACGATATGGTCGATTACTTTCATCTTTTTATACAGACCTCGTTCCTCGGGAAGATACCCGACATGCATCACGTCGGCAGGCTGAAGAGGCTTACCGTTGAGCAGCACCGTACCGCTGTCAGGAGAGATAATCTGGTTTATTATACGAATAAGCGTGGTCTTACCGGCCCCGTTCGGTCCGAGCAGGCCATAAATAGTTCCTTCCGGTATATTAAGATCCACGCCGTCGAGAGCAGTGTGCCCGTCGTAGCGCTTGATCACTCCGGAAGCTTCAATAAGATTGTTCATTTACGTAATGATTCCAATAACTATTATATATTATATGTATAGGGTCAGAGTTTCGTCAATACCAGACAGGTCCAGTCATCGATACTTGCGCGCGACTTATAGGCCAGCCCCAACTTCTCGGCATCGGCAAGAATAATGTCGGCATCGGCCGAATAGAAGCCGCTAAGTACCATCTCGCCACCCGGCACAAGAGCCTGCGCATAACG
>JAHZGZ010000131.1:0-1996 GCA_019420545.1 Bacteroidales bacterium | reverse complement strand
GGCAGGCTCCAGCGCTTCAAGTGCAGAAGCATCGCCGAGAATCACATTAATCTCGCCATGCCCGTTGAGAGCAACATTCTCCACCGCATTTACATGGGCAAACTCGTCGATCTCGATAGCGTTGACCGGCGAAGCGCCGCGCATGGCCGCGAGGATGGCAAGGATACCGGTGCCGGTACCTACGTCGGTCACCGACTTTCCGTTAAGATCCTCTCCGAGCAGATGCCGTATGATCAGTGTCGTTGTCTGATGATGCCCCGTTCCGAAAGCCATCTTCGGATCGATCACAATATCGTAATCGGCCGCAGGTATATCGTTGTGGAAAGAACTGTGTATAACACAGCGTCCGTCAATGACGATAGGCTGAAAATAATTTTTCTCCCATTCGGCATTCCAGTCGCGGCCTTCGACTTTTTCCCAACGACTGTCAGCCGTAATACCCTCGAAGGGCATCTTGGCGATGACGTCGCGCAATATCCCGGCATCGAAGTCACCCTCACGCACATATGCCGTAAGTCCGTATTCATCAGGCACAAAACTCTCATAGCCATGCTCTGCAAGCAGTGCGGCAAGCACGTCGGTCGCCGCTTCATCACACGGATTGAGATCGACACGCAATTCTATATAATCATTCATATTCTTTTCTGTATTATACTGCAAAATTAGGTATTTTCCCACTATTTCACGGGGAAGTTACGGCGATTTTTATAACATCCGTGAACTATTTTTAGGACGAGGCGTTAAGATAGTATAAAAACTCAATTACTAACTCAAAAACAATCACCTCAAAATAATTATGGATAAGAAAAGCATCAAAGGAACCGAGACCGAAAAGAACCTTTTGAAATCGTTCGCCGGTGAATCGCAGGCACGTGGCCGTTATACAATTTTTGCCGAAGTAGCCCAGAAAGAGGGTTATGAGCAGATTGCCGCCATTTTCCTTGAGACAGCAGCCCAGGAATACGCCCATGCCAAGAGATTTTTCAGCTATCTCGACGAAGGTATGCTTGAAATCACCGCTTCTTATCCTGCCGGCCCCGTCGGCACAACCGCACGCAACCTTCAGGAAGCAGCTGCCGGTGAACATGAAGAATGGGCCGACATGTATCTTGCTTTCGCAAAGGTCGCACAGGAGGAAGGCTTCCCCGAAATCGCCACTCATTTCAAGCTTGTGGCCAAGGTAGAGCAAGGACACGAAGAACGCTATCTCCGTCTGCTCGACCGTCTGGCTACCGACACCATGTTCGGCGAGGCAGAAGAGGTGCTTTGGCAGTGCCGCTACTGCGGTTACATCCACCGCGGCAAGAATGCGCCGAAAAAGTGCCCCGTATGCGACAAGCCTCAAGGCTTCTTCGAGCGTAAGGCCGACAACTTCTGACCAAGATATAATAACACAAAACCGTCATACGGTTTTTGTAAAAAGATATTGATGTTCTGTGGGACAGAATGCCGGACAGTGCCAAAGATATCCGCAAGACGGATACACGGCTCCCGCTTCTGTCATTGGAAAATAACTTATGAAATTTAGCCATTTACTGTATTAATCTGTTTTGTTGGAATATATGATCATCATCAGGGGACGCCGTGAGGCATTCCCTGATGATGTTTTTATATATTTCCACACATGTTTTTATATATTTCCACACATGTTTTTATATCGCGTCACCATCCAGTCTATTGATTTGTGTATGCCGACGCGATTTTGTAACTTTGCAGAGAATGGCACGACTCATGGCAATTGATTACGGACGTCGTCGCTGCGGCATCGCAGTGACCGATCCCTTGCGCATAGTAGCGACAGGGCTGACAACCGTACGCACCTGTGATCTGACAAAATGGGTTGCGGGATATGTCGGTCAGGAACAGGTCGACGCTGTAATCGTAGGCAAACCCACCACCATGCGCGGCGAGGATTCCGAGTCGATGACCTATATCCGGCCGGGCATAGCGGCACTGCGCAAAGCATTGCCTCCGGAGATTGAAATCATATTCTGGG
>JAHZGZ010000130.1 GCA_019420545.1 Bacteroidales bacterium | reverse complement strand
AATGCCGGCGCTAAATTGATATATCGGTATACAACCCCATCGGGCAAATCAATGTCTGTGGAAATATCAAACGAGGAGCTGAAAAGTACTTTTGACAAATAGACGTCCGGCCTGACACGTCCGGGTTATTGTTTTTTCTCGGGGGTGCTGTCGTCGGATGCCGTTTTGCCGGGCAGACGAATGCCGAGAACCTTTTTATCGTAAGCTACACCGTCTTTTTCTGTTACCCGGAGAGGCGTGCCGTCGGGGCCGTCAACTATGTCGCCCGGTCGGATTGTGGCTCCGGTATCGAGGATGTATCCGGCTACGGAGGTAAGATAGTCAAGCATTTCCTGGAGGTTGTTATCGGGAGTCCCGATAACTTCGATGTCCTGATGACCGAACTGAAACATTCCGAAAGTATATACAATCGGTTCCTTTTCAGTGGGATATACTCCGAACCATACCCAGTCGAAAATCGGCAGTTCATTCTCGCGTATTGACTGGGCCACCATGGTATATATTTTCGGGTCGATTACCGTGCCCGCTCCGGCCACGGCCGTTGCATGTTTCTGCTTTAATGCGGCGTCGGTAAGCTTGGTGAGTAGTTTGGCAGCCTCGATCTGTTTGTTACGGTTGATTTTGCCCTTACCTTTACCTTTGTCCATAACAGCGACGACTAATTGTGCCTGATGCATGAGGGCGACAGCCACAGCATTGTCCCACATATAGTTGAGCTTGGCATTGGTCACAACTTCTTCCTCGGGTATTGGTTGCGGGATGAGGAATAGTGAGACTCTGAATCCGTCAATATCAGTATAAATTACAGAGTCGGTAACTGCATCCTCAGGGATAACGATGTCCCACTCTTTTGCCAGGTCGGACACGTATTGCGATGCATCCCATTCATTGGCATCAAGCAAAACAAAGTTAATCATCCCCTTATCGTCTTTCATATATCTTTTTCTTACAGATTTGAATGAACATGACAGCAGACATAATATGCCCGCTGTCAGCAACGGTATAATTCGCCGGAACCCTCCCGCAATACTGCGCAGCACTGTTGAATCCATTTGCATCAATCGTATTTAAGGATAATTAAATCAAAAAACATCAGACGGGTCTTTCGACCATTGTCATCAGCATATTTCTTAGAACATAGCAATTTAAGCCGAGATAAGAAACTGGGACGAGTATAATTCCGACGCGTGTATTCCATCTCCTCTTCTTCAGAAGAAAAAATGAAATCGAAACCATTTCTTTTATAGTAGTCGATAACTTTTGGTTTGTTTACAGCATCAACAATTACGTATCGGCATCCAGTCTTATTGAGTGGATCGATAAACCATGATTTTATGAAATTCATGAGTTCGTCGCCAATGTGATTACCGGCAAACTTGTCAAATACGGCCAATTGGCCAACAAGTACAGCGGGATACTGTGATCTCCACTTTGCATGAGGAATACGCCGTTGGAGTCTGTTTTTCTTTTTGGATGGAATATCGTTGGCCTTTATTGATGAATTTGAGACGGTAAAGGCACAGACCATATCGTTGCCTGGCGTGACGAAACAATATGATTTCCCCAATAAAACTTCTGAGTTTTTTGATGCGTCGGAAAGAAAATAGTCTTCGATTTCCTGATCTTTTACACATGAGAATTTATTGCACCTCTCAAGTAGATCGGCAGTGAATTCACAAAATTCACAGTTGTTGAGGAGAAAACTCACAGTAAGTGTTGTTTAGAGCGTGTTTAATATCTGTTGCCCATACGGCTTTTTATCAGAATCGCACGCGCTTCGGCAACTTCTTTTGAGAAGTCAACCGATCCTTTCTTCTGGGTTTCGTTTGTTTCCGCGATTTTGTTAAATCGTGAAGCTACATTCCCGCGAAGTGTTGGTATTTGTTTAGGATAAAAGGCCATATTGTATTTAATTTGTTTGCAAATGTATGAGCTTTACGGCGTCGACGTAGCGGACTATGCCTTCGGCTACGCGTTTGGCATCCTGCATGGCGTGGACTACTGTTGCCGGACGGTTGGTCACGTCGCCGCCGGCAAATACACCGCGTCGGGTGGTCATGCCGTAGGGAACGTCGCGGGTGAGCACATACCCCTTTGCATCCACATCAATGCCTTCGGTTGAGTCGACGATGCGCGAGGCCGGAGCGGAGCCTACGGCAAGAATCACACGGTCGACCGCCATGTCGGTCAGGGAGCCTTCGGTATCGACAGTTATGCCGCTGAGGCGGTTGCCGGCATCCCAGGGCATGTCGGTGGCATTGTCGGCGCCTTTTGCTCCGCGTATGTCGGTTACCGATGATTTCCACATGAATTTCACGCCCTCGGCCACAGCGTCCTCATATTCGGCATGCAGAGCACTCATCTCATTGACCGTGCGGTGGTAGATTACGGTCACCTCCGCAGCTCCCATGCGCAGGGCCGTGCGCGCCGCGTCGATGGCGGTGTTGCCGCATCCGATCACGGCTATGCGGTCGCCTTCGCCGATCACAACCTCCTTGCGGTCGATACACCCCGACTGATACAGGCTTACGCGGCGCAGGAACCATATTGCCTGGCGTACGCCCGGATGGTCGATACCGGGTATCGGAAGGGTCTTGGGGCGTCCCGTGCCGGTGCCCATGAATATGGCGTCGAAGCCGCGGGCGAAAAGGTCGTCGATAGTGAGTGTGCGTCCGATTGTGGTGTCGAGGTGGAACAGTACGCCGAGGTTTTCAATCTTTTTAATCTCGCGGCGCACAACTTCTTTTGGCAGACGGTATTCGGGTATGCCGAACATGAGTACGCCCCCCGGCTCTGGTTGCATCTCGAATATCTCCACGCGGAATCCCTGCCGCGCGAGGTCGCCGGCGATGGTGAGTCCGGCCGGACCGCTGCCGATTACTGCCACGGCACCGCGTGATTTTTCGGGAATGGCCTCATGGGTGAGTCCGGCGTCCGCGTCGAAGTCGGCAACAAAGCGCTCGAGTTTGCCTATGTTAATGTGCTGTCCCTTTTTGGCAAGTACGCAGTTTCCCTCACATTGGCGTTCGTGGCCGCACACGCGGCCGCATACGGCGGGTAGGTTGCTGCGCGAGTTGATTATCTTCATGGCGTTGCCGAAGTTGCCTTTGGCAAGCTCGGCAATCCAGTCGGGTATGTCGTTGGATATGGGGCATCCCTTCTTGCATCCGGGCACTTTGCAGTGGAGGCAGCGCTGTGCCTCGCGGATGGCTTCGGGGAGTGTGTAGTTTTCAGATACTTCCTTGAATTGGTCCATAGCGGTGGATAGTCTGTTTATCGGATAATTTGCTGTGGCAAAGTTAAGCAAAATTTTGATAACAGTAGCTGACTGCCCATTTAATGGAAATGCATAGGGACTTTAAGGTCATTAAGGTCATTAGGGTCGTTAAGGACTTTAATGACCTTAACGACCCTAATGACTTTATCGGCTTAATTGGATTGGGTTACTCCGAGGCTTCGGCGGCGGGATCGAAGTCGGTTTTGCTGATCCAGGCATGAGGTATCTTTTTCTCGCCGGAACGGATACGGTTCCAGTACATGTGGGATTTGCACATGTTGGGATACTCGTCGAATATGTGGCCTTTGCCCTCCATGCGCGGATCGCCCTGAGCTATGAGGCGTTCGGTCATCTCTTTGTCGAGGCGGCTTACTGTTTCGGCCATCTCGGGACGCCCTGCTATGTTATTGACACATTCGGGATCGGCGGTAATGTCGTAGAGCTCAAGCTCCGGACGTTTGCCCATGGAGAGATCCCAGAGATAATGAGTAGACGGGTCGAGGCGCGACTTTATTATCTCGGTCTTTGTGGGTGAACCGTCGGTATCCATATACCCCGTGGAGGGGTTACCTGAGGGCCAGCGGTCGACGGCATAATTGCGCAGCAGGAGGTAGCCGTCGCGTACGATACCTCTTACAGGATAGCCCTGGTCGTCGGGGCGTCCGACGTCGTGGCGCTCCTTGCCGAGCATCACGTATCCACGGTCGATGGTCGTATCGGTGCGGTCGGCGATTATGTCGGTAAACGACCGGCCTGTCACGGGAAGCATTCCGGCTTTTTCGGCGTCGATGTCGATAAGCTCCATGAGGGTGGGTACAACGTCGATATGTGGGATGATCTCATTGACGTCACGGCCCGGGTTTTTCAGCCCGTCGTGCCACATCATGGCCATGGGGAGGCGTGATGCCTGATAATACTCCTGTCCCTTGCAGCGCGGGAACGGCATACCGTTGTCGGAGGTGACGATTACGATAGTGTTGTCGAGCTGTCCGATGCTGTCGAGCTGGGCGAGTATGTTACCGAGATGGCGGTCGAAGTACTCGATCTCGTAGGCATAGTCGAGCATGTCGGTGCGCACGGTCTCGTTGTCGGGCCAGTAGGCCGGTACGGAGTCGACGTCGGCGAGGGATTTTCCGGCGCGCAGACCGGAACCGTATTCATATTTGCGGTGAGGTTCTCGTGCGCCGTACCAGAAGCAGATCGGCTGCTCTCCGTCCCATTCTTTCAGGAACTGCGCGAAGTTGGCCGAGTAGTCGATGGCGTTGATCTGCTTGGTAGGGGGCGTGCATGTTATGTCGTTGTAGGGCTTACCGGTGAGCTGGCGGTCGTTGCCGAGCGAGTCGGTGGCCACGCCCGGGCCCCAGCCTTTGCCGGTGTAGCCGGTGAAATAACCGTTCTGCGCGAGTGCTTCGGGAAACGACATGATGTCGCGCGGAAACTCACACCAGTGGTTGGCGGCCTCACGCAGCTGCCATGAGTTGCGTCCGGTGATAAACGAGGCTCGCGATGGGGCCGACTTTGAGTTGCAGGTAAAGGCGTTGCGGAAAAGCAGACCTTCGCGTGCCACGCGGTCGAATGCCGGCGTCTTTACCCAGCGTGTGCCGTAGGCACCCATGTGGGCGGCATCGTCGGCCATACATATAAGTATATTGGGACGTTTCCGGTTGCTGTCGGGCGCGGCTAAGGCCTGCGTCATGGTTGTGGCGACTCCAATCGCGGCTGCGACAGAAGTGATATATCGAGGTGTCATGTGATGAAGATTGTGCGCTAAATTACACAAATAAAATCATTAATGAAAGTACTTTGCGTAATTCTTTCAAGGCTATCCCGATATGATACTGTACAGTCTTGTGGCTTATGCCTACGGCTTCAGCAATCTGCTGGTAAGTCATGCCTTGCGACCGGCTCATAAGAAAAATCTTGCGTCGGAGCGGAGGCATACCGGCTATTGTGGCACGTATCATTGCTGCCATCTCGCGCGTGGAAAACGACTCATAGGGATCGTAGGAGATGGTCAGATCCAAAGGCTGGGCGGCATAATCGTCGACGATACGGCGGTGTTTCAACCGATTGAGCACTGCGTTGCGTGTCATTCTGAACAGGTAGGCAGATGGCGATATCACGCCTTCAAGCACACCGCGGTGCTGCCATACGGCCATAAATACGTCGTGTGTCACATCGAGGGCCTCGTCGGAATCATGGAGGATACATTGCGCCAGCTCACGCACACGGGGAGCATACCGCAAATAGAGCATTGTCAAAGCTCCCCTTGCGGTATCTTCCTCGTCCTGCAGAAGCTGCATCAGCCGGCTGTCGGAAGTATCCTTGTCAAGCATTATTTTCCGATAAACACTTTCTCCGTAGCAGTACCCCGGCGGCGTATATATATGCCGGGTACGTCGGGCATCGAACCGTAGCGCATGCCGTCGACCGAATACCATTCTTCAGGGCCGGAAAGGGCGTCGGCACCGATGCTTTCTATCGCCGAGCTTCCGGTTGAGAATACCATCAGTCCGTTGGCCACGTCGCGCGGGGTCGACTCTGTGGTTGTATTGATTATCTTTCCGTCGTACATCATCTCGGCCGAGCCTCCCGCATCGAAGTTGGCCATGTTGCTACAGCCGAAGTGGCGTGCGATCTGGCACATGTCGGCGGTGGTGCAGCCTCTCGATTTTCCGTAAACGGGATCGGTCGACTTGTCGATGACGATTATATAGAGCATGCGGTTGTCGGCGTCGCATCCGTAACCTGTGCGGGAATAGATCATTGAGTTATACTCCTCGTTGTCGTTGTGCTCGGTAAGCTCGCCGTCGCGCATCACCAGAGCGTTGCCGCAGATGGCCTGCTCCAGTTCGGGAGTGACGTTTTTGCCTGTGACAAGGAATGAATAGTTGAGTTTAACCTGATCTCCCACTTTAAGTTCGGCAAGACGCTTTGATTTCGTCTTTCCACGGGCCACCAATGCAAGATCGTGGGCGCCGAGTGTACCGGCGGGTGCATTTGTGCGCACGCTTTTCACGGTGAATGAAATGTCGCGTGCGGTCATCCATGTCTGGCCTTCGTCAATATCGAGTAGCACTTCGGTAGCGTCGGAGGCCTCTTCGTCGATTACAAGTTTCTTGTTTTCGTCGATCTCTACAAACATGAACTTGCGGTCGCGGCCGTAATAGCTGTTGTATATGCACAGTTCGCCTGAAGTAGCATATTTGGCCGAGAGACCTTTGTTGCAGAGATTGATGTTCATATCTCTTGTGGGCATCTTCAGGGTGTAGTCGGGCGTGAAATAGTCGACATACACATGGCCGTCGGAGGTTATGCCAACAGCTCCGTTGCGTTTCGCTCCGCCATCCCATTTTTCACGACCGGTATTAAGCTCGGTCACCAGTACACCGTTGCGTATCGACAGGAGACGCGGGATATAATTGTAGGTGGGATACTCGTTCTGTCCGTAACAATACCAGAAGTTGCCGTTGGCAGCGGCTACAGGAGTGAACTGTTCGGTAGTCAGGCGCTTTGCCGCCGATGTGATAGCCTCGATACCCTTGGCCGATTCCTTTGCACACCATGTTTCCACACGGTTGCCGGGATTGGATAGGTCGACCGTAAGTAGGTTTACATTTAGGAGGTAGTCGGAGTCGGTGAAGCGTAGACGCCGGTATGTGACTCCGGGTGCAGGCTGTTCCGACTGAAGTACTGAATACTGGCGCTGTTTTCCGCCAATTTCAATAGACTCTGCTGTGGCAGGCTGCGCGGCAGTCACGAGCAATGCGCAAAAAAGTAATGATTTATTCATCGTTGGGTATAATATAAAAGGTTAATATAAGCGAGCAATTTATTACTCGCTTATATTAGATGCCCAAGATGGAGGATGTGTCAGATAAAAATGGATCTTTTATCGTAACGCACCCTCCATTATGAGCTTAAACCGGTGATCAGTCGACTACTACCTTGAAGTTGTCGAAGAGCTTGCGGTTGGACTTATATTTGCTGTTGCCGGCACGCACGTCCCATCCTTCACCGGTCTCCATGGTGAGATTGTCGGCGTCGCATGCGATGAATACGATGCGGGTTGCGGCTGTCATGCCTTCTACCTTT
Organism: Bacteroidales bacterium; assembly: GCA_019420545.1. Lineage (GTDB taxonomy): Bacteria > Bacteroidota > Bacteroidia > Bacteroidales > Muribaculaceae > Muribaculum. Next base: position 2,339 of record JAHZGZ010000130.1, on the reverse strand, counting down.
ATGGAGAACATGCTTTCGGGATTCTTCCATACTTCCAGTCCGGTCGGGTCGGTAGCGCAGTCGAAGTAGCCGTCCTTGCCGATGAAGAATCGTGCGGTTTCGGTGAGGTCGATATCGTGTACACCTGCTTTATCAGCCGGCGTGTTGCCGGTGCTCTCATATGGTATTGTACATTGTCCGGTCATAATCTCGGCCGAACTCTTGCCGTTGGCATTTACAGCGGCAATGCGTCCGGGGCCGAGGATAGATACCCAGAACTCGTTGCCTGCCTCCTTGGCATTTTTTGCCGATGTAAATCCGGCCATGCTCCAGCTTACGGTAGCGTTTACGGTTCCTTCTATGGCTGAGATTGCCGGTGAACAGATATTTCCTGCGCATTTGTTGGAGGTACCGAAGAGGATATACTTATATCGTGAGTAGGTGTATGGCCCTGCTGTGCTGCTCTTTGTGCCTCTTACTGCTGTCCATCCGGGATTTGCCGATTTGACAGGATCAATCCATTTGTCCATGCGGAGCAACTGATCGCCCCAGCATACTACGGCATCAAGGTTGGGCTCGTCGCAGTAATCGCCGGTAGTGTTTACAGGAGTGAAACACCATCCGAAATCGTCGAAGAATATCGCATCGAGCTGTGTTACGTTGATCGGTGTAGTGATGGTGGAGTTGGATCCTGTGCCACGTATTATTACAGTCGCCGTGCGTTCGGCTCCTGATTTGTTTGACTGGTCTGTACCGATTGTAAGTTTGTTGCCGTCGCGGCTTACCGACAGCCATGTCTGATCGGGATCTCCCTCTACTTCCCATTCATAATTGGCGGTTACAATTACTTCGCTGAAGCTACCAGCCTGCTGTAGAAGCAGATTGTCGGCTGTAAGTGTAAGTGTCGGGCCGGATGGATCCTGCGCCAGCACCAGACGCCGATTCATTTCCGTTCCGTTGATAATCACACGGAATTCGGCAGAACGCACTTCGGCCATGGGGTTGTTGACGGCATAGAAGCGGAGCACGCCTTCTCCTGTACCTTCGAGAGGGAATATTTTCATCCACTCGGGCATCTCTCCGTCGACCGGAACAATCTGCCACCGGCAGTTGGAACGTACGAAGTAGTGGTCGCCGGCTCCGAACGACCATTTGTCCTGTGCAAGACCGGTGACGTTCATGTGTACGATACCGTCTTCGGCGCCTTCCACATAGAAATAAGGGTCGCCTGCAACAGTATTGTCATCCTCTTTGCATGAAGTGAACCCTGTCGTCATACCGGCTATGATGACGGTGAGGGCGAAAGCCTGTTTGATGGGGAATATATTTTTAAGATTCATAGTCAGTTGCGTTTAAGGATTCATTACTGCTGGCGTACAGCCGTGAAATTACCGTTGATGGCCTTGTAGCTCCACCATACTGAGGTGCGGAGATTGTTTTCGCCTCCCATGCGGTCGAGAGCTGCCTGTACATTCGCGCTGTTGGAGCCAACGGTATTGGTGGGATAGTACATGCGCTGCGGAAACTCGAAATTGTTGTAGCTACATCCGTTGCCGATCGTTATTATGGGATAGCCTGTTCGACGCACTTCATGATATGCCTCAAAGCCAATCCACAGCAAAGATATGAATTTTTGATTGGCGATAAGCATGGCGTGATCGGAATTCTCGTCCCATCCTCCGAGTTTGCCCGAGAGAAGGGCTGCGATACGGTCGTCGGTAATCTGATATTTGGTGGCGCTGTACTGTGTAAGTTGCGCCCACTTTTTGCAGCTTGCCGTTACGGCGTTTTCGTAATACGTCCGGGCGGCATCGTCACCTCCGGTTATATAGCCTTTCAGAGCTGCTTCGGCAAGGATAAACTGTACTTCGGAATAATCGAGAATCCATGCAGGAGCGGCGTCTCGCACGAGCACGGGGTAATTGAGGTAGCTTGCGCCGTCGTCCTCAAGACGGGCGTCGGAAATCGCACATCCTCCCTGCACGCCCTTCCAGTCGCCACCGCGTTCTATTGCCATGGTGGTAAGGCGGGGATCCTCCTCGGAGTCGCGCCCTGTAATGAGCAGCAGATCAAGGAGTGTATTGGCGACCTTGTTGGCCTTTACCTGGGTCTCGGTGGTGTTGCTTGGACGGAAATTGTTGAAATATGGGTCGATACCCGTGTATTTTACCGTAGCACTCTCGGCTTCCGATGCAATAATGGGATATTTGCTGGGATTGGAGAATATGGCTGCGATTTTTGTGTCGGCCTGCATCTCTGGGCGTCCGCTTACTCTCATAAGCAGGCGCAGATATAGCGAGTTGTTGAACTTCTGCCAGAGGTTCATGTCGCCTCCGTACATGAGGTCGATCGTCGGCTTT
>JAHZGZ010000013.1 GCA_019420545.1 Bacteroidales bacterium | reverse complement strand
GCGAATATGTGCCTATGATCTCGCGCTTGCGGGCGTGATAGAGGGCGATATCCTTTACATCGTCGTAACGGAAACCGACGCCTCCGGCCCATTTCCACATACGGTCGCCCACATAGAAACGGTTACTGAAATCAACATGTCCGCCACCGATCACGCGCTTCTCCTTCTGGTTGATCTCATCCCAGTTGTCGGGGTCGTTGAGCTGAAACGTAAAGTCTGAGAACAGATTGAACGTATAATATGAAAGATAGAACTCGCTGTTGACCATAGTACCGTCGGCCATGTCGACATGGTGGAGAAACTGTAGATTGGTGCGTGAAGTGGAGCCGCCCTCGCTTGCATCGAGCGATCCGAACCAACCGATCATACCGTTGTCTACCGCACGCTCGGGTATCTGCCCGGAAGCGTTCCACGAACTGTTGAAGTGCGACAGTATTATATTAAAGCGCGATGTAGAATTCCACTTCGTGTATTTGGCCATGGCGTTCAGTCGTTTGAAATGCTGCGGACTGTCGAAGAAACCGTTGTCGGTAAGAAACGCACCTGAGAAATACATGCTCTCGCTGCGGTTGTTGATGAGCGACATCGAGGCGCGGTAGCGCTGGTAGTCATGCATCCCGATCTCCACTCCAACCTCGTTGGGCATACGGTCGCGCGTCTTAAACGCCACATAACCCGCCGTAGCGAGATCACCCTTGGTCATGTCGTACGCCCCCTTGTCGAAGTCAATTTTTTCGATTACCTCAGGCTGAAGAAAATGCAGATCGGCATATCCCTGTCCGTGGGCATGGCTCACCATATTTACAGGCATCCCGTCGACCGAAATGTTTATGTCGGTACCATGGTCGAGATCGAACCCGCGCAAAAACATCTGCTCGGCTTTCCCGCCACCAGCATGCTGGGCGATAAACAAGCCAGGTACGGAGCGCAGCACCTCCTGCGACGATTTCACGGGATTCACGGCAAGATCTACCTTGGATACATCACTCAGATGGTTGACACGTGCTACCACATTGACATCCTTGAGCGACACACGCATGGCGGTATCCTGATATCTGGACGCGCTTTCATCGACATAACCGTTAGGTTCATGCGGAGTTGCAACGGCAACAACAGTACATCCGGAGAGAAAAAGAGTAACGAAACTTCTCGATATATCAATCATTAGAGCAAATATAAATTGTGTGAGTAAATATGTTTCAGAAATAAAAACACATTTTTCCGAGTAATGTTTACGCCGTTGCCGGTAAACATAAGGCACGGAGGAGATGTTTTATAAAATAAAAATTCAATTCGACTCCGAAAAGATGCACATGGCTGACGCGTTGGTCTCGCCTGCGGTAGCGGGCGCGGCGGCGGCAGTGTCAGTGACACTGCTTGCGATATCCGCACGAAAAGTAAAGCGTGCTGAAAGCGAAAATCTCATTCCACTGATGGGAGTTATGGGCGCGTTTGTCTTCGCGGCCCAGATGATCAACTTTACCATCCCCGGCACCGGTTCAAGCGGCCATATCGTAGGCGGCATACTCCTTGGTGCCCTCCTGGGCCCTTGGGCGGCATTCCTCACACTGGCGTCAGTTCTGGTAGTACAATGTCTGATATTTGCCGACGGGGGACTTATGGCTCTCGGCTGTAACCTGCTTAACATGGGAGTATGCTCCACGCTGATAGCATATCCGTTTGTCTACCGCCCCATCGCAGGCGACAGTACACACAGCTGGCGCATTATAGCCGGAGCGATTGCAGCATCGGTAGTCGGACTGGAGCTGGGGGCACTCCTTGTAACAGCCGAGACCGAACTGTCAGGTGTCACCGCACTTCCTACCGGAAAATTCCTCGCGCTGATGAGTTCGATACACCTCTTTATAGGCATCGGTGAGGGTATCGCCACAGCAGCCGTGCTCTATTTCGTAAAGCAATACCAGCCGTCGCTCCTCGCCGGCTACCGAAGCGCCACAGGAGGCAAAACCGGCGGATACAAAAAGGCGGCACTTATATTTCTGGGAATAGCCGCAGTGTTCGGAATAGCATTTACATGGATCGCCTCATCCCATCCCGACGGTCTTGAATGGTCAATAGAAAACATCGTCGGAGATAACGGTCTTCCCGAGGCTGCTGGTACCATCGCCGACAAAATAGCCGGAGTGCAGCAATCGACATCGTTTCTCCCCGATTACTCCAGCACATGGTCAGGAATAATAGGCTGCACAATCGTGGTGGCGCTCGTATGGATCGTATGCACCATATTCACGCGCAAGGCACGACGTGTGAAATCCAACTAACGCATTTAGCTGACTTATGATATGACGGCACTTGAAAAGGCATTGACTGAACTGCACTCGGTGGAGTATACGGCACGTGGCGCAAGCCTGCTCCACTCGCTTGACCCGCGGGCCAAGACTCTCGGTGCCGTCATCTACATCGCAACCGTACTTTCCGTATCGCTCGATTCGCTCCCTACCCTTCTTCTCCTATGGATATTCCCAATCATAGCCAGTAAGCTGGGGGGAATAAGCTACGGCACCGTATTCCGCAAGTCGCTTTACACCCTGCCGTTCATCATCTTCATCGGCATATTCAATCCCATATTCCAGCGCGAACCGATGCTCTATATAGGCACCACCCCCATATCGCGCGGATGGGTGGAATTTGTGGCGATACTGCTGCGCGGACTTCTGTCGGTACAGATCGTAATCGTACTGATCATGACCACGGGCTTCTATAAGGTATGCCGCGGTATGAGCCGTATGGGAGTGCCATCCATATTCACCACCCAACTGCTGCTTGTATACCGTTACATCTATGTACTTGTAGACGAAGCGATCGACATGGACCGGGCACGAAAGTCGCGCAACTACGGCCGCAAAGGATACGGCATGAAGATGTGGGGCATTTTCATCGGGCAACTGCTGATACGTACCGTAAACCGAGCGCAACGCATACACATGGCCATGGTGTCGCGTGGCTTTACCGGCGAAATCCGCTCAATAACGCGTACGCGCTGGCACCTTCGCGACACAGTATTCCTTGCGGTATGCTGCATAGCCCTCGTCGCATGCCGTTTTGTCAATGTGGGAGCACTGCTGCACCTTCCGGCATAATACACGTCATTCATAACACATCAGGTAAATTCTTCAAAAGCATCCGAAATGAGCCACCACTACATAAAGTTCGACCATGTGACTTACACCTATCCCAACGGCCAGAAAGCCCTCGACGACGTATCGTTCTACATCACCCATGGAGAAAAAGTCGGTATTGTCGGGGCCAACGGTGCCGGAAAATCAACAATGATACTCCACACCAACGGCCTGCTCATGCCTTCGGCAGGAAGCGTCGTAATAGGCGACGTTCCTGTAACGAAACAGACACTCCCCATAATCCGCCGCACAGTGGGAATCGTATTCCAGAATCCCGACGACCAGCTGTTCATGCCTACCGTAGAGGAAGATGTGGCGTTCGGTCCTATCAACATGAAGCTCCCCGAAGAGGAGGTAAGGCGACGCGTCAGGGATTCCATGAAAGCCGTAGGAGCGTACGAGCTACGCGAACGGGTGACTTACGAACTTTCAGGCGGTCAAAAACGCAGCGTGGCCATTGCCGGAGTACTCGCCATGGAGCCGAATATACTGGTGCTCGACGAGCCGTCGAGCAATCTCGACCCGCATGCCCGGCGCATGATGATCGACCGTGTGGCAAAATTCAGCCATACATGCCTTATCGCAACCCACGACATAGAGATGGTCAGAGAGCTATGTCCGCGCACCATAGTAATGTCGCGCGGACACGTGCTTGCCGACGGCCCGACCGATGAAATCTTCGCCAATCGAGATCTTCTTGAACATGGTGGGCTGGTATAAGGTTATACAATATATCCTCTCTATATACTCTCTCTTCTTATCACCATTCCTCCACTATACCCACTTATGGATGAACGAGAATTTTTCAACCGCCTCGCCCCGACATGG
>JAHZGZ010000129.1 GCA_019420545.1 Bacteroidales bacterium | reverse complement strand
CATCGTCTGCGTTCTGGCATTCTTCCTCTAATCAGTAGCATCTCCGCCACATGGAACTGTTCACGCCTGAATTCGGCCTGGTATTCTGGATGTTCGTGGCATTCGCCATCCTCTTCTTCGTACTGTGGAAGTGGGGCTGGCCTGCCATCATGAAGAGCATCGACGACCGTGCCGATCTCATCGACAAGGGTGTGGAGTATGCACAAAGTGCCAAAGAGCAACTTGACAACGCCCGCCAGGAGGCCGGGAAGTATATCGACGAAGCGCGCAAGCAGCAGGCCGAGATACTCCGCGAGGCCGACCGCATGAAAACCGAGATAATCGAGGAAGCCCGCGCCGCCGCCTCCAAGGAGGCACAGAAGGTGATGGACGCCGCAAAGGTGTCGATCGAGCAGGAGCGCAAGGAAGCCCGTCAGCAGTTCCGCGACGAGGTAAGCTCCTTCGCCCTCGACATCGCCACGAAGGTGGTGCGCGGACAGATGGCCGACCGCAAGGCGCAAACCAAGCTCGTCGACTCCCTCCTTGATGAAATGGAAACCAACAACTGACAACCGACATGGACCAAGGTCTTATCCCCAACCGTTACGCCAAAGCCCTCTATAAGTTCGCCCTCGAAAAGGGAGCGGCCGACAGGGTGTATGAGCTGATGAAATCCCTGTGTGCCTCGTTTGTCGAGCAGCCACGCCTACAGGAGGTAGTCGCAAATCCGTTTGTGGCCACCGCAGATAAGACCGGCCTGCTCACCACGGCCGCACGGGCCGAGAGCACCGACACGGTCTTTGCCGACTTTCTCAAGCTGCTGGTGGAGAACCGCCGCATCGACATGGTGCGCGCCATCGCACTGCGCTATCTCGACATCTACCGCCGCGCCAACAACATCTGCCTCGTGAAGATAGTCACCGCGGCCGACATGCCCGACGATGTAGTCGGCAAGCTGCACGACCTGGTAGAGCGTCATCTGCCCGGAGCCACTGTGGAATATACCCACACGGTCGACCCCGCCATCATCGGCGGCTTCATCGTCGACGTCAACTCCGAGCGTCTTGACGCCTCGCTCGAGAGCGAGCTGCGGCAGCTGCGTCTCAAACTCCTTAGCAAGTAAATCCCCCACAACAAGAATGATCAACCCAAGCGAAATATCGGAAGTATTAAAGCAACAGCTTGAGAACGTCAACTCAAAGGTGTCGTTCGAAGAAGTTGGAACAGTCCTTGAGGTCGGCGACGGTGTTGCCCACGTCTACGGACTCGAAAATGTGCGCGCCAACGAGCTCGTCGAGTTCGAGAATGGCGTTAAAGGCGTTGCCATGAACCTCGAGGAAAGCAACGTAGGTGTGATTCTGCTCAACAGCGTTGACCGGGTGACTGAGAATATGACCGTGCGCCGCACCGGCGAGATCGCATCGGTGCTCGTTGGCGAAGGCCTCTTGGGTCGCGTCATCAACGTGCTCGGCGAGCCTATCGACGGCGCCGGACCCATCAGCGGCGAGCGTCTGCGCATGCCCCTCGAGCGCAAGGCCCCCGGCGTTATCTTCCGTCAGCCCGTGAAGCAGCCGCTCCAGACCGGTATCAAGGCCATCGACTCGATGGTGCCCATCGGTCGCGGACAGCGCGAGCTCATCATCGGCGACCGCCAGATCGGCAAGACCGCCATCGCCATCGACACCATCATCAACCAGCGCAAGAACTACGAGGAGGGCAAGCCCGTCTACTGTATCTACGTGGCCATCGGCCAGAAGGCATCGACAGTGGCAGCCCTCGTGCAGACCCTGCGCGACAACGGCGCTCTCCCCTATACCGTGATCGTGGCCGCCAACGCCTCCGACTCGGCTTCGATGCGTTACTACGCACCCTTTGCCGGCGTAGCCATCGGCGAGTATTTCCGCGACACCGGCCGCGACGCCCTCATCGTCTACGACGACCTCTCGAAGCAGGCTGTGGCCTACCGTGAGATCTCGCTTATCCTCAAGCGCCCCTCGGGCCGCGAGGCATACCCCGGCGATATCTTCTACCTCCACTCGCGTCTGCTCGAACGTGCCGCCAAGATTATCGACAATCAGGAAGTGGCCGCTTCGATGAACGACCTTCCCGCCGTGCTCAAGGACAAGGTGAAGGGCGGAGGCTCGCTCACCGCGCTCCCCATCATCGAGACCCAGGCAGGCGACGTGTCGGCTTACATCCCTACCAACGTGATCTCCATCACCGACGGTCAGATCTTCCTCGAGACCGCCCTCTTCAACCGCGGTATCCGTCCCGCCATCAACGTGGGTATCTCCGTGTCGCGTGTGGGCGGTAACGCGCAGATCAAGCCTATGAAGAAGATCGCCGGTACGCTGAAGATCGACCAGGCGCAGTTCCGCGAGCTCGAGTCGTTCACCAAGTTCGGCGGCGACATCGACCCCGTTACCGCGCGCGTTATCGACAAGGGCCGCAAGAACGAACAGCTCCTCATCCAGCCCCAGTACGAGCCTATGGCCGTCGAGGACGAGGTTGCCGTAATCTTCTGCGGAACCAAGGGCCTCCTTGAGGATGTGCCCCTCGACAAGGTGGGCGAGTTCCAGAAGCTGTTCCTCCAGCTGCTCCACGCCAAGTACCAGAAAGAGGTGCTCGACGCTATCGCTGCCGGCCAGCTTACCGACGATGTAACCGAGAAGCTCACCCTGTCGGCACGCGAGATAGCAAGCCGCTACAAGAATTAACAAAGAAACTGACGGAAGCAGTGCGGAGCCCGGCTCCGCACCGCTTCATATTAATAATTACAATGGCAACTCTGCGAGAACTCAAAGGCCGCATCGGGTCGGTCAAGTCGTCGGAGAAGATCACCGGCGCCATGAAGATGATTTCGTCGGCCAAGATGCACAAGGCCGAGCAGTCGCTTCGCCGTCTGCTCCCCTTCCGCGGCCAGATCGAGACCATCATGGGCAATCTGCTGTCGGCCGACGCCGAATTCAGCTCGCCCCTTACCCTTACGCGTGAGGTGTCCCGTGCGGGTATCGCCGTATGGGGCAGCGACGACGGTCTCTGCGGCGCTTACAACATCAACATCTTCAAGGGTTTGCTCCTGCGCATCAACGCCCTTCGCGAGCGCTATGGCGCATCCCTGGAGATCGTGCTCTATCCCGTGGGCAACAAGATGGTGAAGGCCGCCCGCAAGCTCGCCGGCGATGGCATCAGCGTGGAGGTCATCGGCGACATTCATGCCAAGAGCGACGGTGAGGCCGTGAAGGCATTCACCGCCACGCTCCAGCAGAAGTTTCTCGACGGCGATATCGACCTGCTCGATATGGTCTACATGAACTTCAAGAGCATGAGCCGCCAGGTGCTCCGCAACGAGCAGCTGCTCCCCGTGGTGCAGGAGACGCTTACCGCCAACAGCGTGACGGTACAGTGCCGCCCCTACATCTTCGAGCCCGACGCCAACACGATCTTCAACTCGGTGCTCCCGCTCTTCGTGCTTTCGGTAGTGCAGGAGATCTTCACCGAAAACGTGGCCAGCGAGCAGGCAGCGCGCATCATGGCCATGCAGAGCGCCAACGACAACGCTAAGAAACTTCTCGAGCAGCTGCAGCTTGAATACAACAAGCTGCGCCAGCAGGCTATCACCTCGGAGCTGCTCGACATTCTCGGAGGCCAGG
>JAHZGZ010000128.1:13710-14848 GCA_019420545.1 Bacteroidales bacterium | reverse complement strand
ATGGGCCGGCGTGCCGGAAACTGGCACCGGTTCTGAAATGGATGGGGGCAGACCTGTGCGTGTGCTTGATGTCGGTACCGGGAGTGGACTTATAGCGCTGATGATGGCGCAACGTTTCCCGCAAGCACAGGTGACGGGTATTGATATAGTGGAGGATGCGTGCCGTGAGGCCAAGGCGAATGTCGATTCGTCGCCATGGGGCGACCGTATCGACATCGTGTGTGCCGATTTTGCCGAATATGCAGCATCCGTCGTAGCCGGGCCGTTTGACTCCGTTGTCAGCAATCCCCCCTTTTTCAAGACTGAACTGAAAGCGCCTGATCGCGGTCGTATGCTTGCGCGACATGGCACGGGCCTCGATTATGCTGTAATAATGAATGCGTGCGCGAAAGGACTTCTTTCTCCCGACGGTGTACTCTCGATGGTTTCCCCTGTCGAGCGTGAGGCGGATATTACTTTCGATATGGAATTGTCGGGACTGAAACTGTCACGGCTGACAAGAGTGTGGACAAAGAGCAGCGCGCCTGCTCCGTCGCGTCTGCTGTGGGAGATGCGTCGCACAAAAACAGCATCGCCGCCCATAGTAGACAATCTACTGATAGGCAGCGATGAATACAAGTCCCTTACGGGTGATTTCTATCTGTAATCTTACGGCATATTACTTGGCGCAGTCGTCGGCGACAGACTGCGAGATGCGCATTGCGCAGAAGTTGGGGCCACACATTGTGCAGAAATGGTCGCCGTCGGCTTTATGGCTTTCAACATAGTACTGACGTGCGCGTGCCGGATCGAGCGAGAGGTTGAACTGGTCTTTCCAGCGGAATTCGTAGCGCGCGCGGCTCATGGCGTTGTCGCGTACCTGTGCGCCGGGATGGCCTTTGGCGAGATCGGCTGCATGGGCGGCAATCTTATATGCGATAACACCGTTGCGCACATCCTCGAGATTCGGGAGTGACAGATGCTCCTTTGGCGTTACGTAGCAGATCATAGCCGTTCCCATCCAAGCTATCTGCGCGGCACCGATTGCCGAGGTGATATGGTCGTAGCCGGGAGCGATATCGGTGGTCAGCGGACCGAGGGTATAGAAGGGGGCTTCGTGGCATGATGAGATCTGACGGTCCATGTTCTCGCGGATTTT
>JAHZGZ010000128.1:0-13700 GCA_019420545.1 Bacteroidales bacterium | reverse complement strand
GCACCTGCACGCCGTGGGCCCATGCTTTCTCGGTGGGCGCCGCGTCCTCAACGAGTTCAAGGAACTGCGATGTGTCGTTTGCATCGTGGATTGATCCGGGACGCATGCCGTCACCAAGTGATACGGCAACGTCGTAGCGTGCGAGGATCTCGCATATCTCATCGAAGTGGGTATAGAGGAAATTCTCTTCGCCGTGCATCACGGCCCACTGTGTCATTATCGAGCCGCCGCGGCTTACGATACCTGTCAGGCGCTCTGAGATGAGGTCGGCATGACGGCGCAGTACACCGGCATGGATGGTGAAGTAGTCGACACCTTGCTCAGCCTGTTCGATAAGGGTGTCGCGATAGATTTCCCACGACAGTTTCGACACGTCGCCGTTCACCTTTTCAAGTGCCTGATATACGGGTACGGTTCCCATCGGCACCGGGCAGTTGCGGATAATCCATTCGCGAGTCTCGTGGATGTTGTCGCCGGTCGAGAGATCCATCAGTGTGTCACCTCCCCAGTAGCAGCTCCATACGGCTTTGCTTACCTCTTCCTCGATGCCCGACGACAGCGCCGAATTGCCTATGTTGGTGTTGAGCTTGACGAGGAACTTGCTGCCGATGATCATCGGCTCGCTTTCGGGATGGTTGATGTTTGCGGGGATTACCGCGCGTCCGGCGGCAACCTCCTGGCGCACCATCTCGGGGGTGATGTCCGACTTGATGCCGAGAGCCTCGTTGTTGAGGTTTTCGCGTATGGCCACATACTCCATCTCAGGTGTGATGATGCCCTGCCGGGCCAGTGACATCTGGGTTATGGCGCATCCCTCTTTCGCGCGGCGCGGCGCGTAGCGGTGGGCGAAGCGTATCGTGTCGAGGCTGCTGTCAGCCTCGCGCATGCGTCCGTATTCCGAGGTGATATGAGGCAACTGTTCCAGATCGGTACGCTCGGCGATCCATTTTTCGCGTGTGCGCGGGATACCGTTGTTTATGTCGACTGTCACTGCCGGATCGGTGTATACGCCCGAGGTATCATAGACATATACGGGGTCGTTCTGGCGGACGAATTTCTCGCCGTTTACAATCTTGACGGTAGGAGTCAGGTTGATACGGCGCATCGGCACGTCGATGTCATGGAGTTTGCCGTGGAGATACACTTTTTCTGACGACGGATAGTTGTGTACGTCGATATCGTTGATTTTCATATGTGAGAATATCGGTTACGAGAGAAATGAGGTGAGTGGTGATGAGGCTTCGGCACGGTGACTTACACGGCCGAGTCCGGCGAGATAGGCCTTGCGGCCGGCCTCTACGGCGAGGCGGAAAGCCTCGGCCATCTCTACCGGGTTTCCGGCTACTGCGATTGCGGTATTTACCAGTACGGCGTCGGCGCCCATCTCAAGCGCCTCCGCGGCATGGGACGGTGCGCCGAGTCCGGCGTCGACAACTACCGGCACGCGGCTTTCCGCAATGATTATCTCAAGCAGATCACGGGTCTTGAGGCCTTTGTTGGTGCCTATCGGTGCTCCTAAGGGCATCACGGCAGCCGCGCCTGCATCCTCAAGACGCTTGCAGAGCACCGGGTCGGCCTGGATGTAGGGCAATACGTGAAAACCCTCGGCCGCGAGAATCTCTGTGGCTGCCAACGTTTCGATGGGGTCGGGGAGGAGGTACTTGGGATCGGGATGTATTTCCAGTTTCAGGAAGTCGGTATGGAAAATCTCGCGTGAGAGGTGTGCGGCAAGCACGGCCTCCTTGGCGTTGCGTACTCCCGAGGTGTTGGGCAGAAATTGTACATGGTCGCGGTTGATGTGGGCGAGCATGTCGTCGGTAGCGGCGTTGTCCATGTCGATGCGCTTCATAGCCACGGTGATCATCTCCGAGCCGGAAGCGATTATGGCGTCGAGCATCAGCCGGTTGCTGCTGAATTTGCCCGTACCCATGAAAAGGCGCGAGGAGAACTCGCGACCTCCGATTATAAGTTTATCCATTGCTGAATGTGTATTGTATATGTTGTTGTGATTATTGGCGGTTGAGATGTGCAAGCACGCGTGCTGTATATTCGGTCGGATCGGGAGCATTGATGATAGCTCCTGACATTGCAACTCCGTTGACGCCTGTATCCATAAGCGGCTCAATGTCGTCGAGCGTGATGCCGCCGATTGCAACTACGGGTAGCTCACACCCTGCGCTGCGTATTTCCGACATGATATCGCGGTATCCGTCGAGTCCGATCACGGGAGACAAGGCGCTTTTTGTTGTGGTGAAGCGGAAAGGGCCGAGGCCTACGTAGTCGACGTCGATTCCCCGCATGGCGAGAATATCGGCGGCCGTGTTGGCTGTCACTCCGATAATGGCGTGAGGGCCCAGTTCCTCGCGGGCCTGAGCGGGGGGCATGTCGTGTTTGCCGAGATGTACGCCATGTACCCGAAGCTCTTCGGTGAGCTTTACGTTGTCGTCGATCACCATTATGGCATCATGTTCTTTACAGAGCGGAATAATCTCTTCTGCAATGGCGCGCATTGTGTCGTAATCGGCATCTTTCATGCGTAGCTGAATCCATTTGCAGCCACCTTCGAGGACGAGCCGCACTTCTTCGGGAATGGTAAACCGCGATGATGGATGGGTGATAAATTGTAGCATATGGTTTTGGAGAAAGTGTGTTATTGCTGGATGTCAAACTGATGTAGGCGCTCGCCGATATTGTCGGCAGTTACATCTTCCCAAAGATATCCGAGTACGGCATACCCGGCAAACGGATATTGCGCGAGTTCGTTTATCCGTTGTGGAACAATTCCGCCGAGTGCCACTACTTTGCCATCGGGAATGGCCGACAGCTCTATTGGTGAAAATGTACCACGATAGCCCGGTTTGGAGATGCTCGGGAATATGGGGCTGAGAGTGACGTAGCTGCACTCCTGTACGTGACGGCGAACTTCGTCGAGCGTATGGCAACTGCGCGATACCGCTCCGGTAAAATAGGTGGGTGCGACAGGACAGCGGCGGTTGAGGTGTATGCCGCCGAGGTTGAAATCGCATAGGAGGTCGAAATGACCGTGAAGCTTCAGTCGTCCATGCAGATGCTGAGGGATGGCTTCGATGAGATTGCGCATATCGCGCAGGGATGCATCGGGATGGCGCAGATGCACGAAGTCCCAGCCCGCGTCGAGTATGGATTTGATGATCGTCGCCTCGTCGGGATGTATCTCCGGCGGAGTAATGGCTATACGCAGCATGTGATTCGAAATGTCTGTGTCGGTTACATTACCCGCCGTAGAAGGGCTGGATTACGAGTATCGAGTCGCCATCATTAAGAATGGTCGAATCGCGTTGGGTGAGCGGCACTACGTTGCCGTTGAGTGCGGTGGCTACGCCCTCAGGATTGATACCGGCCAGATTGAGCGCTCCCTGAAGTGATGTGTGGTCGGGAACCGTGATTTTTTTGTCGTTGACAGTTACTTCCATAATTATATAGGTATATGTTTATAATCAGAACGCACAAATATGGCGAAAAGATTACGATTCATTTATGATGAGCGGCACGGGGTGGTGGAAATGATTGACAGGGCCGTGTCCGTGTCCGACAGATACGCGGCCCCCCTTTTCGATTGCTTGCGAAATGTATTCTTTCGCTTTGAGCACACTTTCGACTACCGAATAGCCCATGGCCAGGAACGATGCGATTGCGGAGGAGAGTGTACAGCCGGTGCCATGTGTGTTGACGGAGCGTATGCGCGGCGAGTCAAGGCTCATCATACCGGCTGCAGGTGTAAAGAGCCAGTCGGTTACCGTGTCAAGAGCGGTGTTGCTGTCGCCACCTTTTATCAGAATGGCTTGCGCACCCATTTCGCGCAAGCGATTGATCTGCACTTCAGGATCGGTAGAGGCGGTGAGGGCTTCTGCTTCCATTGCGTTGGGGGTAATGATCTCGGCCATAGGTATGAGGCGGCGCACGATCACGTCGATCGCATCGGCCGCGAGCAGACGCGATCCGGAAGTGGAGATCATCACCGGATCGAGCACTATGTTGCGTGCGCGGTGGCATGCGAGCGAATCGGCTACCGTGGCGGCGGTAATGGCATCGAAGAGCATTCCGATTTTTATGGCCCGCGCGGGAATATCGGCGAATACGGCATCAATCTGCCCCGTGATGATGTCGGGGGGTATTGCCTGTACGGCGGTCACTCCAAGTGTGTTCTGCACGGTGATTGCCGTAATTGCGGTCATGGCGTATACGCCGAGGGCCGACATGGTTTTGATGTCGGCCTGGATGCCTGCGCCGCCCGACGAGTCGGAACCGGCAATTGAGAGTACTGGAATGTAGCTCAGCATATATTTTATTGTGTCGAAGCGGTGTCGCCACATGTTGCTGAGATATTATCCCGGAAGATCATTGATACCGACCTTGACAGAGAAGATAACAATCCCTTCGGCGGCATTATCCGCGTCAGGTTCGGAGGGTATGATCTCAGCGCACTGTGGAGTGGCACCCCTTTGTTCTTAATTTTATGTAGGGCATATGGCATGCAATATTGTATGGTATAACACGGCACGCCGCGTCCCTACACATTGATGGTCATTCTTTTAGAGGAGGGAGAAAGAGTCGCCATGGAGATAGGCGGGGAATTTTGTGCGGAATTCATCGAGAGCGGCGTGCGAGAGACGCCCCACACAGCATGGTGTGCCGGTTGCGGTATGTGCCGTGGAACTTATTACCGTACCTTTGGGATCGACAATTACCGAGGTTCCTTCGTAGGTGCCGAACGAATCTGTTCCCGTACGGTTGCATCCTGCCACATAGGCCTGATTCTCAATCGCACGGGCAATGAGCAATTGCCGCCATGCGTATGCGCGCGAGTCGGGCCAGTTGGCTGTGACAAGGAGCAGATCATAAGCGCCTGCGATGTTGCGCAGCCATACCGGGAAGCGCAGGTCGTAGCATACCGCGATGGCGATGTTCCATCCGCGGAAGCGGATGACGGGGATGCGCTTACGACCGGGGGTATAGACCCGATCCTCGCCGCCCGTGGTGAAAAGATGATGTTTGTCGTAATATGTCGTTTCACCTGAGGGCTCGGTAAAAAACGCCCGGTTGAAGAGCCTCCCGTCGTGGTCGAGGGCGATGAACGATCCCGCCACGGCAAGATTGCATTGTGCGGCGAGTCGGGCGCTCCATTCGATGGTCGGCCCGTCGGATGGCTCTGCCAAGCTACGGGCCGCCTGCGGGTCGAGTATGTAGCCCGCCGAGAACATCTCAGGAAGCAGGGCTACGTCGGCATGTCCGGCAAGCGTCTCAATTGCCGCAGCTGCCGCCTGGAGATTGGCCTTTTTGTCGGATGGCGCCGTGTCGAGCTCCACTGCCGCTACGGTCAGCGGGCCGTTGAGGTGAGGACGGTTATCGCTTTCGTTCATCGTGGTCAGTCTGTGATAAATTTATCGGGGTAGCGTCCGTGGAATTGACTGTAATACTCTTTGATGTTGCGCATGTCCTGCTCAACATCGCCGGTAGGCGTATATGTGCGGTCGACGATTATGCGCTTGTATTTGTAGTCGATTGCACCGAGTACAAGCGGCACACCGGCGTCCCGGGCTATGTATAGAAACCCGCTGTGCCACTTTGCGGTAGCTTTGCGGGTACCTTCCGGGGTAATGGCGAGTACGAGTCGTGAGGATTCGTGGAATTTCTTTACAATGACTTCTGTAAGTGATTGTTTTTTGTTCCTGCGAGGCACGGGTATGCCGCCGATAGCACGGAATATGGCACCCAATGGCCAGCGAAACCAGGATTCCTTCATCAGAAATCCGGCTTTGCGGCCCACAGAGCGTATGGTCAGTTCGCCAAGTATGAAGTCCCAGTTGGAAGTATGAGGCGCCACGCATATAATGCACTTAGGATAGTCGGGTACCGTATACTCGACTGTCCATCCTGCCATGTGCAGCAGCCATTTGGATAATTCCATCGTTATTTGGCGGCAGCGACGTTGGCTTCTTTCTGTGCAGCGGGGAGAGCTTCGTTCATTTTAGCTACGATATCCTCGATACCTTTGTTGAAGTCCTCGATGAGTTTATCGTAGGCCTTGCGGAAATACTTGTCGCGAGAGGTTTTATATGCGTGGGCGTTTTCAAATGAGCTTTTGCCCTTGTCGAAAGAGAAAGATACTTTGGTGATGGTGTCGTACTGGAGATCGGCCAGATCGATTACTATCTGGTTCATCTTGTCGGCATCGATACCGGGGATGAGGTTGCGTGCGATGATACATTCACCGGCGATATTGCCGCATACAGCCTTGACGGCTTTCTTGAGATTGCGCTTTGTTGCCATATCAGAGAATTGTTATAGTTATTTCGATTGCGAATATAGCACTATTTTCCCGAATTGAGATACTATATCACCTATAAAATTGAATACGATGGATGAAAAAAGTGCCGGCACATTGTGTCGGCACTCTGATACTGTGGTGCTATCTATGGACTGTTTGCGTAAAATATCCTTTATAAGCGGAAAGTAATCGGGAAAATACAATAGACCGGTACTTTGGTGCCGTCCATGCGTCCGGCATGCCATCGCGGCATACCGTCGAGAATGCGTACCGCCTCACGGTCGAGCGACGGTTCTATGCCGCGCAACACATTTACATGGGTGATTTCTCCATCGGGCTGTACGATAAACGAACATAGTACTCTGCCCTGTATCTTTTGTGCGTAGGCATGGGCCGGATATGTGCGCGATGCGTTGATAAACTGCATCAGTGCACCATATCCTCCGGGAAATGTGGGCGGTTCGTCGACGGTCTCGAAATCGTATGCCTCTATTATATCGGCACTGAAATTGCGGCCGGGATTTATTTCTGTCAGCGCGAGCGACTGGTCGGTAGTGTGCACGGCAATGCGGCGCATCTGTGCTCTGCCGGTTGTGGCCGTCAGTACAAGCACAGCAATTAACATGAGTCGGGAGAGGGTGAGTAGAGATTTGTCAGGAGTAGATCGTTTAGTCATATAAATATGTGAGTGTAATACGCCGCATCATGTGAAGAGAGGCAAAACCGTGGCTGCGGGGTTTCTGCAAATTTATAGTTAGCTTACGTCAAATGCAATAGTCCGGTCAAGATTTTCTATTTGTTTAGAGATGTTTTAAGTTTATTTGCATTTTAGCTGAAGCATGGTGCAATATGATGGTGCCGGTACACGTTGTAAACAATGGGTATCGCACGCGCGATTCCTGCAATGGCTATAATAATGACTGTAAGAAACCGTATCATATCATTCCTTGCCGTATTGACGGCATCATCGTCGACGGCATTTGCCGTTGATGGCTCTACCGCCTATAATTTTCTTAATATCACTGCTTCAAGCCGCATATATGGGCTTGGTGGGGTAAATATCACATTGGTTGACGATGATATTAACTCTACCGACCAGAATCCGGCTCTGCTTGGGCCTGAGGTTGAGAAGCAGCTCGGCCTCAACTATATGCGATACGTCGGCGAGTCGAATTTCGCGGGCATACGTTATGGAATGGCTGCGGGCGAGCATGGCGCCTGGGCGGCCGGGATACAATATTTCGGCTACGGCGACATGAAAGCGACGGATGTGTCGGGGAATATTACCGGAACGTTTTCAGCCAAGGATGTGGCCTTCTCGGCAACCTATCGCCACGATATAACCGGCAATCTCCGAGGCGGTATTACTGTAAAGGGAATTTATTCCTCATATGAGTCATATTCGGCCTTTGCGTTGGGAACCGATCTCGGCATCAACTACTATGATCCCGACCGTGGCGTGTCGCTTTCGGCAGTCGTGGCCAATCTCGGAGGCCAGATAAAGCGGTTTAACGAACGGTATGACCGTCTGCCTGTAGATGTAAGGCTCGGACTTAGCAAGCAGCTTGCCGATGTGCCTTTGCGGCTGTCGGTTACTGCATGGAATCTGACCAAATGGCATCTTCCTTATTATGATGCGGGCGATGGTTCGGCAACCGCAACGGAAATGGAGAAAAAAGATTCGTTCGGCTCAAATCTTTTCCGGCATCTTGTGTTCGGCGTAGAGTGGCTGCCGTCCGACCGTTTTTATGCAGGCGTGGGGTATAATTATAAGACACGTACAGATATGGGCACATATTCCCGCAGTTTCCTTAGCGGATTTTCAGCATGCGCGGGCATCAATGTGCGGCAGTTCTCTGTAGGCATTTCGCTGGCACAGCCCCATACCGGAGCCACGACTTTCATGCTTAATCTTTCTACTCGTCTTTGGGAATTCTGAGGCCCATTATCTCCTATATTATAACAGGATATGGCCGACCTCAAACTTTATGATGTATTCGATCTGTCGCCGGTACGTATTTTTTTGCGGGAGAAAGGTGATCATCGGACGCTTCGCAAGGGTGATTGTTTCTGTAGGCTTGGCATGCCGGCCTTGGAAATTGCAGTTGTAAATTCGGGAGGCTTTGCGTTTATCCATCCCGACTATAAGGGTGATGACCAGACATGCTCAATTGCCTTTACCGATGAACTAATAGGCGCCTACATTTCGATGATTCCCGGACGCATATCGGGGTTTGATGTGAAGGCCCTGTGTACGTCGGAGATCTCAGTCCTCCCTATTGATGCCGTAATCAGCTATATGGACAGCGTTTCGCCAGACTACAGACTGCGTTTTACCTATGCTGTGGCCTACGGTTTTATGGTACGTGGGATATCCTATCGTTGCGACTCGATAGAGTCGCGTTATGACGAGCTCCTTAAAAGAATGCCTGATGCTCCCAACCATATGTCGACAGGGGCTATCGCTTCATATCTCGGGGTTACGCGCGAAACATTGTCACGAATGAAGACCAGAATCTGCAAATAAGAGCTTGTTTTTCCGACTTTTTGGTATTTTATTCCCATGTATGATGAAAGTGTGATTTGAATCACACTTTATCTCTTTGTATATCCCTAAATTTGGGACATGCAATATTACGTTACCTTATCGCCATGGCAATACGGTGCCTTCAGGCTGAGAGAAAAACAAAATAATATGATAAGAAAAATTTTATTGATTACTGCCGTACTGTTAGGTGCGGCGGGTGCCATGCGTGCCGACGATATGGCTGAATATCGCGCGTTTGCCGATACTGTGCGCGCCGATGTGTATTCGATGGATCTTCCTGCATTCAAGGTAAGAGAGATCCCGGAGAAGTATCGTAACGAATCGGCAGTATACAAGGCTATCTATGAGAATTTTGACGCCAAGAAAAAGACAGGTGTAGGCGTGCGTCCCGGCCCTCTGATGCTCCCTACTATTTCGCGTCGAGCACGTGTAGAGGCCGGCCATCTGACACGTATGCTTATCCATGTCAATGATAAGGCGGCGTTGGAAAAATATTCGGAATTTGATTTCGGCACCGATAATAAGAAGAGCTACTACGAAGGCTACGAGAAGAGCCGCCACGCCATGGGTGTACGGCTTATAAAGCCTGACGGTAGGATTGTCGATATAGATACCTCAGATTTCGTGGAGGTGGAAGAAGGTAAAAAGGGCGAAAAGAAAAGCCGTAAGCTCGCTATACCCGGCCTGGAGATCGGCGATGATATTGACGTGTTTTTCTATACCGAGACACGTATGCAGAATGTTAATCCGGATCCTGTCACATTCTATCTGAAAGAGGATGCACCGATACTGAATTATCGGATACATTGTGTTATCGACGATAATCTGAGCACTCAGTACCGTACCGTCAACGGAGCTCCCGACTTCACTGTGACACGTGATGACGACGGTAATTATGTACTTGATATGGAGATTGCCGACATATCGTCGAAAGAACCGCGTCTGTGGTACCGCACCTCTCAGCAATCTCCTTACGTCAGCATGTATGTGTTCAACCGGCGTAACAGCAGTGATTTTACACCTAAAAGTGCCCGTACCGACGGTTTGCAGGCCAATCCTTCAGCTGCTGCGATAATCGGTGACAGATGGGAACAGGATGACTGGTGGCTTGAAAAAGGATCCATGGCCGGTGATCTTGTGCTCAAGAATTATATGAAGGACGGCCATAAGATAGCCGGTGAAATAGAGAAGATGGTAAAAGCCGGTAAAATATCACCGGCTGAAGGTGCCGATTATCTTTACAATCTGTTATGTTATACTTATATCGGTAACCGTGCACGTCTCGATCTGCATGATTTCGCCGTGCAGTTCTATGGTCTGCTCAAGGCTCATAAGTTTCCTGTCGAGTCGGGACTCTCATCCATCCCCGATCAGGACCCTTTGGACGAGGTGATAAATCTTGGTAATACTATCTATTTCGTACGTCTGCAAGGTGATTCCGCGCGTTACTATTTCCCGCCGAGTGTCTCCATTCATGCCCCTTCCGAGATTCTTTCTACAGCACAAGGGCGTAAAGCTATCATGTGGCGAAAGCCGAAAGAGAGGAAAAAAGATCCGGATGGCGATAACTTCTTCACGATACCGATGTCGGATGCCGACGATAACCGCAATATCACGGATGTTGACGTGACCGTCGACGGGACAGCTCTTGTAATCGCCAGAAAGGAATCGCATCTCGGCTATACCAAGCGCCATGCTTACAATATCCTGTCGGAAGAGGATATGAATGAAGGGTATCGCAAGTATCTGTCACGTTTTGGTCGAGAAGTAAATGTGAAGGAGAAGAAAAAAGAGGCAGCCGACCGTGTGGAGCGTTATGCCGACGGGCGGCGTCAGCAGAAAGATGATTTCAAAGAAGAGATCGAAAACTATCATGGTACTGCCCCGGCGGAGTTGATCGACGGCAAGGTGGTATCTCTTGGAGTTGATCCGGCTCATCCTGAACTGGTTTATGAACTGTCGTATCGTATGGATGATCTGGTGAAGCGTGCGGGAAAGAACCTTGTGATTTCTGTAGGCAAGATGCTCAATGATCAGCTTGAAGTGCTTCCTTCCGACCGCGACCGTGATGTTGACGCGTATTTCGGTTCGCCGCGCCGGTATATCACGCGCATTACTCTGAATGTTCCTGCGGGATATTCTGTAAATCCAAAGGATCTTTCGGCTCTTGATCGGTCGGTTACAAATGCCGCCGGTACGTTTTCGGTAAAAACCATTGGCCCGGAGGAAGGTAAGATCGTTATTGAAGTGACCAAATGTTATGACAAAGCGTTGCTTCCGGTTGCCGAATGGCCCGACATGCTGAAAGTACTTGATACCGCCTCGGCATGGAATTCCGTATCTCTCCTTTTGGAAAAGAAATAGTTGTGTAAAACCAATGTTCCAGTTTCCATAGTTCCGGCACCGCGAATGAAAAAACATATCGCGGCGCCGGCATATTATTTTTGTAATTTCGAAGTAATATGCTATATTTGTGAAATAATACCATCTCAGCAGGATGAAGATGTTAATTTTTCATCTGATTAACATTCTGTTTTTAACTCTATGATATGCAATACAACCCATCCTTAACAGCCATGACAATTCGGTGCATTTCTGTCGCCGTAATGTTTGCAACCTCGGCTATGCCCCTTTGCGCAGCGGTTCCCGACGAGAATGTCGTGATATCGGAGAGCGATGTGATGTACCGTTTTATTGATGGAAAGAATGGCTTGACTGTGGCCAACACTGTGAATGAAGAGTATACGGCCACACGACGCTCAGAGCATATTCAGCCTCATATATTCCACGACAACACCATGCGTCTCGATAAGGCTTCCGGTGGCAAACCTCAGTACCGCAACGTAAACTCTCCCAGTGTATTCCACGACGACAGTAAGGTATGCTACTTCGACTTTTATCTCGAACGAGGCAAAAAGGCTAATCCCAAATTCCGCCGTATGTTTACCGATCCGGCATATTTCACCGGTATATTTCTTCTGGACGAATATCCTATACGGCATAAAACCGTAACTGTCGAGATACCCGCCTCGCTCCCGAATATAGAGCTTTCCGACTGCAATTTTCCTACGGAAGGCATATCGCGATCCGACATAAAGTCAGATGACGGGACGAGGCGTGTTGTGTATACTCTGACTAATGTGGACCCCGCTCCTGATGATCCTTGCGCGCCGTCGCTGAAATCAGCTCTTCCATCTATTATGGTAAAGGGCTACTTTCCCGATACCGATTCTCTTTACCGGTATCACAGCCGGTTGCTCGATGTGGATACTGTAATCCCGGATTTGTCCGGACTTCTTGGCCGCATACTCGGCGAGATCTCCGGTGAACGGGAAAAAATAGCGTGTCTCTATCGATATGTGCAGCGGAATGTGCGCTATGTCGCTTTTGAGGAGGGTGAGGCCGGCTATCGTCCCGATGCTCCCGCCGAAGTTTTACGCAAGCGTTATGGCGATTGCAAGGGCATGTCGATGTTGCTTGCCACGCTTCTCAACCGGGCGGGTATTGATGCTTCTGCGGCTATTGTAGGGACACGTTCCATCCCTTACCGCATTGCTGAGAATCCGTCGCTGGCGGCCTCCGACCATATGATATGCATTGTGCCCCGCGCTGACGGACAATATCTGTTTCTGGATCCTACGGGTGAACAGATTTCAATGAATCATATCCCTTGGAATATATGTGGCAAGGATGCTATGATGATACTGCCCGGTGGCGGTTATCGGATGATTGATATACCGGATAATTCGCCGTGTACCTCCGCCGATGTGATGACTTATGAGTATGCCCTGACGCCGGATGGCCTTGCGGGACGTGTGGCACGGCGCTGTACAGAGGAGATGGCCGAACGGTTTGCTGCAATTTTTTCCGACGTTCCCCGACAGCATATGAACGAGTTGCTTGCGCGGTCGCTGGTGTCGGGATCGCATGCGGTTGTGCCCGACGACAGTGTTGTCTACGATAACTCGGTGCCGGGAACGGTTACATTGTCGGCACCGGTGACCAATCCTGCCGCTGTAACTGTGGCCCGTGATGAAATATATCTTGATCTTAATATGTCGGATGGTCCGTTTGGCACTCGGGTGGATACTGCTGATCGCCGTTCCGATTATCTGCTTTTGGTTCCGGCTGTCGTAGAAAGGACTGCTGTCGTTGACATTCCCGAGGGATATGCCGTGACGCTTCCTGAGAATTATGCCGCTGAATGTCCGCAGGCGCGGTTACTGTGTGAGTTTTCCTGGCAAGACGGTAAAGTGAAGATGACAAAGCGTATGGAAGTTACTTCGACCCTTATCCCTCTTGCCGACATTCCTGCCTGGAACCGTCAGTTGTCGGCCTGGAACGAAGCCTGCAAT
Source organism: Bacteroidales bacterium (assembly GCA_019420545.1). Taxonomy (GTDB): domain Bacteria; phylum Bacteroidota; class Bacteroidia; order Bacteroidales; family Muribaculaceae; genus Muribaculum. The sequence continues at coordinate 490 of JAHZGZ010000128.1, read as the reverse complement.
CGTCAGGTATGCTTAAAGAAACAATAAACAAGCTCTTACATGAATAGAATTTTAGTGATCGCGGTAATGCTGCTTGGCTTTATGTCCGTTGGGGGCGCCAATAACGACAAGTACCGTAAGTTTGTGGAATCAGTGCGCGCTGAGGTTTATTCGATGGATCTTCCGGCATTCAATGTGCGGGAAATCCCGGAAAAATACCGCAACGAATCGGCTGTCTACAAGGCAATATATGAGGATTTCGATGCCAGGAATAAGACCTCGATGGGCCGTAATATCGGCCCGTCGGGAAATACACGTCCGGGCGTGGATGCCGTGCATCTTACCCGTATGCTTATTTATGTGAATGATAAGGCTGCTATTGAGAAGTATTCAGAATTTGAGTTCGGTACCGACGATAAGACTGAATATACACTTGGCTCCGAGGAGCGGCGACGTGCCATGGGTGTACGGCTTATAAAGCCTGACGGTAGGATTGTCGATATAGATACCT
>JAHZGZ010000127.1 GCA_019420545.1 Bacteroidales bacterium | reverse complement strand
GGTCTCGGTGGGGAGGATGTTGCCTCCACCTTCGAACACCTGTACCTTGCACTGTCCGCAGCTGCCCTTGCCGCCGCATGCCGACGAGAGGAATACGTTCTGGTCGGCGAGGGTGGAGAGGAGTGTCTTGCCCGACTGGGCGAATACGTCTTTGTCGTTGTTGATGTTGATGCACACCTGGCCGGTCTTCACGAGGAATTTTTTGGCTATGAGCAGCATAGCCACCAGCAGCAGTGTGATTATCAGGAATATTGCCACTCCGGCGATCACGGTGAGCGAACCGGTGCCGGCAAGCAGGATGGTCAGTGATAGTGTATTCATTGATTCATCAAAGTTTTATGCCGAGGAAGCTCATGAACGCTATGCCCATAAGACCGGTGATTATGAATGTGATACCCACCCCGCGCAATGGCTTGGGGATATTGCTGTACTCTTGCAGGCGTTCGCGGATCGCGGCTATCGCCACGATTGCGAGGAGCCATCCGAGGCCCCATCCGGCGCCTGCGCAGGTGGCTGTCCAGACGTTGGGGAAGTCGCGCTGCTGCATGAAGAGCGAGCCGCCGAGAATGGCGCAGTTTACAGCGATAAGCGGCAGGAATATGCCGAGCGAGGCGTAGAGCGATGGGCTGAACTTCTCGACCGCCATCTCTACGAGCTGCGTGAGCGATGCGATCACGGCTATGAACATGATGAGCGAGAGGAAGCTCAGGTCGACGTCGGCGAATTCGGGGCCGAGCCAGCTGAGAGCACCCGCGCGGAGCACATAGTTCTCCAGCAGATAGTTGATCGGTAGCGACACCACGAGCATGAACGTCACGGCGGCGCCGAGGCCGAGGGCGGTTTTTACCTTCTTTGACACGGCAAGGAACGAGCACATACCGAGGAAGTAGGCAAAAATCATGTTGTCGACGAAAATCGACCGGATGAAAATGTTGAAATTTTCCATTGTCTTCTACTTATTGATATGTGGTTAATGTTCCTGGAGATCCTTGTTGACCGAACGGTGTACCCATATGATGCAACCTGTGACGATAAGCGCCATCGGGGGGAGTATCATGAGGCCGTTGTTGGCATATCCGTGCTCATACCAGCATTGCGGAATGACCTGTACGCCCCACAGAGTGCCGCTTCCGAGAAGCTCGCGGAAGAATGCCACGATGATGAGGATTATGGCATAGCCTGCGCCGTTGCCTATACCGTCGAGAAACGACGGCCAGGGCTTGTTGCCCATGGCGAATGCCTCCAGGCGGCCCATCAGGATACAGTTGGTGACGATCAGACTGACGAACACCGAAAGCTGCTTGCTGACGTCGTACTGATAGGCGATGAGGAGCTGGTTGACGATGACCACAAGACCTGCCACCACCACAAGCTGCACGATAATGCGGATATTGGTGGGGATAGTATTGCGGATGAGGGATATTATCACGTTGGAGAATGCGAGCACGGCAATCACGGAGATACCCATGACGCACGCGGGCTCGAGCTTGGCGGTGACGGCCAGACATGAGCAGATACCCAGTATCTGGACAATCACGGGGTTGTCTTTCGACAGCGGATTGAGCAGTGCGCTCAGATTTTTGTTTTCTGTAGCCATGATTTACCGATTTGGGGTTTCCGAGAGGTTTTCAATAAACTTGGCATATGCGCCGATGCAGTTGTCGATCATCGAGCCCACACCCTTTGAGGTGATGGTGCCCCCCGAGATGCCGTCGACATAGTCCTCACCGTTGGCAGGAACCTGGCCGGCTTTCAGCACGGCTATGGGGAGGAACTTTCCGTCCTTGAACATGTGCTTCCCTTCGAACTGGTTGGAGAAGGCCGGTTTCTCGATTTCGGCGCCGAGTCCCGGGGTTTCTCCCTGATGGGCGAAGTATGCGCCATATACCGTTGAGCCGTCGGCGTCGACTGCCACATATCCCCATATCGGGCCCCAGAGGCCGGCGCCGTTGACGGGCACGATGTACTTCACGTCGCCGGGAGCGACAGTGCACTCATATACCGGAAGCTGACGTTCGCCGACAGGCTTTTTGGCCTCTTCGGCGGTATTTACATCGAAAGCGTCGCCGGGCATCTCCTCGCCGAGCGAGTTGACGATAAACGAGCGGGTGATGTAGCGGTCGAAATCAGCGGTCACCTCGCCCTTTCCGGGGGTGATATGCACCGATGCGAGTATCTGCTTCATCTTGTCGGCGTTGATATTCTCCTGCTGACGGGATTTAAGTCCCAGCGCCGTGAATGCCAGTGCAGCTCCCACGACTACCACCAGTACTATAATATAGATGATGGTGTAAACGTTGCTTTGCTTATTCATAACCCTCAGACTTTAGCGTTAAGACGGCGCATGCGGCGGCGTATGTTGCCCTCGACCACACAGTAGTCGATCAGCGGAGCCAGCGCGTTCATCAGGAGCACGGCGAGCATGGCACCCTCGGGGTAGCCGTTGTTGTAGGTGCGGATGATGATTGCGATTACGCCCACAAGGAATCCGTAGATGTATTTACCCGTATTGGTGCGCGCGGCGGTCACCGGGTCGGTTGCCATGAACACGGCAGCGAAAGCGAAGCCGCCCAGTGTGATCTGCTCTACCGCCGTAAGCATTGAGGCGGGATATAGCGGTGTCTCGCAGGCATGGGCAAGGAGTCCCATCAGGAAGCCGCCGGCGAATACCGACAGCATGATGCGCCAGCTTGCGATGCCGGTGAGGAGCAGGATGGCTGCGCCGATGAGGATGCAGAGAGTCGAAGTCTCGCCTACCGAACCGGGAATGAGGCCGAGGAACATGTCCCAGTAGCTCAGGGGCTCGCCCAGAGAGTTGGTGAGCGTCAGCTTGTCGCCGGCGAATGTGGCGACCTGGCCGAGAGGGGTGGCGCCTGTGAAGCCGTCGGCGATTGCGCCCTCACCGAGTCCGCATGTGCTCTTGAGGGCGATGAATGCCTCGTCGCCGCTCATTTTGGAGGGGTATGCAAAAAATAGGAACGCGCGCGTAACGAGGGCCACGTTGGAGATGTTGTAGCCTGTGCC
>JAHZGZ010000126.1:966-9607 GCA_019420545.1 Bacteroidales bacterium | reverse complement strand
GATAAGGCGTATGCGCTCCTCCTCGGTTTCGGGCGTGATGAGCATTATCATCGGCAGGTCATGCTCCCGGCAAAGTTTCTGGAACACGCTGAGATACTCGTCGAATGGCAGATCAGGCACTATAATGGCGTCGATTCCGGCCTCCTTGCAGTCGCGGAACAGGCGCTCGATACCGTACTGCATCATGGGGTTGAGATAGCCCATGAGCACAAGCGGCATGTCGTCGCGCAACTGCGGACGCACCTCCTTCACCTGCTGCAGGAGCATGGCGAGCGTCATCCCCTCGCGCAGTGCCACCGACGAACTTTCCTGTATGACGGGGCCGTCGGCCATAGGGTCGGAGAATGGCACTCCGACCTCAACCATATCTATTCCGGCATCGCTGAGCGCGCGTAGCGTCTCGCCGGTCGAATCAAGCCGCGGATAACCGGCGGTTGTAAATACTGACAGCAGATCCTGCTTATTTTTCCCAAAAAGGCGTGTAATCCGATTCATATTCATTGAATGAGCGTAGTGAAAGTATAAATTTGATAAGTGCGCGGAGATTCTTTACGCCGGGGGCTATCTCAAAGCGCGAGTTGATGTCGATCCCCGCCATGCCGGGACGCATCGCCGACACAACCGTACCCACATCATCGGGGCCTATGCCGCCGCTGAGAAGATAGGGTACGTCGAGCGCATAATCCGCAAGGAGGGAGTGATCGAACTGCCGCCCCGAGCCTCCCCGGGAGGGTGTCTTGGTGTCGAACACAAACATGTCGACACATCCTTCATATTCCGAAAGTCCCGCAAGATCAGCTGCATCCACGATACCGATGGCCTTGAACACTGTAAATCCGCGGTCGCGCAGCGAACGGCACATGGCAGGAGTCTCATCCCCATGAAGCTGAGCGATTTTTATTCCGTAGCGCGAGCAAATGTCGGCCACCTCATCCTCGGAGGAGTTGACGAACACCCCGACGGGGCGCACATGTTCAGGGAGAGAACGTACCACCTCCGGATCCAGGTCGCCGACATAGCGCGGCGACCCGGGGGCAAAGATAAAACCCATCATCATGGGTGTGAGTGCGGCGACATTACGGATGTTGTCTGGCTCCTTCATGCCGCACACCTTTATCATCATCTCGGCGTGGAGCGGCTGTCTGTCATTTCTCATAGTCATCTGTCATTTAGAAATGTCATTTAGAAACTCATGTAACGCATGCGCTGGATCCTCCTCGCGCATGAAACGCTCCCCCACCAGAAAGCCGGAGTATCCGCAACTGCGCAGACGCTCCACATCGGCGATGCTCGTGATACCGCTTTCGGCAACAAGGAGTGTGTCGGGGCAGCGGCTTGCCACCTCCCGGCCGAGCCGCAGGGCGTGGGACACGTCGGTCGACATGTCGGCGAGATTGCGCGAGTTGACACCTACCATATCGGCGTCGCATACGGCCACTTTGTCGAGTTCCTCCGGAGAGTGGATCTCCACAAGCGTCTCAAGCCCCAGTGAACGGGCGTATGCGGCGAAGTCCGACAGTTCGTCGCCGGTCAGCACCGAGGCGATAAGCAGCACGGCCGACGCACCGAGCACACGCGCCTCGGCTATCTGCTCGCAGCTTACGATAAACTCCTTGCGAAGCAGCGGGAGCGTGTATTCGCGCGCCACACGGCGTGCCCTCACCAGATCGGTGACCGAACCACCGAAGAAAGGTGTGTCGGTGAGCACGCTGCATGCCGCCGCACCCTCGCGGGCATATCCGCCGACGGTAAGCTCCACGTCCGCAACAGGGTTGATGAGTCCGCGAGAGGGACTGCGGCGCTTGAACTCGGCGATTATTCCCTCAGGGCTCTTGCGCAGGGCGGCTACCATAGAGGGCATGTACTCAGCAGGTTCCATAGTGCCGACGGCACGGTAATAGCCCGCAAGACGCAGGGCCTCAACCTCGCGCCGTTTTGACTGTATTATGCGGTCGAGTATATTCATTATCTGTTGATTTCTACGAATTTACGGAAACAGGTGTTGGCACGGCCGGAGTTGATCGACTCCCGGGCCTCCTCTACGGCCTCGGCAAGCGCAATACGCGGGTCGAGTGTGTGGATGGCAAAGGCGGCGTTGGCAAGCACACAGTCGGTCTGGGCGCGCGTGCCACGTCCGGTAAGCACGTTGTCGAATATCGCGGATGCATCGGCAACGGTGTCGCCGCCCCACAGCTCGCGCTGCTCTGCCGTGGCGAATCCAAGGTCGGCAGGGGTGTATACATGTTCGCCATGCGGCGAAGCGACCTTAAACGGTGAGGTGAGCGAGATCTCGTCGTAGCCGTCGAGTGAATGCACCACCGTACACTCGATCCCCTCGTGCTGAGCGATATAATGGTAAAGGCGCATCATTTTGAGCGAGTAGACGCCAAGAAGCTGATGACGCGGCTGCACGGGATTGACAAGCGGGCCGAGCATATTGAAGAATGTGCGTATGCCGAGCTGCTTGCGCGCTGATGCCACACTCTTGAGCGCGGGGCTGAACAGAGGGGCATGGAGATAGCACACTCCCGCCTCGTCGAGCGAGCGGCGGAGCACGGAGGGATCGGTGGTGAAACGCACGCCGTGGTGTTCGAGCACACTCGACGCGCTGCTCACGGAACTTGCGCCATAGTTGCCGTGCTTGATGACACGTCGCCCTGTGCCGGCTACAACGAAGCATGTCGCCGTGGATATATTGAACGTGTTTTTGCCGTCGCCGCCCGTACCTACTATGTCAATGGCATCGGCATCGTCGAACCCTACCGGCAGACGGCGCTCCACTATGGCGTCGCGGAAGCCGATCAGCTCGTCGAGTGTGATGCTACGCATGAGATAGACGGTCATGAACGCCGCAAGCTGGCAGTCGTTGCACTTTCCGTCGGCGATATCCAGAAGCACGCGGCGCGCCTCATCGCGGTCGAGCGACGAATGCTCGATAAGTTTGCTTAATATCTCTTTCATTTTACCGGTTGTTCAGGAAGTTAGCGAAAATATGTATCCCCTCGGGGGTAAGTATCGACTCGGGATGGAACTGCACGCCATGAACGTCGAGCGAGCGGTGGCGCAGACCCATCACCACGCCGTCGGCGCTTCGGGCGGTGACCTCAAGGCCGTCGGGCAGCGACGTGTCGTCTACAGCCCAGGAATGATAGCGTCCGGCACGGAAGGTCTGTGGCATTCCGTCGAAGATATAATCGGGTGCGGTGACACGTATTTCTGAGCCGATACCGTGGCACACGTCGGGCATATTGAAAATGCGTGCACCGAAATGTTCCGCAATAGCCTGATGACCGAGGCATACACCGAGTATCGGCTTTTCGGCGGCATATGCGTCGAGCAGCTCGGGGAGAATCCCCGCCTCGGATGGTATGCCTGGCCCCGGCGATATGATTATCTTGTCGAAGGAAGCTATGTCGGCGATGGTGATCTCGTCGTTGCGGTGCACCTCCGGCTCGCATCCGAGCGAGCGCACAGCATGCACTATATTATATGTAAAGGAGTCGTAGTTGTCAAATATCAGAAGTCTCATAATCTCATGCATTGAACGATTCGGCATATTTCACGGCTTCGGCGAGGGCGCCGAGCTTGTTGACTGTCTCCTGCAGCTCGCTCTGCGGCACCGAACGCGCCACGATCCCGGCCCCGGCCTGCGAATAAAGGGTGCTGTCCATGCTCAGGAAACTGCGGATGATGATGGCCTGGTTGAGCGATCCGTCGAAACCGATCTGCCCGATACAGCCGCCGTATACCACCCGCGAGTGAGGCTCAAGGGTGTTGATGATCTCCATGGCACGTACCTTGGGAGCGCCGCTCAGCGTGCCTGCCGGGAATGTGTCGGCAAACAGCGAGAGCACGTCGGCACCCTCCGGCAGCTTCGCCTTCACGCGCGACACCATGTGGATCACGTGGGAGTAGTAGCGTATACGGCGCAGGAAATCTATCTCAACGCGTCCGCCGCTGCGGCTAAGGTCGTTGCGGGCGAGGTCGACGAGCATGATGTGCTCGGCATTCTCCTTCTCGTCCTCCAGCAGAGCCGCGGCAAGTTCATGGTCGCGTACATCGTCGCCGGTGCGGCGGAAAGTCCCGGCGATCGGGTCGATATAGGCGGTACCGTCCTCCACGCGCAGATGTGTCTCGGGCGATGAACCGAACACCCTGAAGGCGCCAAAGTCGAAGTAAAACAGATAAGGCGATGGATTGATACAACGCAGGGCGCGGTATACATTGAAATCGTCGCCGGTGTAGGGCTGCTCGAAGCGGCGTGACAGCACTACCTGAAACACGTCGCCGCGCCGGGCGTGGGCTATCCCCTTCTCCACCATACGGCAATAGTCGGCGTCGGCAATAGCCGGACGCGGCTCCCCCGCAGCATGGAAAGGATACTGCGGTACATTGTTGTTATGCAGCATGGCCACCACATTGTCAATGCCCGAAGGCGCGTCGGCGACTGTGGAATGCTCGATGATGGTGATATGGTTTCTGAAATGGTCGAAGCACACTACATAGCGGAAAAGGATGTAGCACATGTCGGGCACCGAGGCAAAGTGCTCCTCGCGCGGGGTGATGTAGACCTTTTCAAAGTACTTTACGGCGTCGTAGGCGGTGAAGCCGAGCATACCGGGAGAGGTGCCGCCGATGACATTGATACCGGCAACAAACGTGCGCAACATATCGACAACGGCACGACCGCGCACACCGGTGGTGGTTGTGGAGGTGCCGTCGGGCTGCACGGCAGTCACGGTGCCGCCGGCGCTTACACGGAACGACGCCATCGGATCGATACCGACATAGCTCATCGCATTTTGGGTAGTGTGGTAGTCGGAGCTTTCAAGCAGGGCCGATTCGGGATAGAGATCGCGGAGCCGGAGATACACGGCGACCGGCGTAAGGAGATCGGCGGGGATGGTGCGTGAATTGATATAGAGATTCATAATAAACGGGATTTTGGCAAATTAAAAGGTGGGAAAGTCGATAGGGGCAATAGGGTCGATAGGGTCAGTAAGGTCGTTAAAGACTTTAAGGACCCTAATGACCCTAACGACTTTAAATACACTATGGACTTTAAAGCCCCTACTGACCCTAAAGCACTTACCGACTTTATTCCCATTATTCTTGCTGAAGATTGGAAAGATAAGTATGCATATCCTTGTCGCCGCGGCCCGAGAGGTTGACCACAACCACATCACCGGGAGCGAACCGAAGGCGTTCGAGCACAGCCAGGGCATGGGCAGACTCAAGGGCCGGGATTATACCCTCGGTACGTGTCAGGAGCATCGCCGCGTCGAGCGCCTCACCGTCGGTGACGGCAATCACCTCCTCACGGCCGCATTCGGCAAGATGGGCATGTAGCGGTCCGATCCCGGGGTAATCGAGGCCGGCCGATATGGAGTATGGTTCCACTATCTGACCGTCGGGGGTCTGCATCACCATCGTGCGCGCACCATGTATTATCCCCTCGCTGCCGGCGCTAATAGTGGCTGCGGTCATACCGGAGTCAACACCCAGTCCGGCAGCTTCAGCAGCGATGAGCCGCACCTCCGGATTGTCGATAAAATGATAGAATGCCCCTGCGGCATTGCTCCCGCCACCCACACAGGCCACTACGGCGTCGGGGTAATCGCGTCCGGTATGCTCAAGGAGCTGGGCCTTCATCTCGCGGCTTATTACCGACTGGAAATGCGCCACAAGCTGAGGATATGGAGCCGGACCGACGGTTGAGCCGATAACATAGAAACTGTCGGGGTGACAGCACCAGTAACGTATGGCCTCGTTGGTGGCATCCTTGAGCGTCTTGTTGCCCGACTCGACGGCCACTACACGTGCCCCGAGGATCTGCATACGCTGCACGTTGGGCTGCTGACGGGCCACATCGGTGGCACCCATAAAGACAGTGCAGTCCATATCCATCAGAGCGCACACGGTAGCGGTGGCTACGCCGTGCTGCCCGGCTCCCGTCTCGGCGATGATGTGCCTCTTGCCCATGCGGCGCGCAAGCAGTACCGACCCTATGGCATTGTTGACCTTGTGGGCGCCGGTATGGTTAAGATCCTCGCGCTTGAGATAGATTTCGGCACCATAGCGCTCGCTCAGCCGTGAGGCGCGATACAAAGGAGACGGGCGCCCAACATAGTCGTGGAGCAGACGGTGGAACTCGGCGTTGAACGCTTCGTCGTCCATATAGTGGCGGAACGCTTCCGAGAGCTGCTTTACGTTGCGGTAAAGTATTTCAGGAATATATGCGCCTCCGAAACGTCCGTAATAGCCTTTTTCATCGACAGAATATGCCGATTGTGTCGCTGTAGTCTCCATATATAAGTTTTTAGTTTCCATCATTAGATGTTGTATTGCAGAATTTTCAGAAAAAGAAAAAACCGTCGGAAGAACATACGTTCAATCGACGGCTACCAGTGAATCTATTTATTACCTAATGTACCTTTAATCAATGTCAGATTAATGTATATGAGAATAGGGCCATCGATGTATGTTACCGTGGCGCCACCAATAATTATTTAGAGAAAAAAGTTTCATATACATCAAATATACGATTTGCATATTGTTTTCGATGCAAATATACGGACAATTTTCATATTTGCAAACTTTATTACAAAAATAATGCATATTTACAGGAATTTGTTCAGCTCTTTAATCTGTAAAACACCATTCGCAACCAATTCTTGCTCTGAAATGTTTATTTATAGACATTGATTTCCAATAATTTCAAATTCAAACCTATACATCCTATACATAATGACAAATTCTCCCATCCCCGTCAACCCTGAAGGCGGAAAACTCAAAGGAATCCGCGGCCAGATTCTCACATTCAAGGCCGATCCGTTTCTCAACAACGAAGAGACATGTTACGACTATTACACCGACGGCCTCATCGTAATGCAGGACGGTCACATAACGGATGTCGGGAAATATGACGATACCATAGGCCGGTATCCTCAGCTCGACAAGGCGGATATCGACACATACAACGATGCGCTCATAATGCCGGGGTTCATTGACTGCCACGTGCATTACGTACAGAGTCCGATGATAGGATCGTTCGGCGACACACTGCTCAACTGGCTCAACCAGTATACCTTCCCTACCGAAAGCAAGTTCAAGGACAAGAAATTTGCCGACGAGGTGGCTCATGAGTTCTTCAAACAGATTCTTGAACAAGGCACCACAACTGCAAACGTATTCGCCACAACGTTCGAGACCAGTGTCGACGCCTTTTTCGAAGAAAGCGAACGCTACAACACCCGCATGATAAGCGGCAAGGTACTCCAGGACCGCAATCTCCCCGACTCGCTCAAGGATCCCGACACCGACCAGTCGATAGTCATTGCTGAAAAGCTGCTCAAGAAGTGGCACCACCGCGGACGCCAGCTCTATGCCATTATCCCGCGCTTCGCCCCCACGTCGACGCCACGCCAGCTACAGCTTGCCGGCGAACTCTACCAGCGCTACATCGACCAGGGCGTGTACATGCATACCCATCTCGACGAGGTGCAGAGCGAAATCGACTGGGTGACACAGCTTTTCCCCGACCAGCCAAACTACACCGAAGTGTACAAACATTTCGGACTCGTCGACAAACGCTCGATCATGGCCCACTGCTGTATAGTGCGCGAGGAGGAATGGCAGACACTCCACAAGTGCGACTGCGGTATCGCCCACTGTCCGAGCAGCAACCTCTTTCTGGGCGACGGCGAATTCAAATACTGGGAAGCCAAGGAGGCGAGCCGTCCCGTGCGTACCGGCATGGGAACCGACGTAGGAGGCGGCACCAACTTCTCCATTCCTCGTCAGCTCAACGAGGCTTACAAGGTGGCAATGCTTCAGACGAAAAATCTCGATGCCATAAAGAGTTTCTATCTCGCTACCCGCGGAGGCGCCGAAGCACTCCATCTCGAAAACACAATCGGCAGCATCGCCCCCGGATACGAGGCCGACATCGCCGTGCTCGACCTGAAGCCGTCGGAATTCGCCACGTGGCGCATGAAGTTCTCAAAGACGATTTTCGAGAAGCTGTTTGTGCTCATAACTCTCGGCCTCAACAACTTCAACAAGGCTACCTATGTAGCCGGACAGAAAGTGTACGACCGCGAACGCGACAAGAAGTGGATGTACGCTGCCGAACTCACCGATAAATAATTTTTAGACTTACCACTATGACAACAACCAGTACGGGAACAAACCTTGCTCCCGCCAGATACCGCCTCGGTGGCCCTATGGCCTGGTGGATATGGATTCTCGTGACGGTGTTCACAATATATCTGTTCAATGTGCAGACGATGTTCAGCGTGGTGCAGGGCGACATCAAATCGGCCCTGAACCTCGACGAGTCGCATCTTACGCTTATCGCAGGCACATATACGTGGGCGTTTGCCGTATTCCAGTTCTTCGGAGGAGCATTCCTCGACTGTTTCGGCTCGCGAAAGGTGCTTATCCCTGCGTTCATATTCGTAACGGCGGGGGTATTCCTCTACGGTCTTGCCACAAGCTATACGGTAATACTGCTTGCGCAGGTACTTATGGCCTTGGGAGCATGCTGCGGATTTGTAGGCGCGGGATATATCGGAGGCGTATGGTTCGGTATGGCGGCCTACGGCACGATGTTCGGCTATGTACAGGTGATGGGAAATCG
>JAHZGZ010000126.1:0-956 GCA_019420545.1 Bacteroidales bacterium | reverse complement strand
AGGTGCTCTCATCGCTTTCGAGCGCCATCCAGCAGCCTATTACCGAAGGGCTGCTGTCGCACCTGACCTATGAAAAACTGTTTATCTATCTCGGTTTCTTCGGCGTACTCCTGGTAGTGCTTGCCGTACTTTACATGAGGAATCCCACACCGGTCGTCACCAGAAAAGACCCGTTCAAGGTAGTCGGCAACAATCTGAAGCAGATTGTAAAGATGCCGCAGATGTGGATCGCAGCCATATGGGGCGGTATCGTATTCGGCCTCAATCTCGCCCTCGGTGTGGTATGGACACCGAAACTGTTTACAGAAGCCGGCTATACGCTCGACAACGGAAATGTCGGTTCGGCTCTTCTGTGGCTTGGTCTGGCCGTAGGCTCATGCTTCTGGCCGCAGTGGAGCAACCGCATCCACAGCCGCCGTCTGCCGAGTATCATCGGCGTGATACTGATGATAATCGGTCTGGTATGCGTGATCTACGTGAAGATGCCGGTATGGCTTATGATCACAATGATGTTTGTGATCGGTATGGGTGCCACCGCCCATATGCTGGCGTTCAGCGTAGGCGGCGATGTAGCCGGCGGACCGCTTGTCGGCACATCGAGCGCATTCCTCAACGGTATCATGTTTATATTCGGCGGTATACTCCAGAATATCCCGTCGGCCCTCCACAGCCACGGCGCAGGGATGCACGGCATGTTCGTTCCCTACATAATCGCCGCTGTGATAGCCCTTGTGTTCGTCTTTATCCAGAAAGAGACGGCCCCGAAGAAATAATTCCGGAACTATTTATTTTTAGAGCTTGTTTAATAATAAATGTTGCCGACAGGGTCGTATAGGTTGAGGTGATTTTCGACATGTGGCGAATGAGTGTATTGTATGTACACGACTGAGACACAGGGCGAAAAGCGGCCAAGCTATACGAGACAAAAGGTAACTTTATAATCACACAGCCTCTTG
>JAHZGZ010000125.1 GCA_019420545.1 Bacteroidales bacterium | reverse complement strand
GGGTTCAGCCAACCTTATGGATCGTCTCGTAGGCCAGGTATCGGGCTTCAACATTACCACCGGCGATGCAAAGCCCGGCTCCAACCAGTCACTCCTCATCCGCGGTACCAACTCTCTGTCGGGCAGCAACAGCCCTCTGATAGTTCTCGACGGAATCCCCTACGACGGATCCCTGGCCGATATCGATCCCAACATCGTGGAGTCGCTTACTGTGTTGAAAGATGCTTCATCAGTGGCTATCTACGGTTCACGAGGCTCCAATGGCGTAATCCTTATCCAGACCAAGAAGGGCACCAAGAGCAAGGCCAAGGTTGTATATAAAGGCACCTACTCCATCGCCTCCGAGATGCAGCGTGTGGAGACCATGGGTCCCAACGAATACATCCGCTTCAAGCAGGATCTCGGGCGCCTCGGCAACAAACAGCTTACCGGCGTGGATCTCGACCCGGTATACGGCCAGGTAATCAGCGCCAGCGAGCGTATCAACTACGCAAAGGGTATCACCCGCGACTGGCAGGACGACGTGTTCCGCACCTCATTCCAGCATAACCATCAGCTGTCTATTTCAGGTGGCACAGAATCCACTTCCTACATGGCATCGGTATCGTATCTCGACCAGCCCGGTGTTGTCGTCAACTCCAACTATGAGCGTATCAACGTTTACACATCGATCCAGCAGGTTCTCAACAAATGGCTCACTGTAGGCATCACCGGCCAGTTCATCAACCGCGAGACCGGCGGCCTCACCCCCAACCTCGAGCATGCCATCAAGCAGTCGCCCTACGGTATCTTCATGGCTGAGGACGGCAACTACTACGACGAGCCTATGGACTACTCCAACCTCCCCAGCCCGATGCGCAACATACGTGCCGACAGCGAGAACACCAGCCGCAACGTGCTCTACAACGGCTTCATCGAGATCGCACCCTTCAAAGGCCTTACTCTCAAGTCGCAGTACGGCTACAACTACCGCGACAACTACACCGGCACATATTACGGGCGCAACACCGCAGAAGGAAAGAAGACCGAAGGCAAAGGCTCGATAAGCACCTCACGTACGGTCGACTGGACGTGGGAAAATGTCATCAAGTATGACAACACCTTCGGCAAACACCATATCGACCTCACCGGCCTCTTCTCGGTACAGGAAAAGCACAACAGAGGCACATCCGAAGGAGCCGAATACTTCGTCAACGACGACATGAGTTTCTTCAACCTCGGCAACGGCGAAAAAAACATCACCGTAGGTTCAAGTTTCTGGAAAGAGAACATGCTCTCGCTCATGGGACGTATCAACTACATGTTCGACAGCAAGTATATGATCACCCTCACCGGCCGTCGCGACGGTGCCTCGGTATTCGGGCGCAACAACAAGTACGCCTTCTTCCCCTCGGCCGCCGTGGCCTGGCACATCGGCAACGAGCCTTTCCTGCGTGAAAACGTACAGTGGCTCGACATGCTCAAACTCCGTCTCTCCTACGGTGCCAACGGCAACAACGCCATCTCACGCTACCAGACTCTCGACCGCCTGTATACCGACGCAGGTATCAAATACATGTGGGGCGACGGCTCTCAGGCAGTGAATGCCACCTACCTGGCTTCCGACGGCGTAGGCAACCCCAACCTGAAGTGGGAGACAACCTATACGGCCAACATCGGTATCGACTACTCATTCTTCAACGGCCGCATCAACGGTAGCATCGACGTATACCGCTCGCGCACCAAGGATCTCCTCATGAAGCGTACAGTGCCCATCATGAACGGCTACAAGACCATCTGGGACAACATCGGCGAGACCGAGAACAAAGGTATCGAAGCAACCCTCAACACCATCAACGTACAGACCCGCGACTTCCAGTGGCGCACAAGCATCAGCTTCTCGCTCAACCGCGACAAGATCGTAGAGCTTCGCGGCGACGGCAAGGACGATATCAACAACAAATGGTTTATCGGCAAGCCCCTTTCGGTATTCTACGATTTCAACGTAATCGGCATCTGGCAGAACGGTGACGAGTATACCTACACCGACGACAAGGGCAATTCGGTAGCCCATCAGAACGGCGCCAAGGCCGGCGACGCCAAGCTCCTTGACGTAAACGGCGACGGCAAGATCACCGACGACGACAAGATGGTAATCGGCAGCAAGCAGCCGTCGTTCACACTGTCGATGTCAAACCAGTTCAACTTCAAGCAGTTCTACGCTTCGTTCTCACTCTACGGCTCATTCGGCCGCTGGATGTCGGACAACATACCCGATATCGCACAATATACATTCAGTACCGCCAACTACATCCACGGCGTGAAATACTGGACACCCGAACATCCCGAAAATACCGAGGCTCCCTCGCCCGGATATATCAAGAAATTCAACCACGGCTACTACAAAAAGCAGAACTATCTGCAAGTCAAGAATGTGACTGTCGGATATCAGTTCCGCGAGGAGACAGCCCGCAAACTCGGTCTTGCCGGACTCGACGTAAATGTGGGAGTCGACAATCTCTGCGTATTCTCCAACATGCGTCAGCTCCTGAACTACGACAACACCTGGTTTGCCTCTTACCCGATGCAGCGCGCATGGCGCCTCGGCCTTACAGTAACCTTCTAAAAACGACAACCGAAAATGAAAAATATCATAAAACTTACGTCAATCATAGCCCTTGCAGCCTCTACTGTGGGTTGCTCCGACTTCCTTGACGAGGAAGTAAAGAGCGCCATCGCTCCTGACAACACCTACACCAGCTCACTCGGTTTCGAGGTAGGATGTACGGGGCTGTATTCAATGGCACGTTCAGAGTACAATACATGGGGCGAAAAAGGCGCGTTCATGCACAACGGCGCATGCGCCTACGCCGTGCAGCAGATTGCTACCGACATCGTGTTCCAGAGCGGTGCCAAAGACGGCTCGCTGACACCCTATGCCGATCTCA
The DNA here is from genome assembly GCA_019420545.1 of Bacteroidales bacterium. Classification (GTDB taxonomy): domain Bacteria; phylum Bacteroidota; class Bacteroidia; order Bacteroidales; family Muribaculaceae; genus Muribaculum. The sequence continues at coordinate 5,542 of JAHZGZ010000125.1, read as the reverse complement.
CCATGACCCCTTCCACCCTCTTTATCGAATCGTACTGGAACTGGTCGTACTCGATCATCAACTCGGCCAACGAGATACTCCTCTATTCCGAGAAGAATACCAACTGGGACTATCCCACCGACAAGGCCCTCTATCAGGCCGAGGCCCGTTTCTTCCGTGCCTACGCCTACCGCTCGCTGCAATATCTCTACGGCGATGTGCCCTGGGTGGAGACCATCCAGCAGCCTTTCGTGCTCAACTTCACACGTACCCCCAAGGCCGAGATCCTCGCCCATATGGTCGACGACCTTAAATTCGCCGCCGACCATCTTCCCGACAATCCCGACGCCGTAAAGACAGGCAAGCTCACCAAGTGGGCCGCCCTGCATCTGCTCGCCGAGGTATATCTCTGCCAGAAAGATTACGAAAATGCCCGCAAGGCCGCACAGGCAGTAATCGACTGTGGGTACTACTCGCTGGTAAAGGAACGTTACGGAGCCGAAAAGAGCAAACCCGGCGACTATTTCCACGATCTCTTCGTAGAGAACAACCAGAACCGCCCAAGCGGCAACACCGAAAGCATCTGGGTAATGCAGTTTGAATACAAGACCACCGGCGGCGGAAGTAAGTCTGACGACTGGACACGCCGCGAATGGGGTCCTCAGTACCACTCCATCAATCAGTTCTTTGTTGTCAGTGTAGAATACGGCGGCCGTGGTCTGGGTCAGATCGCACCTTTCAAATGGTGGATCGGTACCAAGAACACAAATGCCACACCTGAAGCAGGGAATGTACCGAACGGAATATTCGAGGACAACGATATCCGCAACTCCGAGTACAACTTCAAGCGCGAATGGATCGCCAATGCCGCTGACACCAAAGGCACACGCGTAATGATCACCGACAAATACTGGCAGGACGGCTGGCTCTTCCCCGCCCCCACCAAATTCTTCTACGCCCACGAAGACGATCCTACCTGTACCGGCAGCTACCGCGACCGCATGAAATTCCGTCTTGCAGAGACTTATCTGCTGCTCGCCGAAGCTTATCTCGGCCTCAACGACACCGAGAATGCCGCCAAGGCTGTCAACGTAGTGCGCAGCCGTGCCAAGGCTTCGTCGGTTTCTGCGGCACAGATGGATATGGACTTCCTGCTCGACGAGCGTATCCGCGAGCTTGTAGGCGAAGAGAGCCGCCGTTTCACTCTTGTACGTACCGGTAAATATGTGGATCGTGTACGCAAGTACAATGAGCATCTTCGCGACAAAGTCCAGGAATTCCACGCACTGTGGCCTGTACCCAAGACTATCCGTGATGCAAACCGCGATGTGGAATTCCCGCAGAATCCCGGATATGAGGGAGCAAAATAACAATACCGTAACTCATAGCCTCACAATAAAATAACAACTGACAAAATGAAACCGATATATTATATCAAAGCAGCCGTAATCGGTGTGGCCGCACTATCCGTAGCCTCCTGCACCTACGACCCCTACGATACCGATATCGATCCCACCGTCGAGACTATGGTCCTCAAATGCGAGAACCCGATGGTGGAAATCGATGAAAACAATCTCAATACGCCTGCGCTGACATTCACCTGGACCGGTGCCCGTCATCTGTCCGAGCAGTACATGCTCTCATACAAGGCCGAACTCGACGTGCTGGGCAACAGTTTCGGCTCAAAGACCGTGGTTACCTCGGGCGTAGGCTTCGACTACACCTACGATGAAGCCACCGGCCTCTACTCGGCCACATTCACCCACGAGCAGCTCAACAACTGGTATGCCGACCGCTGGGCGCTCCCCGTCAACAAGGATTTCACCCTCGAGTTCCGCGTGATCGCACAGTGGACCGGCGGCACAGAATTCGAGGCTCCCGAAGTGCGCAAGGTAAGCGCCGTAGTGAAGCCCATACATGTGGATATCTTCGCATGCGACAAGATGAGCATTGACGGCAACGCCATTGCTGCAAGCGGAGAAATCAGCAAGACACTGGAAAATGAGAATGTATATGCATGGAAGGGCGCCCTCACCGCAGGCGAGCTCCAGTTACCCGTTGAGTACGAAGGCATAACATACTATCTGCACAATGCCGACGGCTCGACCGACATCACCGACGGCACCCCGATGGCACTTGTGATGAACGAAACCAAGGGCGGATGGACCGTACCTGCAGCCGGCAAATACCGCATAGTAATCAACATGACCGACAAGACCGCCACCATCTACTCGGCAGCAACCGACCTGAAACCGCTTGAAGTAACATTCAAGGCCAACGGCGATCAGACAGAGCCTGACGTCACCATTACAGTAACCGATCTGTACGCTTACGGAGCCGGTACGGGATGGGGTGTCAAGACACTTAACCTTGTCCAGTCGCTTGCCGACCCGCAGGTGTTCATTTTTGACGGCGCCAACAATGAACTAAAGACACTTGGCGGACCGATGAAATTCTGTATCACAAAGAGCTTCAACTGCGGAAAGACCGAGGGTGGTCATAAGTCAGATCATAATCAGAACAACGCCTATTGCTTCACCTGTCCTCTCACCGCCGAAGGCAAAAAACAGAACATCAATGCCGACCTCAACAAGGTATTCGACCTACACGGCGGTTCCGACAGCGAGACACGTAACTCCTACATGGGCGTTCCCTCGGGCAGCAACTTCATCGTGTTCGACCTCCGTCACAACACGTTCCTCGCATCCAAGAAATAATTCCGCATAATGAAATTCAATAAGTCAATATCATACCTTCTGGCGGCATCACTCCCCCTCCTCTGCTCATGCGGAGGAGGGGATGACGCCCCCGCGGGAGAAAGCGGGGGCGGTCAGGGAGGCGGCAGTATAGCCGGCAATACCGAACTGACCCTCAGCGCCAACACAACCGACATACTGAAAAACCCCATGAACGGATGGGTGATGTACGTGTCGGGATCGGCCGATCCGTCGTACTTCGACAAGCAGATCTACCTCTCGGAGCTTGGCAAAAACGTCTATGTGCGCGACTATTCCTCGGCCTGCTACATACGTACGGGCTGGAAGTCGCTCAACCCCTCCGACGGCAAATATGCATGGGAGGATCCCTCCAATCCTATCGCTAAACTGGTAGCCCGCGCCGAGGAACTCGGACTGCCTATCGCCTTCCGCGTGGTGGTTGACGGCCGCGACCAGAGGGAGAACACCCCGCAGTTCGTGTTTGACGCCGGAGCCGAGTACTGGCTCGAAAACGACCGCTATCCCGACCGCAAGACCCCGCTGGCGATGGATCCTATCTGGCGCCAGTATTATGAGAAGTTCGTGCGCGCCTTCGCCCAGCGCTTCAACAACCCCGAGACCACCGCGTTCATCGACGCATACGGTCTGGGCAAATGGGGCGAGGGTCACAACGTATGCTACGAGCAGGGCAACGCCATCTCCGACAAGACTGTCGAGTACAAGGCCAACACCATGGAGTGGATCACACGCCTCTATGCCGACAACTTCACCGAGGTGCCTCTGGTGATCAACTACCACCGTCAGCTCGGCCACCCCGTCAGCGCCGGCAAGACCCCGCAGCCCGACAGCTAGGCGCTTGTAGGCATCGCCATCAAGAACGGCTACTGCCTGCGCTCCGATGCCTTCGGCATGAACAACGCCGAATGGGGCTACGCCGACTGGGAGAAGGCTTTCGCCCGCACCTGGGCCTATAAGCTCCCCATACTGATGGAGGGAGGCTACATTGTCAGCTCACACAGCTACTGGAACGACGGCGCAGGCTATCGCAAGGGCCATCCTGAAGATGTGCGCCAGGGCGAATTCGACAGTTCCAAGGAAGCCCGCGTCAACATGATGGATTTCCGCGTAGGCGATGAAACGGATTCGTGGTTCAAGACGAGCTTCAACCTCGTGAAGCGCTTCAGTGCAGAAGGCGGCTACCGTCTGTATCCCGACAAGGTGTCGCTTCCCGCAGCTGTCAAATCGGGCCAGAGCGCTACCGTAGGACATCGCTGGCGCAATATGGGCTGGGGCTATCTCCCCAACAACCTGAAGCAGTGGAACTACAAGTACAAGGTTGCTTTCGCGCTTCTCAATGCCGCCGGCGAGCCGGTACAGGTGTTTGTCGACAAGGAATGCGAGCCTTCAGAGTGGCACGAGGGAACCCCCTACGACTATAGGTTTACCGTATCTCCCACCGTATCTGCCGGCGAATACACTTGGGGTGTGGCTATCGTCAACACCAAGAAGGACAACAAGCCGGGGATTCAGCTGGCTCTCTCGCGTGAAAAGACATCCACAGGCTGGGTGAAACTTTCTCAGGTAAGAGTGGATTAACAAATAGCTCTATATCGACACGCCCCGTCGACTGTTCAAAACGAGTCGACGGGGCGTGATATTTTTATGCAATTGAGTATCGGAAAATATTAAATAGTATTAAAAATTGCGAATTAACTAAATAAATTATAATAGAATTCGGCCAATTTTGCCGCCATTCTGACCAATTTTACACATAAAGCGATGTACAACAATATTTTAACAAGAAAGTTCACGGAAAAACGGATTTTTAGGTTTATTGTGACTTTGAATTCGTTGCAACCGCGCAGAAGGAGCTAACTTTGCATCAGCTTGTTGAAAGTGACCCAGGGACTCCGGATAACACAGCCGCAAAGAAGTAAGATTCCACTCTTCATTCTCTATCTGCCTGGCGGCTGTCGTTCCGGAAACCAATTCCCGATAATTGTTGACAGTTGGCAACATTTTGTTAGACTACAGAGAATATATACTTGAATTTTGGTTATGAGGGAGTGCGCATCCGTGAGGATGTGCACTTTCGCTTTATATATGGCTGTAGGAGACGCGCTTTCCAAGCGCGTTTAGTAAAAATCACACAGCGCAGAGGCTATCACGGCTGCTCTGTGTGCTCCAGAGAGCGCGTATAGCGCGAACGGGATCCTTGTAACCGGATAGCCTCTGTACGCTCTGCGTGATTTTTTAAACATCGTAATGGAATAACGCGCTTGGAAAGCGCGTCTCCTACAGGCGTGATTGACTTAGGGTAAGGTAAGCGTGTCGTGACGAGTCTTATTGCAGTGCTGATCGTGGCGGGCTAAAGCGCCGCCTTCCCAGTCAGATACTATACTCTCTCTCCTTCTATATATCTTTTCTCTGTGGCCTCTGTGATCTCCGTGCGGTTTCTATACAAAAGGTGTCTCCGCAGGGGCGGGAAATGGAGGAGACACAAGGGGGTTGGGACAGGTATAAAAAAAATTACTCGTCGTCACGACGAATAATCTTCTTAACCTTAAATCTAATACCATGAAAAACACGTTGCAAAGGTAGTGGTTTTATGTTATACAACATAGTTTTTGACCACAAAAATGCATCTTATTAGCATTATTTAACTATTAATGGGTGTTTTGATGGGTTTTACCATCAAAATCGGCCATCACGCCACTTTTCCAGAGTCGGCTGTCAGTAGTATATTTGCAGTAAATTCATTATTTTTGTAAGTGAATTGTACCATCTGATCAATTACCTAAATTACCACCATAACCCAATAAACCCAATCATGAAAAAAGACTTTG
>JAHZGZ010000124.1:13767-26020 GCA_019420545.1 Bacteroidales bacterium | reverse complement strand
TAAAGAAGCTGAAAAAATGTTAAAGGGAGTCAACAGCGCCAGAATCACGACAAAAATCGTGGCTGTCGCCGGAGTCCCCGGATATCTGTAATATTTCGCTCCTTTATTTCTGTTCATCACATAATTATGGCGCACACAAGCATTTACGCTCTCCCGAGGGATAGCATACAGACCCGTGTGTCAGCCTTCGGCATGCTTTATAGTGTCAAAGATAGCAATTAATTGCTCAAGTTCATCCTCGTTCTGAAATGGGAACGTGATTTTTCCTTTCCCCTTGGCGTTACACGTAAACTGCACGGGACGGCGGAAAGATGCGCTGAGATGTTTTTTCAGAATGTCGTAGTCATTGGCACGGCTGTCGGCTCCACCTGTAGCAGGAGTATCTTCCCCGGCCTCATCGGCATGGCGATAGGTCTTGGCAAGTTCCTCAACCTTGCGCACCGAAAGCCCGCGGCGCAGTATCTCGTTGTAGAGTTTCAGCTGAAGCGACGGCTTTTCGATCGACAGGAGTGCACGCGCATGCCCCATGTCGACACGCTTGTCGCGCAGCCCCAGCTGCACCTCGGCAGGGAGCTTGAGCAGCCGCAGGAAATTGGCGATTGTGGCGCGTTTCTTGCCTATGCGCTCGCTCAGCCGCTCCTGAGTGAGCTGATACTGGTCGATGAGCTTCTTGAAGGTAAGGGCGATCTCTATGGCGTTGAGATCCTCGCGCTGTATGTTCTCGATAAGGGCCATCTCCGTAAGCTCGCTGTCGTTGGCCGTACGGATATATGCGGGCACCGAGGTAAGCCCGGCTTTTATGGCTGCGCGATAACGGCGCTCACCGGCGATGATCTGATAGGAGTCGGGGCCTGTCTTGCGCAGCGAGAGGGGCTGGATTATACCGAGCTCCCGTATGGAGGCGGCAAGCTCGTCGAGCGCTTCCTCATCGAATGTGGTACGGGGCTGGTCGGGGTTTGGCGAGATAAGGGTGACATCTATATCGTTGATGGCCGACGAGCCGCGGGCGGGCACATCGTCCATCGAAATCAGCGAGTCGAGCCCTCGGCCAAGGGCGTTGCGGCGTATGGATGGCATTCGGTATGCGTTTTAATATGGTTAGAGAGAGTATGTTAATTAAAGAGAGAGTAATAAATTGTGAATTAGATAGACAATGCACTACTGTTCGGCGGCAACACTCCGGGTGGGATGCTTGCGGTGTTTCGCTATAAGCTCCTTGGCGAGCATGGTATGGCTTGTCGCGCCACGGCTCTCCGGGTCGTAGAGTAACGCAGGAAGCCCGTGCGAGGGGGCCTCGCTCAGGCGTATATTACGCGGAATGACCGTGGAGAACACCATGTCGCCGAAATGGCCTTTCAGCTCCTCGTAGATCTGGTTGGCAAGGCGCAGACGCGCGTCGTACATGGTGAGGAGGAAGCCTTCGATCTCCAGATGCGGGTTGAGTTTCGACTTGATGATGCGTATGGTGTTGAGGAGCTTGCTGATACCTTCGAGAGCGAAATACTCGGCCTGCACGGGGATGATCACCGAGTCGGCGGCAGTGAGGGCATTGACGGTGATAAGTCCCAGCGAAGGGGAACAGTCGATAAGGATATAATCGTAGCGGTCGACTACCGGTCGCAGCACATTGAGGAGTATCTTCTCCCGGTGGGGCTTCCCCACAAGCTCAAGCTCGGCGCCGGCAAGGTCGATACGCGACCCTACCAGATCAAGGCCTTCGACACATGTCGGAGTCTGCGAGCCTTCGAGAGGATAGTCGTCGACCAGACATTCGTAGATCGACGACGACATGGATTTGGGATCGATGCCGTAGCCCGAAGTGGCGTTGGCCTGGGGGTCGGCGTCGATGATGAGCACTTTCTTGCCCTGGTTGGCAAGCGAAGCGGCAAGATTGATGGTGGTAGTGGTTTTCCCCACCCCACCCTTCTGGTTAGCGATAGCAATGATTTTACCCATAGTATAGCATTGAGAGGCCAGGATGCGCACACATCCGCGGCCACGACAAAGGTACTATTTTTCTATTGATTAACTATGCAATCCTATGGTATAAAATGCGTTAAATGTTGATAAGTGGCCATTAGTGTTGATAACTCCCCAGCGTCGCCGACAGCGGGACTATCTCCACATCGTACGCCACCGCCTTGGGTGAACGCGGCGTGATACGCGTGGCATGGTGATAGTAGGTGTACTGACGGTCCCAGGAGGTGACGTAAAGCTGCCGTGTCTCCCCCGGCGGAACCGGGACCGAGAGTGTGACAGTGCGCGCATGCAGCATCGTGCCGTCGTCGTGGCGACGGTAGGTAAGCCGCAGGGTAAGCGACATGAGCGACAGGCCCGCATGATTGTTGGTTACGAAGAATGTCTCGCGCTGTGAGCGCAGCGGCTTGTCGTACGCCGCTATCACAAGACTGTCGGACGATATTTCCGACGTGCCGAGGCGCAGAGTATCACTCACGGCAGCGACAGTCGGCGCAAGCCGGGGCCGCAGAGGGCCCTTGCGCGTGGTGTCATCTCCCGCCGCAGTCATGGCGGTCAGAAGGATGGCTACAAAAAGCGGAAAGAGATGTTTCATCGGTACAGACATGGATTACAGATACCGCGGCTCGACCGGGCCCGACAAAGGCCGCGGAAACACACGTGTGCAGCCGTCGAGATCGGTGGGTGCGTCGGAGTCGCTGAGCCGCATGCTTATGCGCGACATATAAGGGATAAGCCGCCACAGGTTCACCTTCAGTTTGCGGCTGTGCCGCCGGAAACTGAGATGGGCGTCGTCGACAAGCGTAAGAGTGAAGTCCTTAGGACGACGGAGCGTGGGGCCTCCGTCGCCGGCCGTATATATCTGCGCGCTGTATATTCCGGGCTTGGCGGTGGCTGACAGATAGCCCATGACAGTGCCGGGACGCAGTGAGCGACATGGCGAACGGAGCACAACCATGCGGTAGTGCATGGCACCTCCGGTACCGGCGACCGAGGGGTCGGAATATCGCTCGATGACCACTGCGCCTCCGTCGGAAGGGAACGACCATATACCCTCTATGCGGTGGAGGGCACGTCGCTCCATCGCGCCACGTACGCTGTCAGGATTGCCATAACCCTCGGCAACATACGAATTGACCGGAAGTTTCCCCGTAAGCTCCCTCGCCTCATGCCTCAGAGGCACGAGCAGGAGCATGACTGCGAAAAGAATCGGGAGAGAGCGCATAGTGGTGAGAAGTCAATGGGATCAGATGGTCTTGAACTGATACTGGAAGCCAAAACTGAGTATCTCCTTGAGCTGCCAGTGGTGCCAGCTTGTATCTTCGAGCGGCAGTTGGTGGGAATCGTAGCGCACGTGGATATAGAGCTGAGTGGAGAAGTAGCGGTTGATCGAGAAATTAAAGGTGTTTTCCCAGTCGCCCTGCGTATAGTCGTAGTCGGTAAAGAGAAACAGCCGCGAGGAATATGTCACATTCCAGGCAAGCGTCCAGCTCACTTTCACCTCGGCGTTGCTACCGAACTCGCTTACGGTGTGGTGTCCGTCGTCAATGCCGAAATTCTTCTTGGGGATACCGGGATTGGTGGCGATCTTCATATTGTATGAGAACGGCGATATCGAAGCGTCGACCGAAAATTTACGTTTGGGATTCTTGTAGTTATACGTCATACCGACACCGAGGTTGAGCTCGCCGGGAGTCATGAACGCTGCTTTAAGCGACCGGGTATTGGGCTTGTAATTGTTGAGCAGCTGGGTCTTGAACTGGGCGTTGACTGAATAGTACCAGCGGTCAATGGCTTTAAGTCCGAGCGTGCCGTTGAACTGGAACTGATCCTGCGTGATGTTGTAGGCATGTATCGAATCCTGGGGCGCGCTGGCAATACCTACTTTGTACTCTGTCGTAGCCTCGACAATGAATTTCGGATGGAATTTCTGGTTGAGTTTCACATTCCACTTAAACGAGCCTATGCCGTTCACGTTGTTGTTGCCGCCCTGATACCAGTTGGGGCTGATATATGCCTGCGAGAACTGAAGGCGCCCGTCGACGTTGTGAAGCCAGTTTTTACGCGACACATCGGCGATACCGGCATCGGCCACCAACCTCTTTTTATCCGAAATGATCTCCTTTATCGTGATCGACTCGGTGGAGGGATCGACGGTAGCCGTATATTTTTTTGGCGGCTTGGGCATCGTATAAATATTATAGCGCACCTGACGTATGTTGTCGAGCATATAGCGCTGCTTTATCTCGCGATAGGCCCTCGCACGGTTGGCCTCTATTTTCAGCCAGTCGAAATCGGCCGACTGAGCGGCTACAAACGGCTCCGGATCGAATGGGGCGACCGAATCGAGATGTCTGAACTCATCGTAGACTACGGGCAGGAACAGTATCGACGGCAGTGGTGCCACCGGAAGGAATTTCAGAGGCTCAGGCGCGGCCTCTGCCTCGAGCGTGTCGGCCCACATGTCGTCGAATGCCGAGATCAGCTCGCCGTTCTCGTCAAGATCTTCCTCGGTAAATGTCGACTCCTCATCCTGAACCAGATCGATCACCTTTCTATCGGCATAGCGTGCCGGACGAGTCTTTTCGTCCGACGACTGGACATAAGGCGTCTGGGCGAATCCGGAGACAGCCGCAGCCGTCATCATCGCCATAATCATCAGTCTATGTATTCCGGTAGCCATATCACTTGCAAATGTAATAATTTTTTGAAAATCAATCAACATAAATGCGGGGGCAGCACCGACGCCGTTAAATCAGCACGGACGCTGCCATGAGCGCGGAGCCTTACGGGGACGCCAGCGCCATCGGCGCACCGGGCGCGACAGCAGCATTCCTATGACTCCCCACCGCAGCCTGCGCCCTGTAAGAAGCACGCTTACCCGGCTGAACGCCACACCCAGGGATATCCACAACGCGGCAGCCGACAGAACGACGGCTCCAAGCACCGAGCATGTAAGCACGATATTGGCCGGATCAAAAGCATCGGCTATATTCAGCAGCGCCAACACACATGCGGCCACCGACGCCAGCAGCCATATCCACGGGATAACATATTCAAATGTGATACGCATGGAGGGCCGACGCATGCAATATGCGTCCATCATGGCATGACGCTCGCGTTTAAACCGGTAATAGGCCGGCATGTCGGCGGGAGCCTCCGTGATGGCGATAGCCTCAGGCACGAGTACAACAGCCGTATTCGATGCGGTGGCCGAGTCGGAGATGAACACATCGTCGTCGCCGTATTGCAGATTGAGCGAATTACCGAAGCCCATACGCTCGAAGAACATGCTGCGGCGCAGCCCCATATTGTCGCCGTCGCCGCGCCATGCGGCACCGCCGAGGGCGTCGCCGAGCCATTCGATATCGCCAAGAAGTATATCATGTCGCATGCCGCGGCTCACAAGCCTCCGCTTTATGTCGGCATCGCCGGGCCCTGCATAGCCGAGTACCAGCTCGATACTGTTGTCGGCAAACGGTGCGGCCATTGCCGACAGCCAGTGAGATCCGGAGATACGGCTCTCCGAGGTTAGAAGCAACACTACAGGATAGCGTGCGGCTTTAATACCGAGCGTGAGCGCAAGTTTTTTGCGTGAGATGTTGCGCGTGTCGTGAGGGGTGAACGTACTGCGCAGATCAGGATAGCGCGTAGAGGCGATTGTCAGAAAATCCTCCACTCCGTTGTCCTTGCCGTCGTTCACAACGATGATCTCTTTCGGCGCATCATATTCCTGCCCGTAGAGGCTCTTTATCACCTCATCGAGGCCTTTGGAATTGGCATAGGTATAGACAACCACCGATACCGGCAGTTTGTCGCCCGACGCCTCATGAGCCTTACCGCACAACGCCCGGCGCAGCCGCGAGAGCATGGGCAGATATATGGCAAGAAGCATCCACACGGCCATGACAGATACGACCGCAAGCGCTATTGAAAGTTCCTGATTGACAGCAAATGTGAGAATCACCGGTTATATTATATCTACTTGATCGGGTGCAACGACATCCGCTACACTATCGCAAATTTACAAACTATCCGCCAATTTCCCAAACAGATTTTACCAACTTGTTTCGCTATGTTTACTTCAAAGTTTCACCATACGTCATTAGGAACTGTGTAAATTTATATCATACAGATTTTGAGTGATATTGTCGAGTGTATTTTTGATTGCGATGAAAGAGCGTAGCAGTAGCTACGTGACTGAAGAGCGGGCAAAATACACCGACAAGAGCCTCAAAAGCAAAGCAATATAAATTTTAAACAGTTTCTTAAACGAGAAGTCCCCCGACCGAATTGAACGGCGGAGGACTTCGTTATTCATGCTGGCCGGATTATCCGGCAGTGGAAATCGTGCTGACTTTCTTCAGCGGATGCTTTACTTCTTGACCTTCGTGGTCTCGACAGTGCCGTCGCTGTACTTCACGACCTTGATATATACTCCGTCGGCAGGCTCAGCGACCCGACAACCGGCAAGGTTGTAATATACAGTGCTTTCGATGGTCTTGAGCACGACAGCACCCTCAATCGACGAAGTTCCTTCTGCGATAAGCGCCGACTGAGCTACAATATTGGCTTCAGTAGCCTCACCTTCGATATAATAGAGCTGAACGCCAACAACGGCCGCGGTCCTTCGGTATAGATGTTGGCAGTGCGTTTTGTTCCGGTTACAGTAAACGCGATGTTGTACTGGTCGGTAAAGTTGACAGGCACAAACGACATCTCCTCGTTGACATTCGCCATGGCGGGGAAGGTGTAGGGTTCTCCGTTGAAGAACAGACGATAATAGAGCTTCGACTCATCAAGAGACTCGCCGTCGGTATTGACAGCCTCGACATTAAATGAAACGCTTTCACTGGGATCCCACGGCTTCTCCGGTACATAATGCGATACTCCCCACGGATCCTTTGGAGTAGTGTTGGGGGCAGCCTCAGGATATGTAACCATTTCGGAGCGCGATACGATATTCTCCTCCTTGGGTTCACCCTCGATATAGTAGAGCTGAACGCCCACAACCGCATCACTCGGCACCTGGCCATAGATGTTGGCAGTGCGCTTTGTTCCGGTTATAGTAAACGCGATGTTGTACTGATCGGTAAAGTTGACAGGAACAAACGTCATCTCCTCGTTGATGCCAGATTGGGCGGGGAAGGTATATGGCTCGCCGTTGAAGAACAGACGATAGTAAAGCTTCGACTCATCAAGGGCCTCGCCGTCGGTATTGACAGCCTCCACATTGAACGAAACGCTTTCACTGGGATCCCACGGCTTCTCAGGCACATAATGCGATACTTCCCACGGATCCTTAGGCGTAGTGTTAGCGGCAGTCTCCGGATATGTAACCAGTTTTGAACGAGTTACAATGTTCTCCTCATTGGGTTCCCCCTCTATATAGTAAAGCTGAACGCCAACGGTTTCTATTTTGATTTTATTCTCATAGACATAGATCAGACGCAGGGCATCCATTAACGAGAACGATCCGCCGTTTTCGAAATTGAATGGGATGAACTGAGTAGGCCCGTCAAGACCGGGATAGGTATACTGACCGGGGAGGAAGGTATAGGGCTGTCCGTTGTAAAATATGCGGTAATACAGTTTGTTGGGGTCAAGAAGCTTACCGTCGGTATTCAGAGCCGATATACAGAATGATATATACTCCAGATCGGTGGCGGAAGTGGGGAGATGACGGTCGAGATTCCAGGGATCAGACACTTGTTTGGAGATATTCTCCGGGATATTCTCGATTACGGGAGCCTCTATATACTCCATGTAATCGATATGATCCGGATTCTTGTTGTACACCATCAGCCAGCCTTCAGGAGCGGTCAGCTTCCCGGCAGCTTCGTCATAATCAAAGGTAATAGCGTCGCGGAACTTCAGCACACGGACATCCTCTTTCGTCTCCGAATCATATTCCGTCTCGAACTGAGCGCCGGTAAAGTATGAAAAGAACTTTCCGGAAGGAGAAAATCCCATATACTGGCCTGAACCGAACGAGATCTTGTTGCCGTCGCGGGTGCCCTTTATCCATGCCTCGGGAGCCATGTCGAAAACGCCCTTGACGTAGACGTCGTTATTGTCGAAGCCGACATTCAAATAGCGTCCGAATCCATTGACATCAAGCAACGACATGCTGGTGCACTGGAGTCCTTCGGGAACAGAGACCTCGGTATCAGTCATCGGAGTCCATTTGCAGAACACCTCACCTTCATATACCCACTCATTGTTATCGTCAATTTTGCCGGGGAAAAAATATCCCTCATTAACCAGTGGCGCCTCGAGGGTGCCGTCGGCATTGACATTGATCACATACTTGTTCTTATCGCCGGAAACAGGGAGGAATGTCCGTTTCAGCGCAGAATATTCTACCATGGAGACATAGAATTTCTGTGTCGACCCGGTGTAGGTACGTACCGACATCAACTGAGGCATCTCGAAAGTGATGGTCGAGCCATCCTTATGCCCCTTGATGTAGGGATGATCGCCATAGTAGGAATAATCGTATTGGGAGAAGAAGTCCTTTACGTACACATCCCCGTTGTCATACTCCACGATCTCAGAGGGGAGATAGCTGTATTCTATATTTCCGAACTGGTTGCCGAGTATGGCATAATACGCGCCGCCTGCGCGCTGATACAGCTTCGTAGTACCACCTTCAGGCAGAGTAAGAATCGGGCTCTCCTGAGCTGCGGCTGTCGCCGTCACTGTCAGAAGCAAAGAGGCGACGATCAACTGGTAAAACTTTTTCATTAAAGAAAGGATAAGTTAGGTAATAATTGGTTCAATATATATGCGACATCCCGTTCAAATTTACAATATGCTCGGATCTACAATAATCTGTCATCCTATTGTCAGTCAAAAAGGATACCGACATTACTATTTGCCGCAAATATAGACATATTCACCAACAAAATCAAAATATCCGTCACTAAAATTCCACAATTCCGGCATTTCTCATGACTTTTTTCTATTTTTCGGCGAATAATGCCGAATATTGCCACAAATATTCCAAAGAAAGAGGGTTTGTGTTACGTAAAATTTATCCTATATTTGCCTCAATCTAGTCGCAAGCAACCGCGAACCGGGCTAATAGCCCGACATTCGCTTTCGATTTTCTGCGAATATCATTATATTTGCAGTTAATGTATATTGGCAAACCATTTTGCAAAAAAGCATCAACCGACAATCATATTCACATCTATATATACAACTTGACGTATGAACAAAATTCTTGAGAAGGAACACTTCTCCGAGAAGGTGGTTAAGCTGGTGGTCGAGGCCCCCTCGATAGCCATGTCGCGCCGCCCGGGACACTTCGTGATAGTGCGCTGCGGCGATCACGGCGAGCGCATCCCCCTTACCATAGCCGACGCCGACACCGACCGGGGCACCATCACCCTGGTAGTGCAGGCCATCGGCGAGTCGACAAAGAAGATCTGCGCCCTTAATCCGGGCGAGTATCTTACCGACGTTGTAGGCCCTCTGGGACAGGCCACCCATATCGAGAAGGTCGGCACAGTAGTATGCTGTGGCGGCGGAGTGGGCGTGGCACCCCTGCTCCCCATCATCAAGGCGATGAAAGCCGCCGGTAACCGTGTGATCACCGTACTGGCCGCGCGCACCAAGGATCTCATCATTCTTGAAAAGCAGGTTGCCGAGCACTCCGACGAGGTGATCGTAATGACCGACGACGGCAGCTACGGCAAGCAGGGCCTCGTGACCAACGGCGTGGAGGAGGTAATTAACCGAGAGAAAGTAGATCTCGTAGTGACCATCGGTCCGGCCGTAATGATGACATTCGTGGCGCTGCTCACGAAAAAATACGACGTGCCCACACTGTGCTCGCTCAACACCATCATGGTGGACGGCACCGGCATGTGCGGCGCGTGTCGCGTAACGGTCGACGGCAAGACCCGCTTCGTATGCACCGACGGGCCGGAGTTCGACGCCCACAAAGTCGATTTCGATGAAATGATGATGCGTCTGCGCTCATATAACTAACCTTATTGATTGATTATGTCAGCTACAATATCGCCTCGCGACGCTGAATGGCGCGAGGAACTTCGCAAAAGCCACTCGGCCAAGGAGCGCACCTCAATACCGCGCGTAAGTATGCCGGAACTTGACCCGGCCTACCGTGTTACCTGCAACGAAGAGGTCAATCAAGGCCTTTCGGCCGAAGCCGCCGTGCTTGAGGCCACACGCTGCATGGACTGTCCCGATCCGCAGTGCGTCACCGGCTGCCCTGTGAGCATCAACATTCCCGGATTTATCAAGAATATCGAGCGCGGAGAGTTCCGGCAGGCCGCCATGGTGCTGAAAGAGACCTCCGCCCTACCCGCCGTCTGCGGCCGCGTGTGCCCGCAGGAGAAGCAGTGTGAAAGCCGCTGCATATACCACAAGATGAAGAAAGAGCCTGTGGCTATCGGCTATCTGGAGCGTTTTGCCGCCGACTTCGACCGCACGTCTGGCGAAGCCACAGCTGTAGCGCGCCCCGAGAGCAACGGCATACAGGTTGCCGTAGTAGGCTCGGGTCCCGCCGGACTCTCGTTTGCCGGCGACATGGCCAAGCGCGGCTATGAGATCACCGTATTCGAGGCGCTCCACGAAATAGGCGGCGTGCTGAAGTACGGCATTCCCGAGTTCCGCCTGCCCAACGCGGTGGTCGATGTGGAGATCAAGGGCCTTGAGGCTCTGGGCGTACGCTTCGTGAAAGACGCCGTCGTGGGCAAGACATTCAGCTACGACGACCTCCACGACATGGGATTCAAAGGTATTTTCGTGGCCTCCGGAGCCGGTCTGCCGCGCTTCATGGGCATTCCCGGCGAAAACTATATCGGCGTGATGTCGTGCAACGAGTATCTGACGCGCATCAATCTGATGGGCGCGGGCCGCGAAGGGTACGATACTCCGGTGCTCCGCGGCAACCGTGTGGCCGTGATCGGCGGCGGCAATACGGCGATGGACGCCGTGCGCACCGCCCGTCGCATGGGCGCCGAGACGGCAATGATAGTTTACCGCCGCAGCGAGGAGGAGATGCCGGCACGCGTCGAGGAGGTGAAACATGCCAAACAGGAAGGTGTCACTTTCCTCACTCTCCACAATCCTATAAAGTATCTTGCCGACGAAAAGGGGCGCGTAAACCGCATGCGGGTGCAGAAGATGGAGCTTGGTGCGCCCGACGCCTCGGGACGCCGCTCGCCCGTACCCGTCGAGGGGGCGATCGAGGAAATTCCGGTCGACCTCGTAATAGTAAGCGTCGGCGTATCGCCCAACCCTCTCATTCCCAACGCAATCAGCGATCTTGAAGTATCGCGTCGCGGCACAATTGTGGTCAACGAGGAGACGATGCAGTCGACACTACCCGACCTATACGCCGGCGGCGACATAGTGCGCGGCGGCGCTACCGTGATCCTCGCCATGGGCGACGGACGCCGTGCCGCCCTCAGCATGCACGAATCCCTCTCGCGCTGACCGGCCCCATTTTCATCTAAAGGTGCATCAACCCTGCCCGGGAGGGCGGCGCTTTAGCCCGCTGCGACAAGCCTGTGCAGTGCCTCAAAACGAGACCATAATGTCGGCTAAAAGATCGCGGCGGCCTAAAGCTCCGCTCTCCCAGTCAGGATTTACTGCATCCCGATACCATGTTTCGCGGTATACCGATAGATGCAGGGGGATTACTTGATATTCCAATAGATTACGTAGCGCTCGCGGTGCACGTCGTAGAGCGGCTCTACTGTGATGCCGTCGGCGGTTGTCCAACGAAGAGGAGCCTCTTGAGTCAACATAGATGCATCGATACCTCCGGCAAGACGTTCGGGAATGTGATAATCGTAGGTGTAATAGTCATTGTACTTCGCGGGATCGCTGGCGGGGGCCGGAGGCAGCATACCTTCGGTGCCGAGGCGTCCGGCCAACACTACGGGGCCGTACTTCATCACACCTACCCTCGGATCTGAAGGCATAGCCTCGACCTTCAACGACATGGGATATGTCACCTCGACAAGATCGCCCGACGTCCATCGGCGTTTTATCTGCATATCTTCGCCGGGATGCGACTTGACGGACACCTTACGACCGTTTACCGTTACCACAGGCTTGCCGCTCCATGCAGGATAACGGAGATTGAGCGCAAACTCCACAGGAGCGTCGCATTCCATGGCGAAGGATACGTTGTCCGATGCGGGGAAAGCAGTCGACTGGGTAACTTTCACGCCTTTCTCATGCCAGTCGAGCCGCGAGGGGATAAAGAGATTTACATACAGCGAGTTGTCGCCAC
>JAHZGZ010000124.1:8439-13742 GCA_019420545.1 Bacteroidales bacterium | reverse complement strand
TAGTAAATGCTCTCGGCATATTTTGCATGGCTCTCGAAACCACTGCCCACACAGCACCAGAACGAATTCTCGGGGGTTGAATAGACGCGGTGGGTACCGGTCTTGAGCGGAAGGAAATATGCCACCATACCCGACTCGGGATCCTGCTGACCGAGGATATGATTGTAGAGCGCCTGCTCATAATAGTCGGCGATACGCGCATCGGGATCGATGCAGAACAGGTGGCGCGAGAGCTTGAGCATATTGTAGGTGCAGCATGTCTCGCCCGTATAGCCCGAGAGATGGGCCGACATCTTTGCCGGATCGAAATAGTGCTCCTTGTCGGATGAGCAGCCGGTGGCGAACGTGTGTCTGCCTATCATCTCATCCCAGAAAAATTCGGCAAGGCCGCGTGACTCCTCATCGCCGGTAAGCTCGTAACGGCGCACCTCGGCGATGGTCTTGGGGATGAATGTGTTGGTGTGCTTGGTGCCGAGATCGCCGTTGCGCTGCTTCAGCGGATCGATCACATCGTTGTGGTAGAAAAACTCGGCGAGTGTGAGGTATCGCTCGTCGCCCGTTATAGTATACAGGTTGTAGAATGCCTCGTTTACGCCGCCAAACTCGTTGCGTATCATCTTGCGGCGCGTGGTATCGCTTACTTCCGAAAGCTTTCCGCAGGCCCAGTCGGCGGCTTTCGTCACCACATCGAGCGCCTTGGCGTTGCCGGTATAGAGATACTGGTCGATCAGTCCGGAATAGATCTTGTGGAGAGTGTACCATGGCGCCCATACCGACTGCCCGCGCATGTTGCGGTTGATCAGCTCCTCGGGGAAAGCGCTTATGTAGCCGTTGCCGAGAGCCTCCTGCACGCGGGCAAGTCCGTCGACAATCGAGTCGCCCTTGGCCTTGAAAATATCGGCACCGGTGGCGGCATGCATCAGAGCGTATGCGCTCAGCAGGTGCCCTGTAGTATGTCCGCGCAGCTCGCAGTCGAGCGATTCCCAGCCGCCATATTTCTTCACGGTCATGTAGCCGCCCTCGCGTCCGCCCCATACTCCGGAATTGTTGTAGAATGAGTGGAGCAGACGGTCGACTTCGATCGATGCCATCCATGCCGAATCGCGCTCGAGATTCTCACGGAAGCGCGAGGGCAGCAGCTTCACATCTTCCAGAGCGAAGCATTCCACGGGCGTTTCCACCGCCTTTACCTTCATCTTGTCGGAAAACAGCCCGGGATATACCGACTGAGCACAAGCCCAGGCCACCGAAGCCACCGCCAGCAGCATGCATGTAATCTTTTTCATAAATCTCTAATCGTTTTATACTTATATGCGCGCCGCCGCCACAAGATGCGTAATCCGATTTTTTAGAACTTGTTAGAGCTTGTTCCAGACTGTAGGATTTTTATCAACGACAAAGGCACCATGCCGGAGCGTTCCGATATGGTGCCTTTTCAGAATTATGATGTCTTTTGCCGTTATTCGGCAGGAGTATCTGTGGCGGGAGCAGCGTTGTTGGTGTCGGCGGTGTAGGGTTTGCCTTTGAGCCAGCGGTCGAGCCAGCGGAAGAACACGCGCTGCCAGAGGATTGCGTTCTGGGGCTTGAGAATCCAGTGGTTTTCGTCGGGGAAGATGAGCATTTCGGCAGGAACGCCACGGAGCTTGGCGGCGTTGAAGGCCATTTCGCCCTGCGACGAGAGGATACGGTAGTCATACTCGCCGTGAGTAATGAGAATGGGGGTGTCCCACTTGTCGATAAAGCGGTGGGGCGACATGGCGAATGTGCGCTGTGCGATGGGGTTGCTCTTGTTCCAGTAAGCGCCATAGGTAGGATCGTCCTTGGCGTCGGCAGGTGCATAGGTTGCGCCTCCGCCCATATCCCAGTTGGCAAACCACATTTCTTCGGTCTCGAGATACTGAGCCTCCATGTTGAAGATACCGGCATGGGCGATAAGGCATGCGAAGCGGTGGTCGTGGTTGCCGGCAAGCCAGTAGACGGAGAAGCCGCCGTAGCTGGCACCTGTAGCGCCGATGTGTGCGGCGTCGATCCAGGGTTCGGTCTTAACATGGTCGACCGCAGCAAGATAGTCGCGCATGTTCTGGCCGGGATAGTCTCCGGATATCTGCTCGTTCCACTCAGTGCCGAATCCGGGCAGACCGCGACGGTTGGGTGCGATGACCACGTAGCCGTGGGCAGCCATCAGGGCAAGATTCCAGCGATAGCTCCAGAACTGGCTTACAGCCTGCTGGGGGCCGCCCTGGCAATAAAGCAGGCCGGGATACTTGGCGGTGGAGTCGAAATTCTGAGGCTTGACAATCCAGGTGAGCATCTCCTTGCCGTCGCTAGTGGGCACCATACGGCGCTCTACGGTAGGCATGGTGAGCTGCGCGTAGATATCGTCGTTGACGGCGGATATCGCGCGGGGTTCTTCACTGGCACCGGCGTAGAAGAGTTCGTTGGGACGGAGCATGGAGTGGCGCATGGTGATGAGCGATGTGTCGGTGAGGGGAGCCAGACCGTCGTAATCAAACTCGCCCTGGGCCACTACGCTGACCGTACCATCGAGCCCCATGGCAAATACCGGGCGCACACCGTCGCGATAGGCCAGGAAGAAAAGTCCGCGGCCCGAAGGCTGCCAGGCGATGGCGTCGACGGTATAGTCCCAGGCGGCGGTGAGATCACGCTTCTCGCCGGTAGCCATATCCATAAGCATGATGCGGTTTTTGTCGCTCTCATATCCGTCGCGCTCCATGCTGAGCCATGCAAGCTGAGTGCCGTCGGGCGAGAATACGGGGGCTGTATCGTAGCCGTTCATACCCTCGGTGAGATTGGTGACCCTCTTTGAGGCAAGATCGTAGAGATAGAGGTCGGAGTTGGTCGAGACGGCATACTCCATACCGGTCTTCTTACGCGCCACATATATGAGCTTACGGCTGTCGGGAGTCCATGCAAACGACTCTATGCCGCTGAAAGGCTTCATAGGCGACTCGTAAGGCTCGTCGGCCATGATGTCGGTGACGTCGGTCACCTCGTTGCCGTCGAACGCACCGAGGAAGGGATGGGGAATCTCGGTCACCCATTCGTCCCAGTGCTTGTACATCATGTCGTCGATGATGCGGCCCGTAGCCTTGGGAAGATCGGGATATACATCGTCGGCCTTACGCGAGTACTTCACGTTGCTGACCATAAGGATATGCTTTTCGTCGGGCGAGAGAACAAAGCCGCTCACACCCTTCTCAAGCTTGCTGACGCACTTGCGGGCGCTGCCGTCGGCATTCATCACCCATACCTGCATGGCGTCGCCGTCGGGATAGAGGAAGGCTATGCGCTTGCCGCCTTCGATCCACACGGCATTGCTTTCCGACTTGGGAGTGCGGGTAATGCGCTGACGGTCGGAGCCGTCGATATTCATTACATAAAGGTCATTGTTTGAAGCGTTTTCCTCAACGCTTTCATAGCTGACGCCATACATTACCTTGGTCTTGTCGGGAGAAACCACAGGGGCCGACACACGGCCCAGAGCCTCAAGAGCGTCGATGCTGAATATACCGTCGGCACTCTTGAATTCAGGTTTGTCAATCACGTTGCCCTCGTCGGACGACTGTCCCGAAGTACAGCCTGCGACACCGGCAAGCATTGCTGCTGACATGATGATACTTGAAATTTTTAAATTCATATGTTATTGATTTGCAGAATCGATTTCTTGCAAAATTAGCTATAAATACCCAAATACCCAAACTGTCAGGAGCCTTTGATTTACGGTTGGGCAGAATGCCAGATGATAACAAATCTCCCGGAAGCTGTATCAACAACTTCCGGGAGACTTCAACTAAATCAGTAATTCAAAAATAAATTACTTCAATCCAGTGCTCATTAAATCAATGGACATTGGTTTTAATTCAACGATTGATGACTTTGAAGGTCTTGACCGCTCCGCCGGCATATTTTGCCACTACGATGTATACATTTCCATCGGGAACGGCAGACTTGGCAATCTGGCGCCCATCGGTGGTGTAATATATTGCCTCAACTATCTCGGAGTCACTGTCAAGCGATTCGATAGAGCTTGTTACGGCGGCGGTAATAGTCCATTCACGCGAATCCACACCGTCGGAGGCAGTAAGCACAACCGGGCCGGCACAGCTCTTCACGAACGAAGCGTCGGTACTTCCGGCAGTCAGAGAAACAGCATCGGATGAAGCTGTCCATACAACTCCTTCGGGTGCTCCGACATGGAAGCTGCCGGTAATATTGTCAAGCGACTGGCCTTCATCAGCAACCACGCATGCAGCGTTGACGCGGGCGAGGCCATTGTCGTTCACGCCGTCAAGTACCGGCAGAGTAAAAGCATCACCCCACTTCCACGCCGACGCAGTCTCATCCTTGATATAGTCGGGAACGAACTCACGTGCAGAAGTCGAAACGGCCTTGTTCCACATCGTCGACTCGTCGCTGAGAGGATTGTGCATCTCGGTCAATGCAGCAAGTTCGGCAATAGTGACAGGAAGGGCGCCTGTAACATCCGGTCCGGTCATTCCATAGTCGGTTACATAATAAGAGTGCACCTGTGTATTGCCATATTCAGGAGCCCATCCGGCACCTTTCGACAGAATAGCTCCGGCAGTCTCCGGATCGTCACAGATAACCTTACCCGCATTGAAGCACGAGAAGAAGTCGGTACATCCGGTGAAATTGGATTTGTAGGAACTTGATGCCACAAGTCCGGCAGCATAACCGGCAGCTTTAACGGTACCGGTGTTGTAGCAGTTGGTGAAATATGCGCCACTCTCGGCAGCAAGACCTCCGGCACCATAATTCGATGCCGTCACGTTGCCGGTATTGAACGATGCCGTGATATGGATAATCTTGTTACCCATGCCCTGCAAACCGCCGGCATTGCTTACCGCCTGCACATTACCCTTGTTCCAACTGTTCTTGACACATCCCCAGTGACCGGAAACAGAGCCTACGATACCGCCGGCACCGACATTGGTCGAGGTGATATTTCCCGAGTTGGAGCAACTGTCGACGTATACGTACGAATCAATCTCACCGATTATACCGCCTGTGCCATTCACTCCGGTAACGTCGCCATGATTGTGGCAATTGAATATACGCGCATAGTACGGTGAAGGATTACCGGCGGAGTATGTACCGCATAAATATGACATTCCGGCAATGCCGCCCACATACTGCACATTATTATTATTTCCGGTACCGACAATCTTACCATAATTCTCGCACTCCGAGATGCGGCTCATCGGCGAAACCATGGCAAACAGTCCGGCGGTACCACATTCAGCAGTCCACCCCGTCGAGGT
>JAHZGZ010000124.1:4684-8429 GCA_019420545.1 Bacteroidales bacterium | reverse complement strand
ACCGGTGTTGGTACAACCTGAAGCTACAACCGGACTCTTTGATGCGACGGCACTGTTGATGCTTGTGCCGCCGAAAATACCGGCAACATTGTTCACTGCCGTAATGTCAGATGAATTGGAGCAATCGACAAAGGTGGCTGTCTCAGTCAGAGACGAACCATTGGCATATCCGTAAATACCGGCAATCAGGGTAGCACCGTCGCCCTTTATCACTCCGGTATTGGAGCAACGCACGAATTTCGCTTTCTTGCCATAACCAAGAATACCTGCGATAGCTCTTGATCCGGAACCATAGTCGATGACACTACCGGTATTGGTGCAGTCGGTAAAGAACAGATTGGATTCAGCCTCGCCACAGATACCTCCGGCGTAGCCTTTGTAGCCCTCGACAACGCCCTTGTTGTTACACTTTATAAACCGTGCGCCTGGCTTGCCCAATGCGGCAAAGGCACCGACAGTTCCGGCTTCATTGGTTACGGTAAGCGACGACACGCAGTCCTCAATCGTACCTTCCATTATTGCGACATAGCCGCCGAGATAATCGAATTTCTCCGACTTGAGGATTCCTTCGGCATTAAGGCCACGGATCACGCCATCACTTCCAAGACGAGTGACAAGAGCGAAATTCTCACTTGCTGATGTGAGATTTATACCCTTGAAAGCGTGTCCGCCGCCATCGATAGTACCGTTGAACGCATTGTCGGCAGTACCGATAGGCGCCAGTCCTTCAAATCCGGCAAAATCGATATCAGCCGGTATGCTGAAATGCTTTCCTGAATATTCAGTACCTACTTTCAGCATATAGCTTCCGACAGTCATCCAGTCGGCAGGAGTCTTGATAAGATACGGATTGCTTTCCGAACCGTTGCCTGCAAGAGAGAGTCCCGGCACAGCCTTCAGAGGTATGTACTTGGAATATATACCGGCCACAGCATGGATTGTATCGTTGACCACATCCTCAAGCTCGCCAGGTACACAAAGCATATTATCCTTGATCGAAAGGCGATCACCCTTGGCAAGCGTCCAGGTAGCGGTCTTCGCAAGAGCGGCATTGCTGATAAGTTCAGCTACCGTCTCGCCGTCGGCCACAGTTATCACCGCAGCCACAGCCTCTTTCACACCGTCAAGGTTTTTGTAACGAGTAAGATAAGGATATGATCCGGCCTCCGCAGTCCATAAAGCCTCGCCAAAACCGGCAGGAAGAGCGCCGCCGGTAAGAGAAGATGTAGCGACAGAAGCCACACCGTCGTGCCCGGCATTTCCTACAGCTGCCGTGCCTGATATCTGGGAGTCGGCAACAGAACTGTCGATCGTACCGCTTGAAGCACCATCTCCTGCGACAGTACCAGAAAGCGCTTTCGTCACTGCGATGACAGTGCCATAGTTCATAGCGCGGCGGATGG
This sequence comes from Bacteroidales bacterium, assembly GCA_019420545.1. Classification (GTDB taxonomy): domain Bacteria; phylum Bacteroidota; class Bacteroidia; order Bacteroidales; family Muribaculaceae; genus Muribaculum. The sequence goes on along the minus strand of JAHZGZ010000124.1, from coordinate 7,026 downwards.
AATTGGCTGCCGGTGTGCGTGCGCCGGTCCAGTCATCATAAAGTTCCTCATCGTTACATCCAACGATGCCTGCGACATTTGAATCGCCATAAACATTACCGGCATTGACTACGTCAACGATTGTAGACTGCGAGGCCCATCCTGCGATACCGCCGACATTTTTATGCTCTTTGACAGATGTAGAAAGGTTCTTGCCCGCAACAGTACCGATGTTCATACACTCCGACAGGCTGCCGGCAAGTTTGCCGACGATACCTCCAACGTATGAGGCATTTCCGGCAACAGATGCAGCGTTATAGCAACGTACTACCGAGGCACCGTTATTGCTGAGGCCGACAATGCCACCGACATTATTGGAGTAACCTGCTACCGGAGCAAAGTTGCAGCAATCATGCACATAACCGTTGTTTACACCAACCACAGCACCGGCATTTGCTGCAGCATTCAAACGGCTTTTCGCGCCTATGGTCAGGCCGCATACCTCGCCGTCAGGAGCAAGATTGCCGACAAATCCCTTGTTGCCTGAAGAAGCGGAAATAAGCGGAGTACCCGCAGTATCCACATAATCGAGCATAAGATTATCTACCGTATGCCCGTTGCCGTCGTAATGACCGGCAAACATCACTTCGGCATAATCGGCATCGACAGATGAGCCTATACCCTTGAATGAGCTGCCGTCGCCGAGCACAATATCATTCATCTGCCGGAACCATGTATTGTGGTAGGGCTGCAGATGATTATTTACGGCGTCGGCAAGTTTTACGAGATCGTCTTCCCTGGATATCTCATATGGTGACGCTTCAGTGCCTTTACCTGCAAACAGGGCCGGAGCGACATTCAACACAACATATTTAGAGGCCGATCCCGACGAAATGATGATGCTGTCGGTAGCAAAGCTGTCGCCGGGCACGTATTTGCCGTTGGAAATAGTACCGGCGGCAACGTCGCCCTGAGGTGCCACGCGGGCAGCAACTCCCGAGCCAAGTCCGAGGACAGCGGCATTAGTAACCTTATCAGCACGGTCGTTGCAATCGGCATCGAGAACCACAGCCGAGGCACTGACCTGAGACTCAGCCGTTGCGGAGAGCTTTTTCAGACGCGGGTACATACCTCCGCCGAACTCCCAAATGTCGGAGCTGAATCCGGGAATGCCGCTATCGGCAACGAGCATCTTGCCCGACACGCCGTTTGTCGAAGAATTGAAACCAGTGACCACGTTATTGTCGTAGTACACATTGCTGACGGCAGTATGCCCTGCGATAGCTCCGGCAATTTCAATGCATGATTCATCACGCATGTAGCCGTCGACATAGAGGTCAAGATTACCAACAAAGTAGGCGTTTTTCAGCTCGACATCGTGCACGGTGCCGTCATTGTCGTAAATAGCCGTGATATATGCCGTTATACCTCCTGATGGATTAAGCAGGTGCTTACGTGCCGAAGTAGTGTCGTGGACGGAGGCTGCGGAATATACATCGGAGACATTACCCTTGAGATAACCGATAAGCCCGGCAGTATAATCGTTAGAGGCGTATACCTCTCCGACAGAGAACGACTCGGATACCGATGCGCCAGAAACATTACCGACAAGTCCACCAACATAATTGGCACGGCGCATGCCGCCGGAAACCGCCTCTACATGTCCCGAGAAATATGATTCAGTGAGCGAACATCCGTCACCATAAAGATATCCTACGATACCGCCTATCGAATTATTTCCATTGCGTGTCGGAGTCATTTTCACCATGCCCGACGCATGGCAGTCGGTCATAGTACCGTTGAATGTCGCTGCGATACCTCCGGCATCGCCTTGGGCGGCATTCACACTACCATCAAATGAACATGAGAGAACCTTGCCGTCGGCTACCATGCCTCCGACAATACCTCCGGCATACTGGCCGCTGTTATTGACAGTACCGGTAACGTGGCAATTTCTGATGGTAGCACCCTGCCCATAGGCAGCCAAGCCGCCGCAATAATAATATGAGGCGGATATGGTGACATCTTTCAGATTAAGATTCTCAATCACGGCATCAGGTCCGAGCGATCCGAACAATCCGCCGAATCCTTTCGAGCCGCCATCGACCACAAGTCCGGAAATGGTATGTCCGTCGCCGTCAAGAGATCCGTCGAACAATGACATGTGGAAGTCACCGCCGATTGATTTCATTTCACCGGCCTGAATATCGTTGGTGAGCTTGTAATGCACATCCTTATGGCTAAGGAAGTCAGGAGAAGTCTTCACTTCGGCAGCGAGGAGCCTTAAATGGTCGAACTGCGATATCAGATACGGTTCTTCAGCGGTTCCTTTTCCTTCAAATCCGGACACATCCAATGTCGGA
>JAHZGZ010000124.1:0-4674 GCA_019420545.1 Bacteroidales bacterium | reverse complement strand
GTTGGTGGAATCGTTATAATAAATTTTTGCGCCTGTAAGTCCGTAAACATACTCTTCATTGGAATAATATATTGTCCAGCTGCCGAACGAAAGTTCATTCGGGGTAGCCTTACCCACAATATCACGGCTATAAAGTTCCATCTTGTCCCAGTCGGCGGGATAGGTGGAATAAACCGTGCCATACACCCCATACATAGCTGTCTGCGAAGGGATGGATATAGTAGCGTTGGGATTGAGATTTACCCTTACATCGCAGCCATGACCGCCAAAGTTCGATACGACAAGTGCGTCATCACCATCGGGTGAGATAACCACATTGTGCTTTGCAGGTGCTTCAGTTCGGAGAGAACTGATCTCCATGATGCCATTGGCAGGGGCTATCGCACTTAACTGAGCGGCATAGACTACGTTATCGGCCACATTCGGATCGGCTACCATGATGGCCCACATATCATCGAAGGTAATCTTGCCGTTATCGCCAATGGTAGCGTTGATATCTCCCTCGACTTTCTCGTTATCGTAGTTTGTCTGGCATATCTCGAGCTTACCTATGCCCTCAACGTCGGCGACAACAGAAGGATGAATGATAAGCTTGCTCCCGGCGGCATCGAAATGCGCTCCGACGGTAATCAGTGGCGAATAGAATCCATCGATAACTACGCTGTCATCAGAGACTTTCCTAAGGGTAACGGAGCCGCCACCGTCGGGCTGCTCGTAGTTCAGCGAGACCCAGGTCATTACAGCCGGCCCATCCACCAGAGTAGCGCCTGCGGCTTCTGAAGCGGCATCAAGGGTAAAACTCTTTTTTACCGTTTTTTTCAGATGCAAGGCAGCTCTGTCATAAGCGGTCAACTTATCCTTCATCGGTTTTGTCGTTTTCAACGATACACTCCCTGATGGTGTATCGTCAAAAGCAAGGCTACCCACCGCGACGCTTGTAACGCACAAGGCGACTATTGACAAGGAAATAGCCTTAAAATTAGATTTCATACGTAAATAATATTTTGAGGTTAGATAACAAGCAAACACAACCGCAAATATAGATATATATAATTATATTTCAAAACGTATTTTAGAATATTTTTAGTAAAATATTATTGAGGGCATCAATTTTGGCGATGTTTTGTTAATCGTCACAAACTCAATTAATAGTATAGTCGGGGGGAGAAAGCAACAAAACACGCCCCATCATAGTAAAATATGATATAGCTGAAAAGCAAATCATGAAATTGTCGCCGGGCTACACCAGGCACAAAGGGGAATGCACGCTACCTATCCTATGGCTGCATACCGCTAAACGCGGCATTTGCCATAGCTAACGTTGTGGACGGCGCCAAAAGCACCTGTGCGCTACGCGGAAGACCAGTCATAGCTTGTAGGGACGCGGCGAGCCGCGTTACACAATAGCAATCAAGCACTTACGCTTTGCTAAATGTAACGCGCACGCCGCGTCCCTACAATTTTTGACATTTTGCAACACAGTCCTAACAATATCAGAAGCGCGGAGGACGGCCACCGCCGCCGGGACCCCCGTGGCCACGGCGTGGACCACGATCAGGGCCTCCGGCCTCATTGAAGCCCTCGGGACGCTTTCCCTTGCCTAAGGTGTTGAAGCGATATGAGAAGGAGAGCATGAAATAACGGGTAAGGGAGTTGTAATCGGTATCGTCGATGTAGTTGGCAGTCACGTTGCGGCTGATGGACTTGCGATTCTGGAGGAGGTCATACGCACGCAGCGATATGGTGGCGTTGCGCTCGCGCAGGAACTGGTAGGAGACCTGTGCGTTCCACATCCATTCGTCGGAATCGTATCCGGCGGCATATCCTCGGTTGGCGGAAAAGCGCAGGTCGGTGCCGAGCACAAGTCCGAAAGATGAATACCACTGTCCGCCGAAGCGGGCGCCATAGTTGGTAATATCGCGGTTGGTGACAGTTTTCAATGAGTTGGATGTGGTCTGCAGACCGTAGAACGGGCGCAGCTCGATATCCCACACATCGGTGCGGAAAGCAATACCGAGAGACGGGCGGAAATTAAATGCACCGCTCCGGTTGCGCTGGCCGTTGTTGAAGCCGATGGTCTGGGTATAGCGCGAGAAGAGATGGATATTGGTCTGCCAGTGGCGGTTGCGCAGGGGCATCGACATCATGCCGAAAAATCCGGCGTTCCAGTTGCCGTTGACATTGGCGTATGTAGTCTGCTGACCGCCGGTCTGCTGATTGAATGTGGTCTTGCTGACTATGGCGTTCTGCACGACCTGGGCGTCGGCCATCGCCATGATTGAGCGCTGCGCATCGGCGTTGAAGTCCTGAAAGCGGAGACGCACATTGTGGGAGAACGAGGGGTCGAGGTCGGGATTACCGATCACGATACGGAGAGGATTGGACATGTCGGCCACAGGCTGCAACTGATTCATCGACGGAGCAGAGGTGCGTCCGCGGTAGTCGAGGGTGATGCTGCGTGTCTTGGAGAGTTTGTGACGATAACGCAGGAACGGCGACACATTCCACACCCAGCGGGAGATGTTCTTGTCGGTATTTATCAGATTATCGCTCTTTGACATCGAGGGTGTGAGGCCGAGTCCGACATTAAGATTGAAGTCCTTGCTGACTTTTTTGAAACCGACCTGTATGCGCTGGTTGAAGAAACTGTTGCGGAAACGGTTGGAGAGGTCGGGATTCCACACCTCCTGGAGATAGTCAACAACGGGATCGGAACCGTCGGACGGATATGTGACGGGGTGGTCGTACACCATCTTGTCGGCGTTGTTCCAGCGGTAGCTCATACGGTAGCTCAGATCGAGGAAGAACCCTTTTTTCACATCGCCGAGAGGCTCGGTCCAGGTGGCGCGGAAACCTACGGTATTGCTCCATGTATGATTGTCGGTGTACTGATCCTGAAGGTCATCGGGATCGACACCGGGGGTGAAGAACTTGTTCCAGGAGTAAGAGTAATCGTCCTCACGCACATTCGACATCGAGTATTCAGCCATCAGGGAGAATGAGCGTCCGGGATGACTTTTCACGCGGTGGTTAAACCATAGTTCGGCCCCGGCCTCATATGAATTGCCTTTGGCGTCGCCGGTGTTGATACTGCGGTTGACGGGTGAACGCCTGGCGTCGCCGGCCGAGGTCAGCGAGCTGTCGGCGCTGAGCGAATGATTGAAGTTGAACGAGAAGCGCGGCCGCAACTCGAAAGTAGTAAAGGAATCGGGCTTCCACTCGATGCGGAAATCACCGCGCACGTTGTGGCCCTTGTCGCGCGACGCACTCTGTGAATTAAGATACGAGGCCGAATCGGGAAATATGTACTGACGCTGCTGGCGCTTGCGTGTATCCTGATCGGTATGACTGTAGAGGACGTCGCCTCCGGCACGGAATGTCTCGTCCTGACGCCCGACGTTGAAGTTAAAGCCGAGCGACTGGGAGGTATTTATACCGTTGTTGCCTCCGAAGCGGCGGAAACGGCTGCCATTGCTGTCGGTAAATCCAAGCTGATTGATATTGTTGAAATTCCCGAGGAAAGTGATCTGGTTACCGTCCCAGAAGCGGTTGACATTGAAGTCGCCGGCATACCGGCTGTCGGTGCCGGCACCGGCATTGGCCACGCCGAACCAGCCGTTTTTCATACCGGGCTTGACGGTGAGGTTGATGACAGTCTCCTCCTCGCCGTCGTCAACGCCGGTAAGCCGGGCAAGGTCGCTCTTGCGGTCAACTACCTGGAGCTTGTCGATCATCGTGGCGGGCAGATTCTTGGAAGCGACCTTGGGATCGTCGGAGAAGAATTCCTTGCCGTCGACAAGTATTTTCTTTACCTCTTTGCCGTGAGCTGTAATTTTTCCGTCGGAATCGACCTCGACGCCGGGTAGCTTCTTGAGCAGCTCCTCCATTGCGGCGCCGGGCTGGGTTTTATACGAACCGGCGTTATATTCTACCGTATCCTCCTTCACCACGATCTCTGTCTTGACTGCCGTCACCACCGTTTCTTTGAGCATGATTGATGACTCCTTTAGTACGACAGGTTTCAGGCGAACATTTGAAGCGCCGACAGTAACATCAATATTGGATGCATCGTAACCGATGTAAGTTGACTGAAGAATGTACCTTCCTTTGCTGACATCCGACAGCCGGAAGCGGCCGTCGACATTGGTGGTACTGCCTTTTACAAAGGAACTGTCCTTGGCCGACAACAGGCGCACCGTAGCTTCAATCATAGGTTCTCCTATAGAATCGATAACAGTGCCGCTGACAGTATAGGCACGGGCAATTGCAACAGTGGAAATAAGTAAAGCGAAAGCCGTTAGCGGCTTACGTAATGAGTTCAGCATAATGCGCGGGGAGTTTATGAGGATTTTGTCAGTGTTGTGTAGAAATATTACGCATTGTTGGAGTAATTTGACGAAAAAAGGTTTAAACAGCCGAGGTAATTTTTACAGTGTTTAACAGTCGTGGGGTATCACGAGGTTCAGTGCCGAGCGAGACATGATACCGTTTAGGCGATATCCCAGCGAGGGCCTTAAACATGCGCATGGTAACTCGCAAAGATGGAAATATGTCGTCAGGCTTGAGACCATTGATATAGAAATTCTACATGATTATTATCCGCGTAATGTACGGGCCCCGAAGAAATGACTGATGGATGAAACTTCATTTCGTCTCTATTAGTCGAAATATCAA
>JAHZGZ010000123.1:3911-10420 GCA_019420545.1 Bacteroidales bacterium | reverse complement strand
TCGAAACGGTCTTTGCGGAATATGGCCACGACGCCGCGGTTCTTCATCTTGCGGTATTTCACTATCAGATCGAAGAAAAGCTGACGCACGGCCGGGGCCTCGTCGATATTCTTGAAGCGGTGGGCCTTGATGACCTCGGCTATGGGAAACAGCGCGCGCGAATAGAGCCAGCGCGATATGTCGTTGTAGCTCGCGTGGTAGAACAGCGACTTTGCGGGGATATCGAAGATATGATGCTGGAGATCCTTGAGGTCGTGGATGCGCAGTATTTCGTCGCCGGTCTCGGGGTCGCGGATGATGAAGTCGCCGAATCCGAAGTCGCGCATGATGGCATTACCGAGATCGACCGGGAATTTCTTGGAATTCTTGTCGATGAACTGTCCGCCGAATTCCTTCACGGGCTGCCGGTTCTCTTCCTCGCTCGACTCGATGATTATGGGCAGATAGGGATCGCGCTCGCGCAGATAGCGGGCGAGGCGCAGACCGGCCTGACTGTCCTTCTCCCCCTCGCGCTTGAACGATACGTCGCTGATCACGCCGAGCATATGCTTGCCGTAGCGCTCATAAAGCTCAACGGCCTCCTCGTAGTCGCGCGCAAGCATTACCTTTGGACGTCCGCGCATGCGCAGCATCTGCTCGTGCTCGTTGAGCGCCTCGGTCGAGAATATCAGCGACTGTTTTAGCAGGAACTTGTAGAGCGTAGGGAGTACCGATGAATAGAAGCGCACAGAATCCTCGACAAGGAGTATCATCTGCACACCTACCTCGTTGATGTCGTTGTCGGCGTTCATCTTGTCCTCCAGAAGCTTGATGATCGCCAGCAGGAGGTCGACATTGCCGAGCCACGAGAACACGTAGTCGACACCCGCGAAATCCTCCTTCGACAGGCGGCGCGACACCTCCTTGCTAAACGGTGTAAGCACCACAATCGGTATATCCGGATTGATGGCTTTGAGATTTTTAGCGCCTTCGAACGTCTCACTAAGGTCGATACCCGGCATCATGATTATGAGGTCGAAGTGCTTGTTTGCGAGTAATTCCTCGGCTTCGGCCGGTCGTGACACACGCGTGACTCGCGGAGGTGAACTAAGGTTGAGAGCCACGTACTCAAAGTAGAGCTGTTCCTCCACTCGGCCGTCCTCCTCCATCATAAAGGCATCGTAGGGCGATGCGACAAGCAGCACGTTGAAGATACGCCGCTGCATAAGGTTCTGAAAGGCGGTATCCTTCAGATATAGCTGGCTAAGACTTTCCTCGTTCATTTTCCGATAAGGGATTTTAGAGCCTCTTTTAGGAGCTTGTTTAATAATAAACTCTTACAAAGGTAGCAAATATATTGTTAAAGACCCGCAGGTATTTGCGTATGGGCGCAGTTAATGTCTAAATTTGTAGTTGCTATGGCCGAAAGGAAAATCATACATGTCGACATGGACGCATTCTTCGCGTCGGTGGAGCAGCGCGACAATCCTGCGCTGCGCGGGCGTCCGATTGTAGTTGGGCACGACGGCCCGCGTGGCGTGGTGGCTACGGCAAGCTACGAGGCACGCCCGTTCGGCGTACATTCGGCCATGGCGGTAGCTACCGCAAAGCGCCGGTGCCCTACCCTCATAATCGTGGAACCGCGCTTCGAGGCCTATAAAACTGTGTCTGACACTATTCGGGCCATATTCCATGAATACACTCCGCTCGTAGAGCCTCTGTCGCTCGACGAGGCGTTTCTCGACGTGAGCCATCACCCGTCGGCCACCATAGTGGCCCGGGAGATAAAGCACCGCATCCATGAGTCAACCGGGCTTACCGCCTCGGCCGGGGTGTCGGTCAACAAAATGCTTGCAAAAATAGCATCGGACTACCGTAAGCCCGACGGACTCACCGTTCTCTCCCCGGCAAAGATCAATGATTTTGTGGCGGCTCTCCCGATAGAGAAATTTTTCGGCATAGGCGAGGTGACAGCCCGACGCATGCATGAACTCGGAATTTTCCACGGTGCCGACCTGCGCATGCGGAGCGAAAACGAACTTGTGACACATTTCGGCAAAGCGGGCCACGACTACTATCTCTATGCCCGCGGTATCGACAACCGGCCTGTGATAACGGAGCGAACGCGCAAATCAGTGGGCGCGGAGACGACATTCATGGAGGATACCGACAGCCGGCGCGTGCTTATGATGGAACTGGCCGGAGTGAGGCGCGATGTAGTGCGCCGCATGGGCCGCTCGCAGTTCCGAGGCCGCACGGTTGTGCTCAAACTGAAATACGACGATTTCCGCCAGATAACACGCTCGCGCACCATGCTCCATCCCGTAGAGGATGAATACATGCTGCGCGAGATATCAGAATCGCTGTTGGCCGATACCGATTTCGAAGGTCACAAGGTGCGGCTGATAGGCCTCACCGTTACCAATTCGGTCGACCGCGAGAGTCCGCAGGTCGAAACGGTTCAGCTTGAGTTCGATTTCGGAGAATACTGAATTTACTTCACAGGCACGATGGAGATGGCAAAGCCTCCGCCGGGAGCCATGTGGATAGTGGGGGTCGACCGTGAGGTCACCGTCTCGCGGCGAATTTCATATGATGCGGAGTTGGTGTTGCAGTCGGCATCGGGACCATCGGTATAGAATGTGGCCTGATACGTGACTCCGGGCTTCAGGAACGACATGGGCACGGTGACGTCGCGTGCTTCCTCGTTGGTTATGCCGCCCACATACCAGTCGTCGCCGCCCTTGGCACGGCGTGCCGCAACGATAAACTCACCCGGCTCGGCGTCGAGATAATGGCTCTCGCTCCAGTCGACAGGTACATCCTTGATAAACTGGAAAGCGTCCATCTTCTCGGCATAGTGCTCGGGGAGGTCGGCCGCCATCTGAAGTGGCGAGTACATCGTGACATAAAGAGCGAGCTGACCGGCGACGGTTGCGCGCTTGTGGGTCTTGTCGGGAGAGAACTTGCCGAGATCCATTTCGAAGATACCGGGAGTAAAGTCCATCGGGCCACCCTTGAGGCGGGTGAACGGAAGTATGGTCACATGGCCCGGAGTCATGTTGCGGTATTCGGTACCCATAGCGCTCTCGTTGCCTACGAGGTTGGGATATGTGCGTGCAAGTCCGGTGGGACGTACGGCCTCGTGGGCGTTGACCATGATCTTGTGGTCGGCGGCACGCTGTATGGCGTCGAGATAGTGGCGTATCTGCGGCTGTCCGTAATGATACGAGTCTTTGGGGAGGATGTTGCCTACATATCCGCTCTTCACGGCGTCGTAGCCATATTGGTTCATCAGGTCGTAGGCGGCCTCCATATGGCGCTCGTAGTTGGGGATGGAGCCCGATGTCTCATGGTGCATCATCAGCTTGATACCCTTGGAATGGGCATAGTCGTTAAGCTCCTTGATGTCGAAGTCGGGATACGGGGTCACGAAGTCAAACACATAGTCCTTCTCGCGGCCGAGCCAGTCCTCCCAGCCCACATTCCAGCCCTCGACAAGCAGCTGGTCGAAGCCGTTGGCGGCGGCAAAGTCGATATAACGCTTTACGTTGGCGGTAGTGGCGCCGTGGCGGCCGTGGGGACGAGCCTTCGAGTAGTCGAACGTTGCCAGATCGAAATCATGTGCGTTGGTGTAGCTCCAGTCGCTCTTGCCAGTGATCATCTCCCACCATACTCCCATGTATTTAGTGGGGTGGATCCACGAAGTGTCGTCGAGCGCGCAAGGCTCGTTGAGATTGTATATTATCTGTGTCGACAGTATGTCGGTAGCCTTGTCGCCGACCATCACCACGCGCCATGGAGTGGAGAACGGCGTGTCGATTACCGCCATGTGGCCGTTGCCGTCGGGGGTGAGAGCCGAGGTAAAGGTGCGTGTCGAGTCGTTGTATAGCAGATGCATGGCCGGATAGTCGATAAGCGCAGCCTCATGGATATTGAGGTACAGCGGCTTTTCGCCCTGAGTCTTCATCATGAGCGAGGTCTGCACGGCCCACGGATCGAATGCCGATGCCGACACATTGCCTACGAGTGCGGCCTCATGGCGCGCGGCGATTTCGCTCAGCGGCGAGCGTGTGTACTCATATTCCTGGGTGTCGTAGTCGCCGGGGATCCACCATGCCGTGTGGTCGCCGGTCATGGCGAACCGGCTCAACTCCTGCTCGATGACAAACTGCTTGGTAGCCTGCTCGGGGAAAACGTAGCGGAATGCGAAGCCGTCGTCAAACACGCGGAACTCCACATTGATAAGCACTTCAGCGCTGTCGGTCTTTTTCTTCATCTCGACCACAAGCTGGCGATAGTGGTTGACCACCGAATCCTGCTCGCCCCACACGGGAGCCCACGTCTCGTTGTGTTCCGACTCATGGTGTGCGGTCATCTTGAAGCCGTTGGTAAGCTCACCGAACTTCTCCATCTGAAAACCGAGATTAGAGGTTGCCACGATCTCCTGTCCGTCAAACGAGGCGCTGTAGGCCGGTGTCCCACCCTCCTCGAGATTGAAATTTACAAGAAGCTTTCCGTCGGGCGAGCTAACCTGTAGCGGACCGCCCTGCGAACAGGCGGTAAGCACGCCTGCCGCCATAAGCCATGCAAAATGTTTTTTCATGCTTGAATTTTAATGATAATGTTACTGAATCTGAATAGAGTATATTATAAGACACTATATATTATACGTCACATTATAAGACCCACAAATTTAACCATTTCCCCCCGAATTCCAAAAATTCGCTCTCCAAATACGACAAAAAGCGGATATGAAACAAAAAATGGCTCATAGAGATAATCTGCGTCATGCTTTACAAACTCAAAAACGGCTGTTAGTAGAACATCCTGCAACCCAAATACTTTTATTGAAAAATATTTGGTTTTTAACACATAATCACATATTTTTGTGAATACGCTATTTAAATTTCATTTAATCTGCGATCGTGAAAGAAATTATCAGGAATCGATACTTTGTTGCCATAATGTTATTCATTTGCATCCTTTGGTTGCATGGGTGCATATTCATCCATGTAACAAAGCTGACTGATAATGATTTGGAGTGGATTAATAATTACGATTATGGCGACTCAGTATTCTTTAGATCCACTTATGGCAATTTGGATACACTTGTTGTTACAAAGAAATTTGTCAATAACTCCCAGAACCGATTTTACTTCAGTGAAGGTCTTGGCCCGAATAATGAGGCTAATGCCGGATATCATTTTGTATTGAGACATAGCGATGAGTCTTTTAAAGGATGGATACATATTATAAAAGTGGTTGGAGATTCTCTGTTCTGTGATATCAATGTATGGTGGCTATGTACAGATGATAGTAATAGTACCAATAAAGAAATAATTATCGCTGACAGTACAAACTCGAGATATTCCGATTATTGGAAAAAAAGAATAAAAAACAAAGTTGAAAAGTTTGTGTGGAGTAAGGAGTACGGGCTGATCTACTACAAGTTTGAGGATGGTGAGGAGTTCTTCCGGGAAGATTTGCTGCCCGACTCCATTGATAACAAGCTAAATTGATTTTAGTCAATAATTATCACCAAAGTATTCTTCGCGATTCTCCGCAATATCCCCAATATTAGCTAAAAACGCATAAAATACGTTGGCATGGCATGAATTATGGCGGAATGTAAGTACCTTTGCAGATTGATTCACTCATAGTTGATTCACTCATAAATGACATTCTTGCGACACTCTATAATACATTCCGTCTTCCGCATCATAGCCATAATGCTGCTTGTCGCTACAGGGAGCGGTATCGTCATGGCCGACAATGTAGAGGTGAAAGGTGTGGTGTTCGACAGCCAGAGCCGCGAACCGGTACCATATGCCGCAGTGGCTCTGACCACTACCCCCGGAGGTACTCTCACCGACGACCGGGGCCGCTTCTCGCTACACTCGTATTCGCTCGCCGACAGCATAAGAATAAGCGTGATGGGCTACTCGACCGTAACCCTCCCGATCAACCGCAACAACCGGCGACCTGTTATCGTCGACCTCGACCCCACAGGCGTACAGCTGTCGGAAGTCGTGGTCAAACCCAAAAAGGAGAAATACCGCAAGAAAGGGAATCCTGCCGTGGCCTTCATGGAGAGAATAAGAGCCGCACGCGACATTACCGACCCGCACCGCAACGACTACTACAACTTCGACAAGTACGAGCGCATGTCGATCGCCATCAACAACTATGTGCCCGACACAACCTCGTGGTTCGACAAAAAATTCGCGTTCCTGCGCGACCATGTCGACACATCGATCGTATCGGGCAAGCCGATACTCAACATAGCCATGCGCGAAAAGGCTGCAACCGTCAACTACCGCCACAGCGACGACCGCGAGCGCGAGCATGTGACGGGCCTCCACCACGAAGGTATCGACGACATAATGTCGAACCAGGAAAACATGCGCAAGGTACTCGAAGACGTATTCCGCGAAATAGACATCTACCGCAACGATATCACCCTGCTGCAAAACCGCTTCGTGAGTCCCCTGTCGCCCATCGCCGCCGACTTCTACAAGTTTTACCTC
>JAHZGZ010000123.1:0-3901 GCA_019420545.1 Bacteroidales bacterium | reverse complement strand
GTGCTCAGCTTCGTGCCCCACACACCGCAGACATGGGGATTTCTCGGCAAGCTGTATGTGCCCAAAGCCGACTCCACGATGATGATAAAGAAGATGCAGCTCTATCTTCCCCACAGCATCAACGTGAACTTCGTCGACGGCATGACCCTGACCCAGACTTTCGACCGCGCCCCCGACGGCTCCCGGCTGAAAACGTCGGACGACATGACCATGGAGCTGAGCATCCTGCCCGGCATGCCGAGCCTCTACGTCAGGCGCAACACCACATACGACCGCTTCAACTTCGACGCTCCCGCCGACGAGGCCGGAGCTTTCAACCATGCCGAATACCAGATAGTGGCCGACGACGCCTATCTTCAGGGCGATGAATTCTGGGCCGAACACCGCTACGTGCCACTCGACCGCTCGGAGAAATCGCTCGCCACCATGGTAGAACGCATGCGCCAGGTGCCGCTCTACTACTGGACCGAACGCACCGTGCGCCTGCTCGTAAGCGGATATGTGCACACCGGCAACCCGAGCAAATTCGACTACGGACCCGTCAACATCTCCATCAGCTACAACACCGTGGAGGGAATACGTCTGCGCACCGGCGGCATGACCACCGCCGCCCTGTCGCCGCGCTGGTTCGGCCGCGGCTATGTGGCCTACGGCTTGCGCGACCACAAGTGGAAATACCGCGGCGAAGTGGAATACTCGTTCCACGACAAGAAACTCCACAGCCGCGAATTCCCCGTCCACTCCCTGCGCTTCACGTCGCTCTACGACATCGACCAGCTTGGTCAGCGCTATGTCTACACCAATGCCGACAATCTCTTCCTGTCGTTCAAACGCATGGAGGACACGCGTCTCACCTACCAGCGCCGTCAGCAGCTCGAATACACCCTCGAGCTGCGCAACAACTTCTCGCTTGTGGCCTCGGCTGCCTTCGAACGCCAGGAAGCTACGCGCTGGATACCGTTTGTCAACGGCTACGGACAGCATTTCGGCCACTACAACGAGGCGATGTTCGAGCTGAAACTGCGCTACGCTCCGGGCGAGAAATTCTATCAGGGAAAGAGCTACCGCCTGCCGATCAACCTCGATGCGCCGGTATTCGAGCTGACCCACACATTCGCCCCCAAAGGTTTTCTTGGGAGCATGTTCGGCATAAACCGCACTGAACTGCGCTACTCGCAGCGCTGGTGGCTCTCGGCATTCGGATACATCGACGCCGTAGTGAAGGGGGGCCACGTGTGGAGCCGCACGCCCTACATGAACCTCATGCTCCCCAACGCCAACCTCTCCTACACCATACAGCCCGAAAGCTTCGCGCTGATGAATCCTCTTGAGTTCATCAACGATTCATACGCCATGGTCGACTTCACCTACTGGATGAACGGCCTTATCTTCAACCGCATACCGGTATTCAACCGTATGAAGCTCCGCGAGGTGGTCAACTTCAAGGCGCTGTGGGGCCATCTGAGCAAGCGCAACAATCCGCTCTACAATCCGCAACTGTTTACATTCCCCACCGACGTGCACACCACTCCCATGACCAACCGGCCCTATATGGAGATCAGCGCCGGGCTCGACAACATACTGCGTGTGTTCCGCGTCGACTACGTGTGGCGGCTGTCGTACCGCGACAATCCCGACGCTCCTCGTTGGGGTATCCGCGTGGCCTTCCATCTCGCCTTCTGACCGCCCCAAACTTTTTGCCCGTTGTCGTGTTATAATGTCAGAAAGTTTACATTAACGACAATGAAAAAAATAGGCATATTCTACGGATCAAACACCGGCATGACCACCGAGGTCGCCGAAGATATAGCAAAGGCGATGGGTGTCGACAAGGCCGACATCCACAACGTTGCCGATTCGGCTCCTACCGATGTAGAACCCTATGACGTGCTTCTGCTCGGATCAAGCACATGGGGCGCAGGCGAACTTCAGGACGACTGGTACGACATGCTCGACGGCCTTGAAACAGTAGCTCTGCCCGGCAAACAGATAGCCCTCTTCGGTTGCGGCGACGAATCAATGAGCGACACGTTCTGCGGAGCACTCGGCGAGCTTTACACACGACTGCAATCCACCGGAGCAAAATTCATCGGAGCATTCAATGCCGACGGCTACGACTTCGACTCCACTCCCGCCTTTCAGGATGGCGTATACGTCGGTCTGATGCTTGACAATGTAAACAAAGAGGAAATGAGCGCCGCCCGCATAAAGGCCTGGACCGACCAGCTCAAAAAAGAAATCGCATAATTTACGCACACGCCGTAATGCCGCCGCTCCTGCGGGTAATAACGGCAGTCTGCCAACGATACAAGAGTCTCAACTTACCCCGTCCGTATTAATGGAGAGAGGCCGGGCGGGGGGAGACTCTTCTTTTGTCATATTCATTATAATGATAAACCCTGACGGCGAGGACGCAATTTTAGCTCTCGCGGTCAGGGTTAATTATAATATCGTAGAATTTGATTATTCGTCAGCGGTAGTGGAGGTATAACGTATATGATTTAGAGCGCGCAGCACGTTACAGAGCACACGGCTCCAGTAAGCCTCGAAATCATCCTTCACAGCCACAAGAGCCGACAGCACTACCTCCTCCGGCATATCGCGTACGGCATCGAGCAGGTTGTACAGCACCTGGAATATATCGGCCAGGCCTTCCGACACCGATGCGGCGATAGGTGTGTCGGAATATTTCATATCCTCCTCGAATACTTCAAGATACGTATCGTCAGGGCCGAGGAGATTCTCCACACTGCGTCGCACGGAGTCATAGAAATCCTCATCGAGGCGCCCCTCGATATATGCCTCTTCCGCCAGGAACTGATTGAGCTGAAGATCGGTGGCAGATATATATATGCGCGGCAACAGGCGCAGCATATTCTCCACAAAAGGTATACGCTCCGTCTCACGGGCGCTTTCGAGCGCCTGACAGTATTCGTTTGAGAGAGCCATAAACGCCAGTGCGTTGTTGTTGAGCAGGGATGATGATGTATCCATATGTCAGATGAGGATTATTAGAGCAATGTATTATGGGATTCAGCGCCCCGAACCGTAAAGGCCATGGGCAAGTATATACTGATATACTCCCGGAGGGAGGAAAAAGTTCATGTCGTGCCCTTCGGAAATCGCCTCACGGATAAATGTCGACGAAAGCTCGACCCGGGGCGCATCCACGCACACAACTCCGTCCACTTTGTCGCACCCATCTGCCGAATAGCCGGGTCGCGGATACACGATAAGACCGTAACGCGAAATTATCTCCTGCGGGGAACGCCAGCGCATGAACGACTCCCAGTTATCGGCCCCGACAATGAGCCGGAAGTCGCAGTCGGGATGCAGTTCTGACAGCCGTGCGAGAGTATCGACCGTGTAGCTCGGACGCGGCATCGACAACTCGACATCGCATACCCTCAGACATGTCGACCCCTCGACTGCCGTGCGCAGCATGGCGAGCCTGTGTTCATCGTCGGCAAGCTCAAAATTCCGTTTGAATGGATTCTGCGGAGACAGTGTCAGCCACACCTCGTCGAGGTCGCCCCACTGCGCTATATAGGAAGCCACTATCATGTGACCGACGTGTACCGGGTTGTACGACCCGCCCATGATTCCTATGCGCTTGCGTGATGCCGACATATATTGGGATAGATGGAGACCGGAGAGACGTGCGGAGCCGTCAGGCGCGGTCAATAAAGTTCTTTATGATTTCGTGAGCTTCGTCGACGGCGGTATCAAGAATGTCGTTGACTACCGAACAGTCGTACTGCGGAGCGAAAGTAAGCTCGTAAGCGGCCTTCCCTACCCTCTCCTCTATCACCTCGGGGGCATCGGTAGCGCGCCCCTCAAGGCGGCGGCGCAACTCCTCGACCGATGGCGGCATGATAAAAATAGTAAGTGCACGGTCGCC
>JAHZGZ010000122.1:4245-13434 GCA_019420545.1 Bacteroidales bacterium | reverse complement strand
AGCGCATCGACGGCCGTCCGCGCAACATGAACGTGGGGAGCTTCATCAACAAGGGCGTTGAGATAGAAGCATCGTACATAGTCAACCGGCAATGGAATGTGATGGCCAACTACAGCTATCTGCATACCGATGCTGAGGTACTTTATGCTCCCAAAAACAAGCTTTTCACCCAGGTCAATTACTCTCCGGGCCAATGGGCTTTCACAGGCGAGGTTGTAAGCATATGGGGTCTGCTCACCGGGGGGCCGATAATAGCAACTACGCTATGGTGAACCTCAAAGGGGCATATACCCTCGACCGGACTGACGGACCTGTAACCCTATTCCTGAAACTTGACAATATCAACAATAAACATTACGAGGTTACTTATGGATGTCCGATGCCCGGATTCACCATGATGGGTGGCGTCGACTTTAAGTTTTAAATTACATATATCATGGGAATAAAAACGCGGCTGTCGCTCCTTACGTTTTTGCAATTTGCGGTATGGGGTTGTTATCTCGTATCGCTGGGGCAGTATCTCGGCTCTGCCGGACTGGGCATGCAGATACAATGGTTCTATGCCGTAGGCGGATTTGTCGCCCTCTTTATGCCTGCAGTTATGGGTGCGGTGGCCGACTGGTTTGTCCCGGCCCAACGGTTGCTCGGTCTATGCCACGGTATCTCCGCGCTGATGATGTTGCTCACATGGCACTACGGTTACACGCATCCGCGTCCGGAGTTTGCCGCATTTTTTACCCTGTTCGCGCTTTCGGAACTGTTCTTTATCCCCACGGTAGCATTGTGCAATTCAGTATCATTCGCTCTGCTTAAAAAGCATGGACTCAATCCGGTAGCGGCCTTCCCGACAATACGTGTATGGGGCACTATAGGATTTGTTGCCGCAATGTGGGTCACCAACTCGCTGTGGACCGACGGTCATACGTTCGGTTTCACGATTTCGGAAAGCAGCCCTCACGCCATGCTGCGGTTCCAGTATACCGTGATGCAACTGTTGGCGGCTTCGGTTGTGGGTTTTATCTCCGCGATATATGCTGCACTACTGCCGAAGGTCGAGGTATGCAGGCGCAACACTATCTCAGCTGACTGGCGTACATGGCCGGTGATCGGATCCCTGCGTCTGCTCGGCAATGCACGACTGTTGTCTTTTTTCCTGTTCGCAATGCTCATAGGCGTGGCGCTTCAGATCAACAACGGCTATGTGGCACCGTTCCTTACCCACTTCAGAGGTATGCCGGAGTTTGCCGCAACATTCGGAGCGAGCAATGCCACACTGCTGTCGTCGCTATCACAGATATCCGAGGCGCTGTGGATTCTACCTGTGGGGTGTGTGCTGGCACGTGTCGGCATAAAGCGTACCGTGTCGATAGCCATGTTTGCGTGGGTTGTAAATTTCGCGCTTTTCGCCATGGGTGACACCGGGCGCGGCGTCTGGCTCATTATCGGCGCCATGCTGGTGTATGGTGTGGCATTTGACTTTTTCAATGTTGCCGGCGCTCTGTTTATCGACCGTCAGGCCCCGGCTTTCGACCGTAATGCCGCGCAGGGACTGTTGCTTATGATGACGAAAGGTGTGGGCGCGTCAGTCGGGATGATTACCGCCGGAGCTGTTGTAAACCGATTCTGCAGCTGGGAAATGACAGCCGAGGGCCACCGCTATTTCATGGGCGACTGGAGCACGGTGTGGTGCATCTTCGCAGGGTACTGCCTGCTTGTGGCCGTGGCGTTCATGCTGCTTTTCCGGCAGCCTAAGACAATGGAATGACTGATTGGCGCGTATTGTCGGTATGTTTCAAGCCGATGTGCCGTCGATGTCGAGAAGGCGCGCTGTGAAAGCCGGCATGTCGTCGGCCGGCATGCCTACAGTCATGGAGCAGGCATTGTCGAACTCCTGGTTCACGACCTTAACACCTGTGTCCTTTACAAGGCGCATCACATCGTTCATCGACAGGTAGGGGAATGTAAATGACAGTTGCGCCATCTCACTGCGGGTGATGATCTCTCCGGCCTCTATTGCCTCGCGTGCGGCCTCGCGGTAGGCCGCGATAAGTCCCGACGTGCCGAGCTTGATACCGCCGAAATAACGCACGACCACGATTACCACGTCAGTCAGATTGAACGAGTTGATCTGTCCGAGAATCGGCTTCCCGGCGGTACCGGATGGCTCGCCGTTGTCGGTACTCTGGTAGTCGAGGCGCTTGGCTCCCAGCATGTAGGCCCAGCATACATGTCGGGCGTCGTGATATTTCCTCGTATATACGGCAATAACGTTTTTGGCCTCCTCCACGCTCTCCGCCGGGTGGGCAAAGGCGAGGAACCGGCTCATTTTCTCAGTGTATCTGGCCTCGGAGGGCGCTGCGAGTGTAAGATAGTCCATAGGAAGGTTTTTTTATCGGCTCGGGATGTGCTATCATATAAGCAAAGCCACATTATAAACAATGAATGCCACTATCCATGCTACCAGAGTGTTGTAAGTGACTGAGAACGCGCCATAACGCCATGAGCCCGTTTCCCTTACGATAGCTACCACTGTAGCCATGCAGGGGAAATACAGCAGCACGAATACCATAAGGCTCAAGGCGTTGGCAGCGTTGAAATCGGGCTTTCCGGTGACAGAATTGGGGGCTGTCAGGCGTGCTGAGAGGGCAGCGTCGTCGGTCTCCTCATCGCCGGTGTAGAGCACGCCGAGGGTCGATACCACAATCTCCTTGGCCGGCGCTCCGGCAATCACGGCCACAGTCGAGCGCCAATGGAAACCAAGCGGTTCCATTACAGGGTTGACTGCCTTTCCGAGCATCTGAAGATAGGAATCACGGTCGGGATTGATGCGTGAATCCTCCTCCGGAGTAAGCTGTGAGGTGGGTATGTGACTGTTTTCATTGTGGAGCGGGAAATAATTGAGCACCCAAACGATTATGCTCGCCACGAGTATGATGCCACCCATTTTTTTCAGGTACTGCTCGCCTTTCCCCCACATATGCCGCAGGGATGACTTCAACGTCGGGAGGCGATAGGGGGGCAGCTCCATCACAAACGGCGTCTCGTCTTTCTTGAACCAGAAGCGCCGTAGCAACCGGGCTGTCACCACAGCCACGAGTATGCCGAGAAGATATAGCGACAGAAAGACAAGCGCCGCGTGCTGCGAGAAGAATGTGCCTACAAGCAGCACATATACCGGCAGCCTTGCCGAGCACGACATGAACGGATTGATAAGTATCGTGATGATGCGGCTTGAGCGGCTTTCAATGGCGCGTGATGCCATGATTGCGGGCACATTGCATCCGAAGCCCATCACGAGCGGGATAAACGACTTGCCGTGGAGACCTATCTTGTGCATCAGCTTGTCCATGATGAATGCCGCGCGTGCCATGTAGCCAGAATCCTCCATGAACGAGATGAAGAAATAGAGGATAAGGATGTTGGGGAGGAATACGATAACTCCGCCTACGCCCCCGATAATGCCGTCGGCGATAAGATCTTTCAGAGGGCCTTCGGGCATATAGTCCTCTACGATTTGCGCTATCCAGGCAACTGCGCTTTCGATCCACTCCATTGGGTAGGAGCCTATCTCGAATGTGCACCAGAAGATAAACCACATTATTGCCAGAAAGATGGGGAAGCCAAACAGGCGGTTTGTGACGAATGCATCGATTATGTGGGTTGCCTTTGCCTTTTCTTTCGTGGAATCGACAAAGGTTTCGGCCAACGCGCCGTCGATAAATCCATATTTCTCGCTTGCGATGATGGATGATATGTCGTCACCAGTGCGCTTTTCAATCATTACGTCGCACCGGTCGCGCAGGTCAAACAGCTTTTTATGGTCGGGCGAGGCCTCTATTATTTTTTCGACCTCGGGATCATGTTCAAGCAGTTTGATGGCGAGATAGCGCGGAGAAAAGTGCACTCCGATTGCCGGATCGGCTTTTATCGCGTCCTTGACTTTGGTGACGCTCGGTTCAATTTCCGGGCCGAGGTTTACGTGCACGTGGCGCACCGCTCTGTCTTTACCTTCGTATACGCGGATGATGGTGTCGAAAAGTTCGGTAAGTCCTTGACCTGTTCGCGATACGGTAGGCACAACAGGTACGCCGATCATCTCTCCGAGCATGCGGTAGTCGAGAGTCGCTCCCGAGCGTTCAAGCTCGTCGTACATGTTTAGGGCGATCACCATCGAGCGGTCCATGTCGATCAGTTCAGTCGTGAGATATAGGTTGCGCTCAAGATTGGAGGCGACAACGACGTTTACAATTACGTCGGGCATCTCGTCGCGCAGATAACGGCGCACGTAGATTTCTTCAGGAGAATAGCATGCGAGAGAGTAGGTGCCCGGCAGATCCACGATGTTGAAGCGGTATCCTCCGTAGCTGAAGTGTCCGCGTTTGGCATCGACAGTTACGCCGCTATAGTTGCCGACATGCTCTTTGGCGCCTGAAGCTATATTGAACAGTGAGGTCTTGCCGCAGTTGGGATTTCCTACGAGAGCTATGTTTATGGTGTGTTGCGAGCGGCGTGCGTGTTCATGAGGATCGGCGGATGATGTATCTTCCTCCCTGGCCGCGATGTCGTCATCGGAGATATCGCTTTCCGATTGTCCGCGCATTGTGTGTACGCTATCATTTCCCGAAAGACGGACTATCTCCACAAGGTCGGCCTCGCTGCGTCGTAACGACAATTCATACCCCATGATGCTGTACTTGATGGGATCGTTAAGCGGTGCGTTGAGCAAAGATTTTATTTCCTGCCCCTTAACGAACCCCATTTCCATCACGCGCTTGCGGAATGCGCCATGGCCTAAAATCTTCACTACCACGCCGGTTTCGCCGGTTTTTAATTCAGATAGTCTCATATTAACAGTCGGTTTACGTGGGGCCTGCCGCCCCAGCGTCATATTCGGGCACAAATCGCCTTTTTAGCAATACCCTCGATATATTTTTGTCAGTGCAAATTTCCGAAAATCATTTTAATTCCGTAGCACTATCGGCGATATTATTTAGAGCGCGTTTAAATAATAACATTGTTTAACAGATTGACGCCTGTAATGAGACAGACATTCCGGTAGCGGGCATAAAAGAATGCGTGCCGTTACGCTCCTCACGGGTCGCAACGGCACGTCTTTAAGTGTAGTGTATAGAATATAAATGTAGTGTGCGTGTCAGCGGATGCTTACCTTGGCAACGGAGGCGTCACTTTTTACCACGTAGATTCCATGGGAAAGTGTGGCGTAGTTTCCGGCCTTTACATCCATTACCTTGCGTCCGGCGAGGTCGAATATCTGTATGTCGGACATTGCCGATATCATATTTCCGGCTACGCTGAATGCCTGGTCAGCAATTTCAACGGTCTCTTCGATGCCGGAAGTCGATGCTTTGACAGCACTTCCTTCGAATATCATTTCAGCATCAGCATATGTGTAGTAGATGATGAAATAATGGCGCCCCGGCTTGGTGATGCTTTTCTTGCTTATGCCATAGGTTCTGGTGGTATAATTGGCATCCCACATGATACCGGAGGAATATTTCACATTATTGCGGTCATAGACTTTATTCTCATTCTCCTCATAGAAATAGAAATTTACCGAAGCTTTTGAATACATGGAGAGTTCTCCCTCCTGAAGATCGATCGCATACCATGTTCCGCTTGTGAAACCTCCGTTGTTCTTAGCGATGTTACATGAATAAGGAACTTCTGTCGGCTTGATTTCTATAGCTACGGCGGGAGTTTCACCCGGATCGAGATCGGTAATCTCGAGGGTCACGGTCTTGTCGGTCTGCTCGGTGACGGATATAATCTGAATGAAGTAATTCTTGCCTTCGTCGACATTGTAGGCTGTGGCATTGAATACTTCGTCGGTGTAGTTGATCGGAAGGGCGGTAAGTACGGTACCCGCGTCGTCGAGGAGTTTAACGGCATTCTCGCGGGTAGGTGAGGTTATGATGTCGTATTTGAAGTCGGTAGAGATGTGGAGCTTGCCGTTGCGTTCGGGAGTGTATGTCCACCAGTAGGTGCCGGGTGCAGCGGGGATGGTGATAGATGAGCCTTCGGCTTTGAAGGGATTGTCGCGCGACTCACCCTGCGCGTAATCGGGCAGGGCAAAATCGAATTTGGTGGCTTCTTTGATCTTGGTGAAGCGGATAAGATAACTGTGGCCCTTTTCAGCCTCGAACCGGTGGCTGTCGCCGTGGCGCAGTATGGTTACATTCTGCTCATAGGAGGCGAGCTCGCTCTTCAGACGTTTTACAACAGGTGCGTTTATGGTGTTGTCGGCAGGTGTGATCACTACCCATGAGTTTTTCTCGGCCTTGTAGAGGAAGTATTTCGAATCGCCTGTATCAAGGGCGTTTTCACCGATTTTCACGATGAACGGATTGCTTGCGCCGTCGCCCTGCTTGAGTTCCTGGATGTCGGCAACGAAGCTGTTGCGCTTGTCGGCTTCGGAGGCAATAACCTTGATAATGTATTCATTACCGGCCTCGACTTCGCAGTATATGTCGGGGTCACCGATATAAAGGGCTGTAGAGGAGTTGCTTGTACGGTAGAGGCTGATGCTCGAATTCTTGTCGGTAAATGCTTTTGCGGGAGCCGCCTTCAGTATGTAGGCGCCTTCTGCCGGGACCGCCACTCGGTAATAGTAGATGGCAGGATATGGAGGAAGCTTTACTTCACTGCCGAGAGTGATTGTTGCGCTTTTGTCGAAATCATCGTAAGGCTGTCTTGTCTCGAAGCGTACCTGAAATTTCTGGGGTTCGGCGGTGTCGCTGTTTTTCTTTACCACGATGCTGTAATGCCCACCTTTGGTGGCTGTCTGGCGAAGGTCGAACGAACCGTCGTTTATGGTATAACGAGTGGAGTTGATAAGGCTTCCATATGTTACTGAACCGTCGAAATCGGTCACATCACTGCTTATCATTACAAATCCACTTTCGGTGCCGGTCACTTCATAATAATATGTTCCCGCTTTGGCCGGTATTTCGGCATCGGTGCCGGTGATTATTACAGGATAGAGATCCGACTCGCCGTAAGTGGGATGTGTAACCTTGGCAGTGAGCATTCTTGCATTATTGGATGACATGCGCAAAAAATATTCTTTGCCTTTCTCTATCGGGAAGAAAGTCCGGTAGTTGGTTTTGTTGTCCGGATCTTGTTTGCATGAGATGCCAATGAATTCTCCGGTGGCACCTTCGGCATAAGCTGCTTCGTTTACAAATCCGAGGGCTGTGATCTCCAGCGCGCCGTCTTCGGTAGCTGTATATTTCATGTATACCGGTACCGAGAGATAATTTTCTTCGCGGAACGGAATGAACATCGCGTTGCCGTCGGCTGTTAATTCGATTGCGTCCTCGCATGATGCGCCAAGTTTATAGGGATGGCTTTTGGCAGAAGCCTCAAAC
Source organism: Bacteroidales bacterium (assembly GCA_019420545.1). Classification (GTDB taxonomy): domain Bacteria; phylum Bacteroidota; class Bacteroidia; order Bacteroidales; family Muribaculaceae; genus Muribaculum. Next base: position 6,046 of record JAHZGZ010000122.1, on the reverse strand, counting down.
GCAATGGGCGACGAATAACCCGTTACGTTGAGAAAGAGAGTAGCATCTTTCTGGATTACAAACAGATAGTCGGTGCCATACTTTACTGACGGGCGTTTGTTTGAGGAAGGATAAGTTGAACCGTTGATAGTGACATCCACAGATGAAACATTTGATACTGGCGATATGGTCACCATCTGATCCTCGGCAGCGGTGTATTTCCATATAGGTGTTGAATAGCCCCCGGCGTATTCATATTTATTTTCACCACCGATATTAAGCGGAAGCGGATTCTTGAGAGTGCCGGGCTTGGCTGTGGTGTCCTGAGCAAACAGATTGCATGCCGCAGCCAGTGCCAGCGAACAAAGGAGTAACGATTTCTTCATCAAGTAACTTTTAGATTATATGTGCGAATTGTATATATTGGGCGTTTTGATATGCTCCGGCGACAAATTTAGTCATTTTGCTTGGAAGCGCAATAAAATTCGTAAAATAATGTTTTAAATACTCAAGATTGTATAACTTTTCGATAGAGGGGGTGCCTATTTTAGCCGATGATAATATGTAAGGGAGTCTTGGGGAAATATTTCAGGATGGAAAATCGCGATGAGATCCCGTAGGATAAGATCGGGATGCATTATTCCCGACTCATAGTAGTCGTTTCCCCCTGCGGTGTTGGTGCGATGGTTGTTGTTGTAGACATTCCCGTTGCGGAAACAGCGTGTATCGGTGAACTTCGGGCATGCGGCCTTTATATCGGCAAGCGAGGCGGCCGATCCGGTGTTGAGCCACATATCGGCATTAGCGGTGAGCATATATGCTTTTTCCATATCGATCGGTTGCGACGAGTTACCGGTATTTTCCTTATATATGTAATCGCCTCCGGCGTCTTTTATCAGTCGTATTACGTAATTTTCGGTCGAGGGCATAAACCATGCATCGCCGTAAGGGGTATTGAGCATTACTGAGGGAGCGTCGATTATTGTAGAGTCGACGCGTTGCTTCAGAGCGTTATATCTTTCCGGTATCTGTGTGAATACAGTTTCTCCTTTGTCACGGCATCCGATAATTTCGGCAACAGCTACCGACCATTCGGCTTTGCCAAGAGGCGACTCTTCGAGATAGTCTCCTATATATATATAAGGTATCCCGAGCTCGTTGAGCTTGCTTTCCATGGGATTGGGACCGTTGACCCCATAGAGCAGCACTATGTCGGGAACGGTTCCGATAAGTTTCTCATAATCGACCGCTCCTTCGAAGCCTACATCCGCGATGCTGTCGCGGTGAGCCTGGATCACCGGGCTGAAGATAAAGTCAAGCCCCGATACTCCGTATACTCTGTCGGCCTCACCTATGGCGTCGAGCATGGCTATCTGTGTCGACGACATGGTGACAATACGTCGCGCGTTACCATGAAGTATCTGTCCGTCAAATCCTTCAGGAGTTTTTTCTCCGCCACGTTCTATAAAAAGGCGCCGTACTATACTGTCGGCTCCCTGCCATGGATTTATTGACTCAATTATCACACTTTCCCGGGCTGAGTCGCCGAGTATGCGGAATCCCGTGGCGTATGCGGGCGTATACAACTGTGTTGTAAGGCTGGTCTCTGAATTATGCTGTCCGCCTCCGCAAGCTGACAAGGCCGCGATAGTCAACGACATAACGGCACTCCATATCGTATTCTTTAAAAATACATTCATCATTCTTAAATTTTACGTGGCAAAGATAGCAAAATTTGGCCCGAGTGTTTGAAATTCGGCATATATATCAATGATTAGCCGCACAAATCAGATATTTTTGTATATTTGCATCCAACAAATAC
>JAHZGZ010000122.1:0-4235 GCA_019420545.1 Bacteroidales bacterium | reverse complement strand
CTATGTTAACCGGAATGATCAGATGTGGCGGTATTGCCGTCGCAGCGATGGCAGCCGTGGCTCTTGCTTCAACGGGCTGTTCCCATGAAAATAAACACGTTCTTACCGCAAGCGGGCTGGATCCCGAAAACTTTTCCGCTGAATACGACGGTTTACCGGTGCGGTTGTACACCCTTGTCAATGCATCGGGTATGGAGGCATGCATCACCAATTTCGGCGGCCGTATCGTATCGCTCATGGTTCCAGACCGCGACGGTAAGCTTACCGACGTTGTATTGGGCTTCGACAGCATTGCTCCATATTTCCCGGAAAACAACCGTACTGATTTCGGAGCGACGATAGGACGCTATGCCAACCGTATAGCCAACGGGCGCATTGTAGTTGACGGTGATACCGTGCAGTTGCCGCAGAACAATTTCGGACACTGTCTGCACGGCGGTCCTACAGGATGGCAGTACAAGGTGTTCGACGGCAGCCAGCCGAACGACTCCACACTTGTGCTGTCGCTCGTGTCGCCCGACGGTGATAATAATTTTCCTGGCACCGTCAACGCGTCCGTAACGTATACCTTGCGCTCCGACAATGCGCTTGATATCGACTATGCAGCCACTACCGATAAGAAGACGGTGGTCAACATGACCAATCATTCCTATTTCAACCTCAACGGTGATCCGTCGGTACCTGTCACCAATCATCTGCTGACAATCGATGCCGACAACTTCACTCCTGTCGACTCTACTTTCATGACCACCGGCGAGATTGCACCTGTAGCCGGAACCTACATGGATTTTACAGCTCCTCGCTCGATCGGAGAGTATATCGACAGCATATCATATGAGCAGATAAAGAACGGGAAGGGCTATGATCATAACTGGGTATTGCAGTCGGCAGGTGACGCGACCGTTCGAGGAGCCAGGGTTGAGTCGCCACTTACAGGCATTGTGCTTGAGATGTATACATCCGAGCGGGGTGTACAGGTATATACCGGCAATTTCCTTGACGGCACTATCACAGGAAAGGGTGGTAAGATCATCCCGCCGCGTGGTGCCGTATGTCTCGAAAGCCAGAAGTATCCCGACACTCCTAATAAGCCCGAATGGCCTTCGGCATGGCTGAATCCCGGAGAAAAATATACTTCCCATACCACTTTCCGGTTCTCTGTCTCCGACTGATCCTGGCCGGACGGCGTTTCCATCTATAGTCGCCAATCCGTAGTACTGTAAATTTTCGTAACTTTGCAGCCGGAATGACGGTGTTGCAAAACTGTATGTCATTATATCACTCATAGAATGTAGGGACGCGGCGTGCCGCGTTACATCAACAGAATCAAATGCTTAACATTCCAAACTGTAACGCGGCACGCCGCGTCCCTGCATTTCGTGTATTTTGCAATACTATCTCCGGTGTTTTCCGATAGGTAAAGTATTGAAAATGAATAAGGCTCAGATACACGGCCATATGGCGATGTTTGGCGCCAATGTAATGTGGGGGCTGATGGCTCCTGTAGCAAAGATGGTAATGGCGGGTGCTCTTGTCACACCGCTGCTTCTCGGCGATTTCCGTATGTTTGGCGCAGCGCTTCTGTTCTGGATAGCTTCTGCATTTACCCCATGGCAGCATGTGCCGGTAATCGATCTGTTGCGTCTCGCGGGCGCCGCGATGCTCGGCATCGTGTTCAATCAGGGTTGTTACCTGTTTGGGGTAGGGTATAGTACTCCAAGCGATGCCACAGTGATCACAACCACTATGCCTATGTGGGTGATGGTGCTTGCCGCTCTTATTCTGAAAGAGCCGATTACATGGAAGAAGGCCCTCGGTATAGCACTTGGTGCCTCAGGCGCCTTGCTGCTGGTATTCAACAGTTCGTCGCACAGTGGAGGTACCTCCGGCAGCAATCCTGTGCTGGGAGATCTGCTTGTGCTGGTCGCGCAGTTCAGCTATGCATTGTATCTTACGCTGTATAAGAACTTTATAGGTAAATATTCGTTGTTTACACTGATGAGGTGGATGTTTACATTTGCCTCTGTCGCCATTTTGCTCCCGTCGCTCCCGACACTTGTGTCATTCCCGTGGCACGACGTGTCGGCAATGGAATGGTATGGTATATCGTTTGTGGTATGCGGCGGTACTTTTCTGGCTTACATCTTTGTGATGATCGGGCAGAAAGCGCTTCGCCCTACTCTGGTGGGCATGTACAATTATGTGCAGCCTATTGTCGCGTCGACGGTCGGTATATGTCTTGGCCTCGACTCGTTCACTCCCGTCAAGGTGTTGGCTGTGATGCTTGTGTTCGGCGGAGTATGGATGGTTACTATCAGTAAGGCGCGGAAGCAAGGCCCTGTGGCAGTGAACGGTATTGACAATGATAAATAAAATCGGAATATATGGCACAGTTTCAGATTAATTATCTCGGATGCGGTTCCGCTACTCCTACGCTCCGTCATCTGCCGAGCTGCCAGGTGGTCGACTTCCGCAACAACCTGATGATGATCGACTGCGGTGAGGGCGCGCAGCTGTCGATGCGGCGCGCGCGGCTGAAGTATTCGCGCTTGTCGCATATATTCCTCTCTCATCTGCATGGCGACCATTGTCTCGGTCTGCCGGGACTGCTTTCGACCCTGGCTCTTACCGGCAAGGATGGTGGTATCATTACCATACATACCTTCAAGGAAGGGGCCGAGATATTCAGGCGCATTATGGATTTTTTCTGCCGGGAAACACCTTTCGACATACAGTATAATATTATAGCTCCCGGTACCGACGATGTAATATGGGAGTCGGATACTTTGACCGTCAGTGCCTTTCCGCTTATACATCGTGTGCCGACTACTGGATTCATCTTCCGCGAGAAGCCCAAGCAGCGGCATTTCATAGGCGATGCAGTAGCATTCCATGAAGTGCCTGTCAGGGAGATGCAGGCGATAAAGAATGGTGCCGACTTTATTAAGCCTGACGGTACAGTCATCGCCAACTCGCGCCTGACGCGTCCGGCCGATCCGTCGGTAAGCTATGCTTATTGTTCCGATACCATCTTCAGCGAGAAGGTGGCGCGTGCCGTCGAGGGTGTCGATGTGCTCTACCATGAGGCGACATATCTTGAGCCGGAGCGTGAGAAAGCTCATGTCCGCTTTCACTCAACGGCTGCCGAGGCCGCCCGTGTGGCGCAGCTTGCCGGCGTAAAGAGGCTTGTGCTCGGACATTTTTCCAAGCAATATGCCGACGAGTCGGGCCACCTGGCCGAGGCCCGCGCGATTTTCCCGGATACAGTCACCGCATACGAGGGCATGCACATTGATTTGTTATAGGATTATGGATGATTTTATAGAAAACCGGAAATTTTCCGACGATGAGAAATGGATGCGCGTGGCGCTCGACGAGGCACGCCGCGCAATGGCGGCTGACGAGATACCGATCGGTGCGGTTGTAGTGGCCGGAGGCCGTATAATAGGTCGCGGGCATAACCTTACGGAGGCGCTCTCCGATGTCACGGCTCATGCCGAGATGCAGGCCATCACTGCTGCTGCCTCGACTCTTGGCGGAAAGTATCTGCCCGATGCCACGCTTTATGTCACTGTCGAACCGTGTACCATGTGTGCTGGGGCTATCGGATGGAGCCAGATCCGTCGTGTAGTATATGGTGCTCCCGACACCAAGCGCGGATATACACAGATAATGGCCCGGTCGCCTTTTCATCCGAAATGTACCGTAACTTCCGGAGTGCTCGGCGATGAATGCGCCGCTCTGATGCGCTCGTTCTTTGCGACAAAACGTTGATGAATAGGATTGAGCGTGAGAAAGAAACCGTCGGACGGATGATTGCACTCTACTGTCGTAACCATCATCATGCGGACGATGGAGGGTTGTGCGCCGACTGCACGGCTTTGCTGGAGTATGCATGCCGCCGTCTTGACCGATGTCCCAAAGGAGAACAGAAGTCGAGTTGCAAGCGGTGTGAAATACATTGTTACGCGCCATCTTACAGAGCTGAGATCCGTAAGGTTATGAAATACAGTGGGCCGCGTATGATTTCCGTTCATCCGGTGGCTGCAATCCGCCATCTGTTGTCGGGAGTGGTGAGCCGGCTGATGAACCGCGGCGGACATATTTGCATGTTCTGAGGATTATGCCTAACTTTGCGGTGTTCATCGGAGGGCTGATAGTCGCAACTATTTTGGCCGGATAAGATGTCGGGTGCGCCCGGTTATTGTAACAGATAACCGGGCGCTTTTTTTGTT
>JAHZGZ010000121.1 GCA_019420545.1 Bacteroidales bacterium | reverse complement strand
AACGCCCTCTTTCTTCACCTTCCGCATAGCCTCGGCGATAAGCTTGCCGATCTCGGCATCGTTGTTGGCCGATACGCGTGCCACATCCTCGATCTTCTTGAGGTCGTCGCCTACTTCCTCGCTCTGGCTTTTGATGCTCTCTACAACGGCAGCAACAGCCTTGTCGATACCGCGTTTGAGATCCATCGGATTGGCACCGGCGGTAACGTTCTTCAGACCGACATTGATTATAGCCTGTGCAAGCACTGTAGCGGTAGTTGTACCGTCGCCTGCGTCGTCACCGGTCTTGGATGCAACCTCCTTGACGAGCTGTGCACCCATGTTCTCGAACGGATCCTCAAGTTCTACCTCACGGGCAACGCTCACACCGTCCTTGGTGATATGGGGAGCACCGAACTTCTTGTCGATGATTACGTTGCGGCCCTTGGGGCCAAGTGTTACCTTAACGGCATCGGCAAGAGCGTCGACACCCTTTTTAAGCTCTTCACGAGCCTGGATATTGAATTTTATATCTTTTGCCATGATAGCGTATTTTTTATCGTATTTGTAGTATTTTCAGAGAATTATCTGTAGGATATCATTCTGCGATTACAGCGAGCACGTCGCTCTGACGCATGATGAGATATTTTTCACCGTCAAGCTCGATTTCAGTGCCGGAATATTTACCATAGAGCACCTCGTCGTTGGCCTTGAGTACCATTTCTTCATCTTTGGTACCGTTGCCTGCGGCGATAACGGTGCCGCGAAGAGGTTTTTCTTTAGCAGAATCGGGGATAATGATGCCCGAAAGAGTACGTTCTTCGGCAGGAGTTGGCTTGATGAGCACTCTGTCGGCGAGTGGTTTAACGTTCATATCAGTAATAAGTTTTGTTAGTGTTGATTAATAATTTCAGAGTATGGTTATGATCATCGGACGCAGCGGGAATCTCTATTGCCCTCCGTGTCCGTAATAAATAACAACATATACCGTGCCAATGTTGAATCGTGGCAGAAAATCCGCCAAAATGGCAGTAAAGACAGCCCGCGGCAACGGCTGTCATGCCGTTGCCGCGGGAGCAATATTAAGAAATTCTTTACTGAGCCGGAGTAGGCTCTACCTCGGGAGCGATGAGCTTGTAGCCCTTGCCGTGGATATTGATGATCTCAATGGCAGGATCGTCCTTCAGGTGCTTGCGCAGCTTGGTGATGTAGACGTCCATCGAACGGGCGTTGAAGTAATTGTCGTCGATCCAGATGGTCTTGAGTGCGAAATTACGCTCCAGGATCTCATTTACATGAGCGCAGAGCAGGCTCAGCAGCTCCGACTCCTTGGTGGTAAGTTTCGTCACCTTGTCGTCGATCATAAGCACCTGCTTCTGGGTGTCGAAAGTGAAGCGACCGATCTTGTACATCGTGATCTCTTTCCCTTTCTTTCCCTTCACACGGCGCAGGATAGCCTCGATACGGAACACCAACTCCTCCATCGAGAAAGGTTTGGTGATATAGTCATCAGCCCCTATCTTGAAACCCTCGAGAATATCTTCCTTGAGCGATTTGGCGGTAAGGAAAATAATAGGAATTTCAGAGTTGACAGTACGGATCTCCTGCGCAAGCGCGAATCCGTCCTTTTTGGGCATCATCACGTCAAGTACGGCAAGGTCGTACTTACCCTTGAGAAAAGCCTTGTAGCCGGCTTCTCCGTCGGGATAGAGGTCGGCGTTGAAGCCCTTTGCCTGCAAATATTCCCGCAGCAACATGCCAAGATTCTCATCATCTTCGCATAAGAGGATACGCAAACGTTCTTCCATAGTCGTTGTCAGTTAGTAAGTGGTAATATAATTATAAATGTTGTTCCTTGTCCAAGTTCGCTTTCCACGCGGATCTCGCCATGCAGCTCGCCGATCATCTTGTGTACATAGGCCAGACCAAGGCCGAAGCCCTTCACATCGTGGCGGTTGCCGGTAGGCACGCGGTAAAACTTCTCGAATATCTTCTTGAGCTCGTCGCGGCGTATGCCTATGCCGTTGTCGCTGATACGTATCTCCAGCTTGTCGGGAGAAATATCGGCGGTGGTGACGCGCAGAGTCAGGGGCACATCATCGCGACGATACTTCACGGCATTGTCGAGCAGATTGAAAATCACGTTGGTAAAGTGCATCTCGTCGACCTCCACAATGGCATCGTCGGCGGCAAGATGGCTCTCTATATGCCCTCCGCAGCTCTCTACCTTGAGCTTGAATGTGCTCACGATATTGGCAATGGTCTTGTTGGCGTCGATCTCCTGCAGGCGCAGAGTAGCTTTCTGGCGGTCGAACATCGACATCTGCAACACCTTCTCTACCTGAAAGCGCAGACGTTTTGTCTCGTCGTTGATCACGGTAGATATGTGCTGCATCATCGTAGGCGACTTGCGCACGCTGTCATCGTTGAGCATCTGCGCGGCAAGCGATATGGAGGAAATAGGCGTCTTAAATTCATGCGTCATGTTGTTGATGAAGTCGTTCTTCATCTCCGTAAGCCGTTTCTGCCTGAAAGCTATTATGATTGTGTAAAGGAACACGACAAGGAGAATGAAGGTGAATACAAACGACGGTATCATGAACTTGACCGACGACATTATGTAATTCTTTTTCGTCGGGAAATACACCTTTATATAATAAACCTTGTTGGCAGGATCATTGGGAAAGAGAGTCTGCACAAACATGTTGTTACGACCGGCTTCCGCACTGTTGAACCCCACGCTATGGTATATGGGACGGCCTGCACGGTTTACAACGGCAAATTCAAACGGCAGATTAAGCCCGTTGTTCTCAAACTCGCTTTTAAGATACCCTGCAACCGTGGCCGAATCGGCACGTTCTGCGATAGGCCGATTGCTCGACTGACTGAGAATATTCAGTATCACCTCATTGAGCAATCCTTTCTGATAGAGATATTGTCCCTTAATTGTCTCCTGAAGC
>JAHZGZ010000120.1:3258-7109 GCA_019420545.1 Bacteroidales bacterium | reverse complement strand
ATAATGCTACCCGTTCGGGTACCAAGAGCGACAACGACTGGGCTTCCCATATCATATCGTATTATCGTGAGGCCATGGACTACCATACTCTCGATGCCTTGCGGCGTCGTGGCTTCGACATACAGCGCTGAACCTTAACATATACATATTTTAAATATGCACTCCCGGGCCTCGATTCGGTATCATGGCCCGGGAGTGCACGTATGTTGACGCATGTATCTGTTGAGCCCGAAAGACGGTCGTTTCACAAAAAATTGCTATATTCGCGGAATAAACAGGAAACAGAAAACGATGAACAATAACATAGACCGGCTTCCGGTAATCCTCGTATCGAACGACGACGGTATCAATGCTCCCGGCATACACCGTCTTATTGACTATCTGTCGGGGCGTGGGCGTATTATTGCCGTGGCTCCCGACGGGCCACGCAGCGGTCAGTCGTCGGCATTGACCGTAAACAGTCCGTTGCGCATAACCCGTATGCCCGATTATTGCGGGGCCGAGATGTACAGCGTTACCGGCACGCCGGTCGACTGTGTGAAACTCGGTGTGCATGCGTTGCTTGCCGACCGTCGCCCGGATATGGTGATTGCCGGCATCAACCATGGTTCCAATTCGGCTATCAATGCCTTGTACTCGGGCACGATGGGAGCTGTGTTCGAGGGGTGTCTGCTGGGCGCGAACGCCATAGGCTTTTCCTACCACAGCCATGATGAGGGCGCCTCTCTCTCCGCATGTGCTCCGGTTGTCGACGAGATAGTGGGGCGTGTGCTTGCTCATGGCCTCCCGAAAGGAGTGTGTCTCAATGTCAATATACCAAAGTGTGACAAGGTAGAGGGAATAAAGGTAGCGCGTGCAGCCGAAGGTTACTGGACAGAGGAATTCGCACAATACACTGATCCGCACGGACGCCCATATTACTGGCTTACCGGCCACTTCCATAATCTTGAGCCTGATGCTACCGATACCGATCTTTACTGGACAGGACGCGGATTTGCCTCGGTGGTACCGTGCCGTCCCGATCAGACAGCATATTCGGATATCGATTTCATAAAATCCATTCTCGGGGAATAAATGCAAATTCGGCCGAAGGTAGTGTGCGTATTGATAAAATGAGTAACTTTGCGGCAGCATGGACTCGATACAACTCAAATCACAATCGCCGTATAAGCGCGGAGCTGACTGGGGTGCCTGGTTCGGCATCTACTTGTCAGCCCTCTTTTTCGCGACGTCATACTCGGTAAGTTATCCTGTATGCGGATTGCTCGGACTCCTGCTTATCGTATGCGTCCCACCCTGTATTTTCCTTATGTTACGGAAAAGCTATATAGCTGACAACGGTAAGACTATTTTCTCGTCGTTGTGGATGGAGGGGATAGCCATTTTTTTCTTTGGAGGGCTGATTGCCTCGATAGTAGCCATGGTTTACATGCGATGGATAGAACCATCGTTTTTCGACACCAGGATTGATGCGCTTATCGAGTTGTATTCCGAGATGAAAGATATACCGCAGGCCCAGGAAGCTGCCGAGCTTCTTCAGACCGCGCGTGACCAGAAAGTGTTGCCCAAACCTATCGAACTTACAATAGACATGCTGTGGCTTATAGTATTTACCGGCTCTCTCCTGTCGATGATCATGTCGTGGCTTGTACAGCTGTTTAAAGTGTCTCCTTCAGCACCTAACCCCAAAAACAATTTAAGATAAACCATCAACGACTATGGACATCTCTGTCGTAGTACCCTTATATAACGAAGCTGAGTCGCTTCCCGAACTCGAGGCATGGATCGACCGTGTGATGAAAGCCAATGGCTTTTCCTATGAGATACTTTTCATCAACGATGGGTCGACCGATGAATCATGGGAGGTTATCACACGTCTTGCCGGAAAGAATCCCTCCGTGCGCGGAGTATGTTTTCGCCGCAATTACGGTAAATCACCGGCTCTGAATACCGGATTTGCACGCGCGAAAGGAGATGTCGTCATAACTATGGACGCGGATCTTCAGGACAGTCCCGACGAGATACCGGAACTTTACCGTATGATTACCCAAGAGGGGTATGACCTTGTAAGCGGCTGGAAGCAGAAACGCTACGATCCGCTGTCGAAAACGATTCCGACAAAACTGTTCAATGCTACCGCACGCAAGGTAAGCGGCATACACAACCTCCACGACTTCAACTGCGGACTCAAGGCCTACAGGTCGAAGGTAGTGAAGCATATCGAGGTATACGGTGACATGCACCGCTATATACCTTATCTTGCGAAAAACGCCGGATTCAAGAAGATCGGGGAGAAGGTAGTACATCATCAGGCCCGTAAATACGGCTCATCGAAATTCGGCCTTGACCGTTTCGTCAACGGCTATCTCGACCTGGCGACCCTATGGTTTACATCAAAGTTCGGTGTAAAGCCCATGCATCTGTTCGGTCTGCTCGGGTCGCTGATGTTCCTGCTCGGATTCGTGGCTGTTGGTGTGGTAGGTTTTACGAAGCTGTATAACATGCATCACGGACTTGATTACCGTCTGGTGACCGACTCTCCATACTTTTATCTCTCGCTCACACTCATGATACTCGGATCTCAGCTCTTTCTTGCCGGCTTTGTCGGAGAGCTTGTGGTGCGTAACGCTCCCGGACGCAATCACTACGAAATCGAAGAGGAAATAGGACAATAAACTTATTGAAAATTAATATATCATGTACCCCCAGCTATATAATATGGTGATGCAGCGCTATAGCTGCCGCCAGTACCTCGACAAGCCTGTTGGCCGCGATCTGATCGCGGCTATCCTTGATATGGCACGTCTTGCCCCGTCGGCATGCAACCGGCAGCCATGGGAATTTCTCGTGATTGATACAGATCCTATGCGAGGCAAAGTCATTGATAGTTATGGCCGCGACTGGGTGAAGAATGTGCCTGTGTTTATCGTGGCGCTCGGACTGCATGACGAAGCCTGGAAGCGTCCGACCGACGGTAAGGATCATACTGACATCGACGTGGCTATTGCCGTAGAGCACATATGTCTTGCGGCCACTTCGATGGATCTTGGTTCATGCTGGATATGCAATTTCGACGCAGAACGCCTGCGCACTGATCTGAATCTTCCTGACGGAGTGGAGCCGATTGCCATCATTCCGATAGGATATCCCGATCCGACGGCACCGGTGCCGCTTAAAAACCGCAAGCCATTTGATCAGATAGTGAAATGGGGAGCGTATTGAAGAATACAGTACGACTTATTGCCTGCGCAGGTATCGCGGTATCGCTGATGTCGGGGTGCAACTCTTCGGGATGTACCGACAACAAAAGCTCGATACCTCTGGCCGGATTTTATTCATATGCGACGTTGTCGGCGATATCTGTCAATCAGATATCGGTAGGCGGTGTCGATGCTCCCGATGATTCACTGATCGTCAACAATTCATCGGCAGGAGAAGTGTATCTGCCGTTCCGTGCCGAGTATGACGAGACGCGATTCTATATTCACTATCATTCGCGCGGTATCGATGATCCGGCGTTCAACGATACGCTGACATTCCGCTATAACCGTATTCCTTATTTTGCATCGGAGGAATGTGGCGCTATGTTCAAGTATGAGGTTACGGAATTTGTATCGACGTATCATCTGATCGACTCTGTATCTCTGCTTGACGCGACGATCACCAATGCCGACCGAGAGACGATAAGAATATTTTTCCGCACCTATACCGAACCGCCGGAAGAGAATCCGGATACTCCTGAAGAGCCTGATACCCCTGATAATCCCGACGGGGAGGACACGCCGGAGGACTCCGGTGAAAACCAAGATACGTTATGAGCATTATGCGCAACATATTGATATGGGTATGCG
>JAHZGZ010000120.1:0-3248 GCA_019420545.1 Bacteroidales bacterium | reverse complement strand
TGGTCGCCATTTCGGCCATGGCGCAGCGTCGCATCACGCCTGTAACCAATCCGGAGAACAAGCGCCCGGAGAGTGAGACTCCGGCTGTGAAGGAGGTAAAACCCGGTGAGACGCCCCCACGTCCAGCCAGTGTGATAGAAACCCGTGATATGGAAGGACGGGTAGTACTCGTCGATACAATATCAGGTGTTGAATACCACGATACAATCACCGTACAGGCTCCGCGCACGATATATCCTCGGTTTACTTCGGTAACTGCAGGCGTGAATGTATGGGATGCGCTTGCGCGTCTTACCGGACAGCAGTACGGAGTAGGGGGAGTATGGGCCGAACTGAGTATTCACAACTGGTTCAAGCCATATGTGGAATTTGGTCTCGGCACGGCCGATTACATGCCCAAGGATGAAAGCTACCGGTACAAGTCGGGTATGGCTCCCTATTTTAAAATCGGACTGAATTATAATTTTCTGTATAATTCCACACCCGATTATTCGGTATATCTCGGCCTGCGCTACGGTATATCGTCGTTCAGCTATCGGGTAGAGGATGTCGTGGCCAATAATGGCTACTGGGATGAGGCTGTTTGGCTCAGTGTGCCGTCGCAGCATGCTACGGCAGGGTATCTTGAATTCCTGTTCGGGCTGCGTGTGCAGATCTGGCGTAATATATCTTTAGGCTGGGAATTACGTGTGCATAAACTACGGCATCAGGGATCACATATTTATGGAGATCCATGGTATATTCCCGGGTTCGGTACAGAAGGCTCGCTTTTTTCAGGCGCATTTTCTGTAAGCTATACTCTTCCGCTCCAGCGATCTTCGAAGAAATCTCCGCCTTTGACGATGGATAATTCGAATGATTGATTGCAAATTGTTGTGATTTTGCCCGATAATTTGTACTTTTGCGCATAAATACTTGAAATTTATAGAAAATTCATAAAACAACAAATAAAAGAGAATGATGGAACATATCTCAGACCGCGTAAATGCCCTTGCACCCTCGCAGACCCTTGCCATGTCGCAGAAGAGTCAGGAACTTAAAGCGCGTGGTGTCGATGTAATCAATCTTTCAGTCGGAGAACCCGACTTCAATACCCCCGACCATATCAAGGCGGCTGCAGTAAAGGCGATTGACGACAATTTCTCGTTCTATACTCCCGTGCCCGGATATATGTCGCTGCGCAAGGCGATTTCAGAAACACTGAAGAAAGAGAACGGCATAGATTTCGCTCCCGAACAGATTGTAGTGAGCGGAGGCGCCAAGCAGTCACTATGCAATGTGGTGCTTGCTGTAATCAATCCCGGCGACGAGGTCATCATTCCTACTCCGGCATGGGTAAGCTATGTCGAGATGGTAAATCTTGCAGGCGGCAAGAGCGTGGAAGTACCTGCCACTATCGAGAATGATTTCAAGATCACTCCCGAACAGTTGCGTGCGGCGATCACTCCGCGTACACGTCTTATAATGTTCAACTCCCCGAGCAATCCTACCGGCAGCGTGTACACACACGATGAGCTCAAGGCTCTTGTCGATGTGCTTGCCGACTATCCTCAGATACTTGTGCTTTCGGATGAAATCTACGAGCACATCAACTTCACAGGCTCTTTTACATCGATGGCATCGTTTGAGTCTATTGCCGACCGTACAGCTATTGTCAACGGCGTGTCGAAGGCATATGCGATGACCGGATGGCGTATAGGTTTTCTTGCCGCTCCGCTATGGCTGGCCAAGGCTACCTCGAAACTCCAGAGCCAGTATACGTCAGGTGCATGCTCTATCGCCCAGAAAGCCGCCGAGGCCGCATATACCGGACCGCAGCAGTGTGTCGAGGATATGCGCATGGCTTTCGAGCGCCGCCGTGATCTTATTGTAGGACTCGCACGTACAATTCCCGGCTGGAAAGTGAACGAGCCGCAGGGCGCATTCTATCTTTTCCCCGAGGTGTCGAGCTATTTCGGCAAGCGCTACGGCGACTATGTGATCAATAATGATTCGGATCTCGCCATGTATCTGCTCCAGGAGGCGCATGTCGCTACTGTGGCCGGCTCGGCATTCTGCGCACCTGGCTACATACGCATGAGTTATGCCACATCCGACGATACTATAGTCGAAGCCATGGAGCGCATCAAGAGCGCTCTCGCACTTCTGGTGTGAATAATCGCCCGGCTTTGAACAAAGATTTTGAATAGGCCCAATATAATCTCCAAACACAGAGAATTTTTAACAGAAATGTCAGAATCCACCTCGGTAGTAATCATTCCTACCTATAATGAGTGTGAGAATGCCGCGGCAATCATCGAGGCGGTGCTTGCGCTGTCGACACCGATGGACGTACTTGTGGTAGACGACGGTTCGCCGGACGGCACCGCAGCCATTGTGAAAAGCAAACAGGCCGAGCACCCCGGACGCGTACATCTGATTGAACGTTCAGGCAAGCTCGGACTCGGCACCGCGTATCTTACCGGATTCAGATGGGCACTCGATCACGGATATGAGTACATCTTCGAGATGGATGCCGATTTCTCACATAATCCGCTGGATCTGGAGAAACTGCATGCTGCATGCGAGAATGGGGCGGATGTCGCGGTCGGATCACGCTATATTACGGGTGTAAATGTGGTGAACTGGCCGATGAGCCGTGTGCTGATGTCGTATTTCGCATCGAAGTACGTAAGGCTTATTACCGGAATGCCGGTACATGACACCACCGCCGGATTTGTATGTTACCGCCGACACGTGCTTGAGGCTATGGATCTGGATAAAGTGCGCTTCAAAGGATATGCCTTCCAGATCGAGATGAAGTTTACGGCGCGGCAGCTTGGGTTCAAGATCGAAGAGGTACCTATAATATTTGTAAACCGTGTGCTCGGTACAAGCAAGATGAGCTCTGGTATATTCTCGGAAGCCGTTTTCGGTGTGATACGCCTGAAGCTTGACTGCCTGTTCGGAAAATATCCCAAACGATGAGCTATACAATAATATATAACGGAACTATTGTAAACGAGGGTAAAAGCTTTACGGGGTATCTGCTTTTCGATAGCGAAGGGGAGATACGTGCAGTACGTGGCGGTACGCCTCCGCGCGGACTGATTGAAAGCTGTACCGACAGTTTTAATGCCGGCGGTTGCCTGGTGATTCCCGGGGTCATTGACGATCAGGTTCATTTCCGGGATCCCGGCCTGACCCATAAGGGGGATATTGCTACTGAATCGCAGGCGGCTGCCGCGGGCGGTGTTCCGGCATTCATG
>JAHZGZ010000012.1 GCA_019420545.1 Bacteroidales bacterium | reverse complement strand
GTGCGATTTTTTTCATCGCCAACCGTATATGCAACGCGCTTGGAAAGCGCGTCTCCTACAGCCTACAGAGTGGATTTTGGTTTACCGGCAGGGAATTTTGGCGATGCGGCGCTCGTGGCGGCCGCCTTCGAACGGGGTTTCGAGGAAGGCGTCGACAATGGCGAGCGCGAGTGTGGGCTCGATGAAGCGCGCGGGCATTACGAGCACATTGGCGTCGTTGTGGGCGCGGGCGAGCCTGGCCAGCTCGACCTCCCAGCAGAGCGCCGAGCGGATCCCCTGATGCTTGTTGAGGGTCATGTTGATGCCGTTGCCGCTGCCGCAGATGCCGATGGCGGGATAGCAGCGCCCCTCTTCCACGGCCTTGGCACATGGGTGGGCGTAGTCGGCGTAATCGCAACTGTCGGCCGAGAATGTGCCGAAATCCTCATATTCGATACCTTGTGAGGTAAGGTATCCCTCGACGATGCTTTTCAGCTCATAGCCCGCATGGTCGCTGCAAAGGGCAACTTTCTTGCCCGGTTGGAGTATGGACATGTTGGATAGCGTATTATATGTGTATTTTTATGTGTTGTCAGAATTTCTGCATGTCGACCAGATGGCGGTATGCGCCGTCCTCTATAGCCATAAGCTCGTCGTGGGTACCGGCCTCTATGATGCGCCCTTCGTTCATCACACAGATGAGGTCGGCGTTGCGTATGGTCGACAGACGATGGGCGATTACAAGCGTGGTGCGGTTCTCCATCAGTCGCTCCAGGGCTTCCTGCACTGACTTCTCGCTCTGGCTGTCGAGAGCCGAGGTGGCCTCGTCGAGGATGAGCACGGGTGGATTCTTGAGCACTGCGCGCGCTATCGACAGGCGCTGGCGCTGGCCGCCCGACAGGCGGCATCCACGGTCGCCGATGCATGTGTCGTAGCCCTGTTCCGTCTCCATTATGAATTCGTGGGCGTTGGCTATGCGCGCCGCCTGTTCTACCTGATCCTGCGTGGCTTCCTTCACTCCGAAGGTTATGTTGTTGTAGATGGTGTCGTTGAAGAGTATCGCCTCCTGGTTGACGTTGCCCATGAGCGAGCGCAGATCGTGTACTTTAAGGTCGCGTATGTCGATGCCGTCAATGGTGATAGAGCCTTTCTGCACGTCGTAGAATCGCGGCAGCAGGTCGGCCATTGTCGACTTGCCCGAGCCGCTCTGCCCTACGAGGGCCACCGTGGCGCCGGCGGGGATGTGGAGCGACACATCCTGCAGCACCGGCATATCCTTGGTGTAGCTGAACGACACGTTGTTGTAGCGTATGTCGCCCTTGAAGTCGGTGAGCTTCCTGGGGTGGGAGGGATCGTGGATGGGGTTGCGCGCCTCGATTATGGCGTCGACACGCGTCATGGCGGCGAGACCCTTCTGAATGGCATAGACGCTCTTCGACAGCTCCTTGGCGGGATTTATGATGCTGTAGAAGATAATCATGTAGTAGATGAAGTCGGGCGCCTCCATCGACGAGCGCTGGTCGATGATGAGCGTGCCGCCGAACCACAGTACGATCGCTATGGTGATGGTGCCGAGAAACTCGCTCATGGGGTGGGCGAGCGACTGGCGCCGCGCTATGCGGTTGCTGATTTTGTAGAACACCTGGTTGCCGGCGTGGAAGCGGGCCTTCACCTTGTCCTCGGCGTTGAATGCCTTGATGATGCGCAGGCCGCCGAGCGTCTCCTCGATGTTCGACATAAGCAGACCCCACTGGTTCTGGGCCTCCAGTGACTGACGCTTCAGGCGCTTGCCTACGCGGCCCATCACAAGCCCCGCGAGCGGGATGAGGATGAGCACGAACAGGGTGAGCTGCCACGACATGATTATCATCATGGTGAGGCACGCGATAATCATCACGGGATTTTTGAAGAACATGTCGAGCGACGACATGATGGAGTTCTCGATTTCGGCCACGTCGCCCGTCATTCGGGCCATGACGTCGCCCTTGCGGGCGTCGGTGAAGTATGATATCGGCAGACGCACGATCTTGTCGTACATGTAATTGCGGATGTCTCTCACGATGCCAGAGCGCATCGGTATGATGAAGTACGACGACATGAACGTGGCGCCGGTCTTCAGTCCCGTCATGAACACGAGCAGCGCCGACAGGGCTGCGAGAGCCGCCGACGGACCCCAGTCGGTGATCATCTCCTGGGTGTAATAGTAGAAATTGTTGAAGAATACCTCCTTGAGGCTTCCGTCCTCCCACGCCACATACGTGTAGTTCATCTGGTCGATGCCGAAAAGCATGCGCAGGATCGGTATCACTACTGCAAACGAGAACAATGTGAGGAAGGCGGCAAGTATGTTGAAGATGATATTGAGCGCGAGGTACTTCTTGTAGGGGGGTACGAAGCGCCGTATGATGATCAGCAGTTCTTTCATACGGCAAAGTTACGGAATATTTGCTTTTATTTTGCTGTCGGGTGCCGTGAAGTCTCCAATATGTATTAATTTTGTGGAAAATAAGTATAATTCAGAACAGTTACTTGCAACAAGTGAAGCGTTACCAAGGACTCAGGACTGCACGTATAGCGGTGTCGGTGGCAGTGGCCGCCGTCATCACTCTGTTGTGGATTGAGTACAGCGATCTTGTGCTTAACTCCCTGGGGTGGATAGAGCATACACAGATCATCCCCGCCGGGCTCGCTTTCTCCGGTGTAACGGTAGTGTTCTGGCTCGTCATGACGGCTCTGTTCGGGCGCATCTATTGCTCGATGTTCTGTCCGCTGGGTGTGGTACAGGATGTGGCCGCACGCCTGGGGCGCATGAGCCGCAGGGGATCGCGCCGCGGCTATCATTATGCGCCACCTATGACGCGTCTGCGCTACTGCTCGCTGGCGGTGGTGGCCGTCTGTTTCTTTACCGGAGTACTCATAATTCCCGCCATAATCGACCCCTACAGCATGTATTCGGCCTTTGTGCTCAACGTGCTCAAGCCCGTGTGGGGATGGGTCAACAACGGTGTGGCCGCCATAGGGGTTGCCACCGGATGGTGGACCGTCACCTATGTGTCGGTGATCACGGCCTCGGTGTTCGGAGTCGCGCTTTCGGTTGTGTCGGTGCTTGGCGTGGCCACGGCCGCATGGATGCTGGGGCGCCCCTTCTGCAATACCCTGTGCCCCGTCGGCACCGTGCTCGGAATAGTGTCGGCACGCTCCCTCTGGCACATAGATATTGATACCGACTTGTGTACCAACTGCCGCAAGTGTGAGCATGCGTGCAAGGCTCATTGCATAGATCTTACCGACCATGTGGTCGACGGCTCGCGCTGTGTGGGCTGTTTCGACTGCCTCACCGTATGCCCCGACGATGCCATTTTCTACCGTCCCGACCGCAAGCAGCTGTCATTGCCCATGATGCAGAGCCTCGGCTCGCCGAGGGTGGGGAGTGCGAGCGCATGCGCCGGACCCGCGGCGACGTCCGACATGCGTGCGCCTGTATCTGAAAATACACTAAACGATGAAACAATATCTTCAACTCCTTGACCATGTGCTGACACATGGTGTGGAAAAGGGTGACCGTACCGGTACCGGCACGCGCAGCGTGTTCGGCTATCAGATGCGCTTCAACCTCGAAGAGGGATTCCCTCTGCTTACTACAAAGAAACTGCATCTCAAGTCGATCATCTACGAACTGCTGTGGTTTCTGCGCGGCGATACCAATGTACACTATCTTCAGGAGCATGGCGTGAGGATCTGGAACGAGTGGGCCGGTCCCGACGGTGATCTCGGCCCGATCTACGGCTACCAGTGGCGTTCGTGGCCCGACTACAACGGAGGCCATATCGACCAGATCACCGAGGCAGTGGAGACGATAAAGAACAATCCCGACTCGCGCCGTATCATCGTGAGCGCCTGGAATGTGGGGCAGCTCGACGAGATGCATCTGCCGCCCTGTCATGCCTTCTTCCAGTTTTACGTGGCTGACGGGCGCCTGAGCCTTCAGCTCTACCAGCGCTCGGCCGACATATTTCTCGGCGTGCCGTTCAATATCGCCTCGTATGCCCTTCTCCTTCAGATGATGGCACAGGTAACCGGGCTGCGTGCCGGCGACTTCGTGCATACTCTCGGCGACGCGCATATTTACAGCAACCATATAGAGCAGGCCCGCTTGCAGCTTACGCGCGATCCGCGCCCCCTGCCGCGCATGGTTATCAATCCCGATGTGAAGTCGATCCTCGATTTCAAGTACGAGGACTTTACGCTTGAGGGTTATGATCCGCATCCCCATATAAAAGCTGTTGTTGCCGTATGACGTCCTCCTCTGTATCTCTACCACCGCTGACGCTTGTCGCCGCCGTGACGCGCCGAGGCGGCCTTGGCCGCTCGGGCGAGCTGCTCTACCGCATAAGCGCCGACATGAAGCATTTCAAGTCGCTTACGATGGGCTGTCCCCTGATCATGGGGCGCAAGACGTATGAGTCGTTTCCCGGAGGTCCGCTCCCGGGGCGCCTCAACATAGTGCTTACACGCGGCGACATGTCGCTCCCCGAGGGTGCTGTCGCCGTTCATTCTCCTGCCGAGGCCATGCGCGTAGCCGCCGCTTATATCGCTGCCAGAGAGGATGATACTCCACGAGGTATCATGGTAATTGGCGGAGGCGAGATATACCGCACATTCATGCCCATGGCCGACACGCTCGAGCTTACCGAAATTGAGGCCGACGCCCCCGCCGATACCGACACATGGTTTCCCCCGGTCGATCCCGACGCTTGGGAAGCCGTCGCCCAAGGTGCCCCCGCCATCGATCCGCGCTCCGGCGTCGCCTACCGCTTCGCTACCTACCGCCGCAAATAGACTGGGTGTTTGTCATAAGAGGTAGGGACGCGGCGTGCCGCGTTGCATCAAGATAATGAGGCGTTTGCGGTATGTATGAGGTATGCGGGATCTAACGCGGCACGCCGCGTCCCTACTGCCTTTTGTCCTGCAACGCTCTGAGAAAACAACCGAAAATATTGGGGTATCATACAAAGATTTAACAATTCCGGAGTGGTCGATTTCAATCTTTTTAATAACTTTGTGAAAAATTGTAATGTAGCTGTGTGGGTAATATAATGTGCTATGTTTCAATTTGATATTTTTTTGATATCAGTGTTGGCTGATGTCAAATGTTGACAATGGAAAAAATAATTATTTGTATATATTTTCAATCAATTCAACCAAGTCATTATTATGAAGAGACTCATTCTCTTGGCCAGCGTTGTCTGGCTCGCTTGTGTGGCTGCGATGGCCGCACCTGGTGATATAAAGTGTAGTGGCGTCGTTGTGGATGATCAGGGCGAACCTATCATAGGCGCCACGGTCAGCGTGCCCGGCACTTCGATCGCCGCTGCAACGGATGTCGACGGCCGCTTCACTTTGGAAGTGCCTAAGGGAAAGAATATCCACATTTCCTACATCGGCTACAAGGCCCGCGATGTCAAAGCCGCTCCCGTAATGGGCGACATTGCTCTTGATATCGAGTCGCAGATGCTCAAGGACGTCGTTGTAGAGCAGTCGGCAGCCAAGACACGTCTTACTCCTGTAGCTGTGTCGACAGTGGGTGCGCAGACTATCGACCTCAAGCTCGGCAACCAGGATCTTCCCGAAGTGCTCAAGACCACTCCCGGCGTGTGGACCACCAAGCAGGGCGGCGGTTTCGGCGACGCCAAGACCAACGTGCGTGGCTTCAAGAGCGAGAACGTGGCCGTGATGATCAACGGTATCCCCGTCAACGATATGGAATGGGGCGGCGTGTACTGGAGCAACTTCTCCGGCCTGTCGGATGTTACCAGCAACATCCAGGTACAGCGCGGCCTCGGCGCCACTATCGTGTCGAGTCCGACAGTCGGCGGCTCCATCAACATCACCACACGCACCATCGACACCGAGAAGGGCGGTTCGGTATGGTACGGCATGGGCAACGACGGCATGAATAACTATGGCGTGAAGATCTCTACCGGCCTGATGAAGAACGGCTGGGCCATGACATTCCTCGGCTCGCGCAAGTGGGGCGATGGATATGTGCAGTATACCCCCTACAACAATTACAGCTACTTCTTCAACCTCTCAAAGCGTATCAACGATAACCATCAGATCAGCCTTACCGCTTTCGGCGGCACGCAGAACCATATCCGCCGTCCCAACCAGCGCTCGGGTCTCTCAATCATGGGCTATCAGACCTATGGCAAGGAGTATATGGACGGTGACTGCATGTACAAGTACAATCCTACCTACGGTTACGACAAGTACGGCCATGTGAAGACCCAGAACAAGAACTACTCACACAAGCCCATCATACAACTCAATCATATCTGGAAGATCGACGATACCTCCTCGCTGTCGTCGGCCCTCTATGCTTCGTTCTGCGACGCAGGCGGCTACTCCGGTCAGGGCAGCGGCCTCAACGGATACAGCTACAGCGACTGGTACGGCGCTACCGATGGTGTGCTCTCCACACGTTTCCGCCGTCCCGACGGAACATTCGACTACGGTGCGATCCAGGAGATCAACGAGAACTCTACCGAGGGTTCTATGCTTGCCATGTCGAGCAGTGTCAACAAGCACCAGTGGTATGGCCTCGTTTCCTCCTATAAGAAAGAGATCGATTTCCGGAACGGCGACATACTCAATCTTATCGGCGGTATCGACATGCGCTACTATGTAGGTCACCACTACAACAAGCTCGTCGACCTCTACAATGGCGAGTACTTCATGGACTACTCTTCACGTAACACGGTATCGGCCACACTCAATTCAGCCGCCGCCGATCCGTCGTGGAAGTACGAGCATCTTGGCGTTGGCGACATCGTATACCGTAATTTCCGCGGTTATACCGCCCAGGAGGGTATCTACGCCCAGGGCGAGTACACAATGATGGACAACAAATTCAACTTCGTGCTCGCCGGCTCGGTCAACAATACCGCTTACTGGCGTCATGAATTCTTTTATGCCGACAAGGCCCACCGCGATTCCAAGACGGTGAACTTCTGGGCAGGAACCATCAAGGGTGGTGCCAACTGGAACATCGACGACC
>JAHZGZ010000119.1:5020-6739 GCA_019420545.1 Bacteroidales bacterium | reverse complement strand
TCGTAGAATAATCCCCATATACCTGCCTCTCGCCTCACTCACCTCTGATACCTTTAACCAAATATCCAATATGTCCATAATCAGTGCAATTATTGTGCTTGGAGGGATCGGGTTGCTAAGTGCGATCATCCTTTATGTTGTTTCCAAGCGATTTTATGTCAAAGAAGACCCTCGCATTGCTCTGGTAGAAGAATTGCTCCCCGGCGCCAACTGTGGAAGTTGCGGTCGGTCGGGCTGTCACGATTTCGCATGTGCATGCACGTCGGCCGATTCACTCGACAATCTCGTGTGTCCGGGTGCCGGCGAGGAGGCCATGAAGAAGATCGCCGACATCGTAGGTCTTGCGCCGGTGGTGACCAAACCTCAGATAGCCGTGCTGAAATGCTTCGGCACGTGTGAGAACAGACCGGTCACATCCCGATACGACGGTCCAGCTTCTTGCGCCATGCTTCAGCTGACCGGCGTCGGCACCACCTCATGTCCGTTCGGATGCCTCGGATGCGTCGACTGCGTGAAAGCATGCCTCTTCGATGCCATGCGCATGGATCCCGTGACGGGACTTCCTTCTATCGACCCAGAGAAATGTACCGGTTGCGGAGCATGCTCGAAAGCATGTCCGCGCCATATCATCGAGATCCGCGACAAAGGGCCACGCGGCATGCGTGTGTGGGTAGCCTGCTCCAACCACGAAAAGGGTGCGATAGCACGCAAGGAATGTAACGCCGCATGTATCGGCTGCGGCAAATGTATGAAAGCGTGTCCGCACGAAGCCGTTACGGTAACGGACAATCTTGCCTACATCGATCCCGCAAAGTGCAAGCTTTGCCGCAAATGCGTGCTTGTATGTCCCACAGGCGCAATTCATGATGCCGGATTCCCGATGTCGGCTGCCGATATGGCCGCAATCGCCGAACGCAAGAAGAAAGAGGCCGAGGCCAGGAAAAGCCAGGAAAGCAATGTTCAACCGAAAGAGTAATTTTATCGTATGCGCACATTTCGTATCGGCGGAGTACACCCGCCAGAAAACAAGATAACTGCCTCAGCCAAAATAATCGACGTAGAACTGCCGCGCGAAGTCGTGGTGACATTTGCCCAGCATATCGGCGCACCGGCAAAGTGTGAACTGAAAAAAGGTGACCATGTCGACCGCGGCGCAATTGTCGCCGAGGCCTCGGGATTTGTTTCCGCCAATGTTCACGCCCCGATTTCCGGCACGGTAACCAAAGTTGACCAGATAAAGATGCCCAACGGTATGCCGAGCGCCGCGATAACCATTGCCGCCGACGACGCCGACCATGACAAGGATCTTGCCGATATCGCCGCACGTAAACCCCTACGCAGCGATGAGGAGATGGCCGCACTCTCTCCAAAAGAGATCATCGACATCGTTGACCGGGCCGGAATTGTGGGACTCGGCGGCGCTACATTCCCTAGCAAGGTAAAGTTATGTCCGCCTCCCGGCATGAAAGCCGACATAGTAATCATCAACGCCGTGGAGTGCGAGCCATATCTCACCAACGATCACGCGCTCATGCTGGAGGAACCCGACGGAATACTATCGGGTGTAACCCTGCTGATGCGTGCCGCCGGTGTCGATCGCGCTGTAATCGGCGTCGAGGCCAACAAGCGTAATGCCATCGAGCTACTGCGCAAGCGTATAGAAGAACTTGGGCTGAACGGCATCTCGGTGATGGAGCTGATGGTAAAATATCCGCAAGG
>JAHZGZ010000119.1:0-5010 GCA_019420545.1 Bacteroidales bacterium | reverse complement strand
AGCAGCTCATCGCAGCCGTAACCGGGAAAGAGGTGCCTTCGGGCGCACTCCCCATCGCAACCGGAGCCATTGTGCAAAATGTGGCCACCGCTTATGCTATATATGAGGCCGTACGGTTCGGACAGCCACTGATAGAAAGAGTCGTTACAGTAACGGGACCCTCCCTCGAGCGCCCGGGCAACTACCGGGCGGCTATCGGCATGCCTGTCGCAAGACTGATCGAACTCGCCGGAGGCGTTCCGGCCGATACAGGCAAAATAATTCTCGGCGGACCGATGATGGGGAAAGCCATCGTAAATATTGATGCTCCCACCACCAAAGGCGTGTCGGGAATACTCTTGCTTCCGGAAAGCATGTCGCGCCGAAGTAAAGTCGAGCCCTGTATACGTTGCGCACAGTGCGTTACAGCATGTCCCATGGGACTTGAGCCATATCTTCTGGCCACATTGTCGCGATTCGGCGAATGGGAAGATGTCGAGAAAGAGAAAGTGATGAATTGCATCGAATGCGGCTGCTGCAGCTATTCATGCCCGTCGTCACGTCCGATCCTCGATTTTATCCGTCTTGGCAAACAAACTGTAGGCGCGGCGATACGCGCGCGTCAAAGTCAGAAAAAGTAAGAGCTTGTTTAAAAATCCATAAACGATCATGAATCAAACATTGACAATATCGGCATCACCGCATCTGCACACAGGCCGCACGGTTGCTTCATGCATGTGGCACGTGGTGATCGCTCTGCTTCCCGCTCTGGCAGCCTCGCTATACTTCTTCGGCATAGGCGCCGCCATCGTGGTGTTGACCGCAGTAGCCGGCTGTGCCGCTTTCGAATATATTATCAACCGCTGGATGCTCGGCCGCGAATCGACCCTTCTCAACGGGAGCGCCGTACTCACCGGTTTGCTTCTGGCATTCAATCTGCCCTCCAACCTTCCCATCTGGATTGTACTTATCGGTTGCCTTGTGGCCATAGGTATCGGCAAAATGTCGTTCGGAGGTCTTGGCTGCAACATCTGGAACCCCGCGCTTGTTGGCCGCGTATTCCTGCTCATATCCTTTCCCGTGCAGATGACCTCATGGCCTCTGCCTCTGGTAAACCGCTGGGCATATGCCGACGCCACAACAGGCGCCACGACCCTCGGAATCCTGAAGATGGGTGGTGATCCGTCATCGATCGACCTCTGGCAGAGCGCAACCGGCGCCATGGGCGGCTCACTCGGCGAAGTCAGCGCCATAGCACTGCTCATCGGTCTGATATACCTTCTGGTAATGCGCGTTATAAGTTGGCACATACCGGTGGCCATTGTCGGCTCGGTCGCTCTGTTCACACTCTGCATCGGCGGCAACATCGGTATCGAGCTCCTCTCGGGAGGACTCTTTCTCGGCGCCTTCTTCATGGCGACCGACTATGTAACCTCACCGATGTCCTACAAGGGAATGCTCGTATATGGCGTGATGATAGGTATCATTACTGTAATCATTCGTCAATGGGGAGCCTATCCTGAAGGTATGTCATTCGCCATACTGCTGATGAACAGTTTCGTACCGCTTATCAACCGTTACATAAAACCCCGCAAGTTCGGAGAAAGGAGGGCCGGAAAATGAAAAAACTGCCATCCACACTATTGAACATGGTGCTCTCACTCGGCATCATTACCATAGCGGCATCAGCACTGCTCGCATGGGTCAACAATCTTACCGCAGACCCTATCGATGAAGCGCGCCAGAAAGAGGAGATCGAAGCAATCAAGTCTGTCACTCCTTCATTCGACAACAATCCGCGTGCAGAAGAATGGAAATGGATCCCTGAGAACGACACGGTACCTTTCATCGTATATCCGGCCATGGAAAAAGGCCAGTTTGCCGGAGCGGCCGTCAAGGGATACAGCAAAAACGGGTTCGGCGGCGAAATCCGGGTGATGTACGGCTTCAGCGCCGACGGTTCCGTAAGCGGATACCAGGTACTCTCCCATACGGAGACTCCGGGCCTTGGCGCCAAGATGCAGGAATGGTTCCGCATGGATACCGGCCAGCGCAGCGTTATCGGCAAGAATCCCGCCACAACGGCCATGTATGTATCGAAAGATGCCGATGGCGCCATCGACGGCATAACGGCGGCCACCATTACCTCCCGTGCATTCCTTGAGACACTACGTAACTGTTACTCCGCATTCGAGGCATATAAAGTCGACCACGGCTATGCCGCCACTGCCAAATGGGCAGCCGGAGACGGAAATACGGGGGCAACATCACACAACCATAAAAGCGAGTAAGTCATGAATAAATTACGTATAATATACAACGGGCTTGTCACTGAAAACCCGACGTTCGTACTCCTCCTTGGCATGTGCCCTACCCTCGGCACTACCGGATCGGCGATGACAGGTATGTCGATGGGACTCGCTACAATGGGTGTGCTCATCTGTTCCAACATGGCTATTTCAGCCATTAAGTCGCTCGTGCCCGACAGGGTGCGCATTCCGGCCTATATTGTGGTGATCGCGACTTTCGTCACCCTGCTCCAGATGTTTATGGCGGCCTATCTGCCCGCTCTCAACGCCTCGCTCGGCATATTCATCCCGCTGATTGTGGTCAACTGCATACTTCTCGGGCGCGCCGAGGCATATGCCTCGCGACACTCGATTGGCGACGCATGCATGGACGGCATCGGTATCGGGTTGGGCTTTACAGTGGCCCTTACCCTGCTCGGCGCCGTGCGCGAGATACTCGGCACCGGTACAGTGTTCGGAGCGCGTCTGTTCCCGGAGACATTCGGATCACTGGTGTTCGTGCTCGCCCCCGGCGCTTTTATAGCTTTAGGATTCCTTATCGCTTTAATCAACTACATTAGAAAACGCTCCTGACCATGCTTACATATCTTTCGATAATCGTTACAGCGATATTTGTCAACAATATCGTATTCGCACAGTTTCTCGGAATATGCCCGTTTCTTGGCGTATCGAAAAAGCTGAGTTCAGCTGTAGGCATGGGTGCCGCAGTTACATTCGTTATGACGCTCGCCACATGTGTCACATGGCTTGTACAGTACGGTATCCTTGAGCCCTGGGGACTGGGATACATGCAGACTATCGTATTTATCCTTGTGATCGCCGCCCTCGTGCAGATGCTTGAGATCATAATCAAGAAGATCGCCCCCGGACTGTATCAGGCTCTGGGTGTGTTCCTTCCGCTTATCACTACCAACTGCGCCGTGCTCGGGGTTGCCATTCTTGTGATCCAGAAAGGAATGAATCTCGGGGAGTCGATTGTCTATGCCGTTGCCACAGCCATAGGTTTCACCGTTGCCTTGGTTATCTTTGCCGGCATACGCGAGCAACTGCGCCTTGTAGATGTTCCCGCGCCGATGAAGGGCATACCTATCGCACTGATATGCGCCGGAATGCTTGCCATGGCATTCATGGGATTTTCAGGCATATCGGTAGGATAAATCCGCTCCTTACGTAAAACCTGACACTGCTGCGTATTATTAAATGTAATACTTTACATTTATGAGATACGCAGCAGTTTTATTATCATCCCTGATCGTTTCTTCCCTAAGTGCCGAGATTGTAAGCTATCAGGCACCTCCGGAGGCAAAACTAAACCACTCTTATACGGTATCCGTCAGCCAGAATGACGGCGAATGGATTGAGATACCGAGCTATAATGTAATGGTCGACCGAGTTGCCGGCACCGGCCATAAGGTAGTAAACTCGTCAATGGCCTATTTCGACATGGACAGTACGACACGTGTACGTGTAATCAGCAACTCCCGCCATGTGGAGACAGCACGTGTGCGTCCCGCATCGCGAGGTATAGGATGTACCGTAAAGGCCGACACAATATATTTCAACATTGATCGCCCGGAACTGCTCTCGGTAGAGGTAAATGGCGACATATTCGACAATCTTCAGCTGTTCGCCAATCCGATCGATCGCAATGCTCCAACATCCAACCAGTTGAAAAAGCTCCGCAAGAACAAGAATTTCATATATTTCGGTGCGGGCTATCATAAACTGGATACTCTGAAAGTAACTTCCGGACAGGAAGTGTATATTGCCGGAGGTGCATTGGTAGATGGAGTTATTGAAATCGAAAATGCCGATGGCGTACGTCTGCACGGGCGCGGCATGGTATATCCTTACCGCAAGATGGGAATAGCCGTGCGCAACAGCAGGAATGTTACGGTAGAAGGCGTCTTCACCACGCAATGTGCCGTTGGCGGCAGCGACAGTGTGAAAGTTGATAATGTAAAGGTAATGAGTTACTATGGCTGGGGCGACGGCTTCAATGTATTCGCCAGCAACAATGTCCGTTACAACCATATATTTGCACGTACTTCCGACGACTGTACCACCATATATGCGACCCGTAAAGGTTTTACAGGCGGATGCCGCAACATCATTACGGAAGATGCCGTTTTATGGGCCGACGTTGCTCATCCGTTCATGATAGGCCTCCATGGCAACGTAGAAAATCCCGACACCATCGAAGACTGCATCTACCGCAACATAGATGTGCTCGATATGCAGGAAAAACAGATCGATTACCAAGGTGTGTTCGCCATAGTGGCAGGTGACAACAATACCGTACGCCGTATCACATTCGATGATATACGTGTCGACAATTTCCGTCAAGGCAAGCTCTTTGATATACGCATCGCCTGGAACAAAAAATATTGCGGTGCTCCGGGCATGGCAATTGAGGATATTACATTCAACAATATCGTATACAATGGCGATCGTTCCGAGCTGTCTCTGATCATAGGCTACGACGACACCCGCAAAGTCAATGGCATACACTTTAATAATCTCGTAATCAATGGGGTAAAGATCTACGATAAAATGCCGGGAAAACCCGGCTGGTACAAAACCGCCGACATGGCACGCTTTTATATCGGCGAACACGTGGAAAATCTCACATTTTCCGAATGAATCTGCCATATAACCACCATTCCATATCACAATATCCGATTTAAAGAAGATATTCAATCCATCAAATTCCATTCAATAA
>JAHZGZ010000118.1 GCA_019420545.1 Bacteroidales bacterium | reverse complement strand
GCCACTTCCTCGACAGGAAGTTCAACGGGTGGCGTAAGGCCTTCTACTATACCGGGTATTGTATCGGCAGCCAGAGAATCGGCAACAACAAGCGAGGGGAGAGCGACAGCGATAGCCATAAAAGTCGCAACTCCCACGAGTCTATATATTTTCATTATAGGAAAAGTGAATCGGTTAGAAATTCTTTTGAATAGAGCGTAAAATGATGGGATGGCGAGGACTATCGTTCATGCTCGGCATTGTAAAGCGCTATATCGCCGCGCTCGCCGGTACGGATGCGTATTGAGTCCTCGACCGGAATCACGAAGATGCGTCCGTCGCCGATCTCACCGGTCTGGGCTGCCCTGAGGATTGCCCTGACAGTCCTCTCCGTATTTATGTCGCGCACGACTATCGACACCAATATACGCTCGATAGAGCTTGTGTCGTACATGACGCCACGGTAAATGCGCGCCTGGCGTGACTTCCCGACACCCCTTACCTCATAGTAGGAGAACCATTCGATATCAGCCTCAAGCAAAGCCTCTTTCACATCCTCGAATTTGGTCTTGCGGATGATTGCCTCGATTTTTTTCATTACATTAAATATTTATAGTTGGAACATGCGTGGATTTATACTGTCTTACTTATTGTCAGAGCGTTGCGAATGATATGCCCGCAAGTAGATAGCCTTTGTCATTACGGGGATTGCAGATACCTTTAGCAAATACGCGCAACCCGAAGGAATCGCCGACATGGAATTCCCTCGATACCCCGAGTCCGATATTGACTACCGCGAATCCTGTAGAATTGTAAAATGTAGTGCTCCATGGCGACGCGCCGACCTCGGCGCCCCAGTCAAGACCTCCGAGGCTAAATGGAGCACTCACCTCCACGTAAGAGGAATATGCCCTTTTTCCGTCAGATGTCAGTCCGTCGTTGCCGGCGAAATTGGTGAACCAGTTGAGCGCAACCGGGCCGAAATCGTAGCCGACATTGGCCTCAAACACATGTGCCGTATTATGGGCGGAGTAACGGAAATATCCCGGCCCGTTGTCAAACCAGTAGTCGGTCGCACCAACAGTAAATCCCTTGAAGGAGTAGCAGAGGGTGATATCGACCTCTTTGGTATCCTCCTCGTCAGTACCGGTAGAGCCCCATACCCCGAGCGAAAGTCCCCGGTAGCCGATGCCGAAACCGGGCTGAATGCTGAATCCGCCCATATCCTGGCCACGCCAGATGTAGGAACTTACAAGGTCAGCGCCAAGCGACGCACTGACCTTACTTTTATTTGCCGGTTCTTCTGCCACGGCCGGCACAGCAACAACAAGCATCATGCCTGCAAGAAATGTGGAAATTTTTAGTGAATCCATAATTGATCTTCTTTACCTTTTTAAAATTTGCTTTTAGTTTAAATCCACGCCTCAAAGTAATAGCTTTTTTTGATAAAAAACAAATTATAATTTAGAAAATTTCCACAATTATAGATATTTAATTTTATTTTTGCTACCAATCACCCAATCACACAAGCAAAAAGACACAAACTACCACATTAAGCTCACATTTTGCAAAAATAAAAAACGCATGGAGCCGGCGAGCGGTATCCATGCGTTCATTCAGTTTTACAATAATTATCTCCCGAAATCCTCCTCGATGAACCGGGCCACGGCGTCGGTATCGTTGTTGCCGATCACCACCGAAGCGGCCTCCTTGACCTCGGGAAGGGCGTTGCCCACCGCTACGGGAAGATCGGCGGCACGCAACAGGGGCAGATCGTTGAGATTGTCGCCGAACGCTACTATACGGTCGGCGCCGAGCGATGCCGCCAGGCGTTTCACCACCGCACCCTTGTCGATACCGGGGGCGAATACCTCAAGTATGCCCATCCCGGGCACCGTACTGTCGGTGTACGCGCTTACGGCGCAGCCGCCCGAGCGGCGCAATGCATCGGCGGCAGCCGATGTCGCCTCCACCGGGCCGATTGCGAAATAAAGTATCGTGCGCGGCAGCGAAGGGGCCATTCCGGCAGGATCATCGAGATGGAATCGCTTGAGCGCAAGCCCCGTGCGCGCATCGACAAATCCCTGCTCGGCATGGCTCATGGGGCCGTTGTGGTACGCGGCGAGCATGCGCCGGTCGGGGGTAATGGTGTAGATAAACGGATGCAGTCCGAACGACTCGATCACCCGGCGCACATCGCGGGCTGTGGCATCGGGAAGGAGGGCCACTTCGGCATACTCGCCCTTGAGGGGATTCCAAAGAGCGGCACCGGTCATGGTCACGTATGGCACCAGTGTGTGGCAGTCGCGCATAAGCGGCACTACCGTGGCTGGAGTGCGCGCCGTGGCTACAGTAATGAGAGCGCCCTCTCGGCTCAGCCGGTGGAGGATGGTTGAGCTTTCAGGGCTTACCTTACTATATAGGTCGAGCAGCGTGCCGTCCATGTCGGTGACATAGAGCGTGCGGCGCTGCCCGGCTGTATTGTTTTCCTGCATGTAGGGGCTGTCTTAGATAGAGAGTCGGCGCAGGGTATCGAGAAGATCCCGGTTGATGGGCTTGTCGTTCTTGATGGCCTTGGAGAAAGGCACGTATACGATATTGTCGTTGGAGATGCCGATCATCACATTGCGCTGGTCATCGAGCAGGGCATCGATGGCGGCTGCGCCAAGGCGCGAGGCAAGGATACGGTCGGATGCCGTAGGCGAGCCGCCGCGCTGGAGATGACCGAGGATCGACACACGCACGTCGTATCCCGGATACTCGTTCTTCACACGTTCGGCCAGGGCCATGGCACCGCCGGTGACGGGGCTTTCGGCCACAAGCACGATCGACGAGTTCTTGCTCTTGCGGAAGCCGTTCTGGATAAGTTCGGCAAGCTGGTCGACCTCGGTGGAGATTTCCGGAATGATGGCTGCCTCCGCACCCGAAGCGATGGCGCCGTTGAGGGCGAGGAAGCCGGCGTCGCGGCCCATTACCTCGATAAAGAAGAGACGCTCATGACTTGTAGCGGTGTCGCGGATCTTGTCGACACACTGCATGATGGTGTTGAGTGCCGTATCATAACCGATGGTCTTGTCGGTACCGTAGAGGTCGTTGTCGATGGTGCCGGGCAGACCGATTATGGGGAAATTGAACTCTGTGGCGAAAATGCGGGCGCCGGTAAGCGAGCCATCGCCACCGATTACCACAAGAGCATCGATACCATGCTGGCGCAAGGTATCGTAAGCAAGCTGGCGACCCTCGGGGGTCTGAAATTCCTTACAACGCGCTGTCTTTAGAATCGTGCCGCCCATCTGTATGATATTCGACACATTTTGTGTCTTGAAATCCACGATTTCATTGGTGATGAGGCCGCGGTAGCCACGATATATACCCTTTACACTAAATCCGCTGAAGATAGCCGAACGGGTGACGGCGCGGATAGCGGCATTCATGCCGGGAGCATCACCTCCAGAGGTAAGGATGCCGATGGTCTTTATTTCTGGCATGGCTGAGAATAATTTATAGAAGTAATATTGGTCTTGAAAAGGCAAATTTAAGAATCTTTTCCCGCATTAGCGAGAAGCCCATACCCCTCTTAACAATTTTTATCCGACGTTCCTGATCCCGGTTACAAACGCACATGGATCCTTCTGAGACAATATATCAGAACGGAGCCGGAGCGTCGGATGGGCCGGCCAGAAAATCAGCGGTGCCACCCGACAACGGGGATGCCGGGGCGGTAAATGTGCCCGTAGGCGCCTGTCCGAATGAGTTGAGACTCGATTCTACGGTTACCGGCACTGCATCGGGATCGATATCGGCCTCGCTCCAGTTCTCGAAGCGCGCCAGACGTCCCTTGAAGCGCATCTTGATGGTATCGACCGAACCCGATCGGTGTTTGGCCACGATAAACTCGGCAAGTCCGCGTATATCGTGCCCTTCTGCGTCGGTATCGCTTTTGGTGTAGTATTCCGGACGGTGGATAAAACATACCATATCGGCATCCTGCTCGATGGCACCCGACTCACGGAGGTCGCTCAGCTGCGGACGCTTGCTTCCGGCATCGCCGGCCTGACGGCTCTCGACCGAACGGTTGAGCTGCGACAGGGCCACTATCGGTATGTTCAGCTCCTTGGCAAGCTGCTTGAGCGATCGCGATATCATACTTACCTCCTGCTCGCGCGACCCGAAATGCATGCCCGAGGCGTTCATTAGCTGGAGGTAGTCGATGATGATAAACTTCACATTGTGCTCCCTTACCAGGCGTCGCGCTTTAGTACGCAGTTCGAAGATGGAGAGCGAGGGGGTATCGTCGATATACAGCGGAGCGCCGTAAAGATGCTTGATGCGCGTCATCAGCTGATCCCATTGCAGACGCGACAGCTTGCCCGACTTGATAAGCGAGCTTTCGATCTCGCACACGTTGGAGATCAGTCGGTTGATCAGCTGCAGGTTCGACATCTCAAGCGAGAATATCGCCACCG
>JAHZGZ010000117.1:1233-5269 GCA_019420545.1 Bacteroidales bacterium | reverse complement strand
CATAGGTGAAAAAAGTGGGGTCGCCTTGTTATTTCCCGTTTTGGTTCATTACCGAACGCGTGGATTCGAGGATAGGGAGGTTGGTTTCGGTGGGAACATAGATCACAGTCTTGTCGCTGAGATCTGACTGCTGGCGTACCCACAGGTATTGTATATATGTAGGAGTGATGGATCCGTTCTCGATACGTATGGCCTCTGCCGCACCTTTGGCGCGCTCGATTTCGGCCTGGGCGTTGAGTTTTTCGGCCTCAAGGTTGGCACGGGCTTCCTCGATTTTGATCTTGCGGTTCTGCTCGGCTTTGGCAAACTCGGCTTTTCCGGCCATCTCCTGTTGCCATACATTGTACCATGGTACCATGAAAAGCATTGCAACAATAAAAAGGGCCACACATACTAATGCTATTATGGCTTTCTTTACTATTCCCTGGGGAAGCTGGGGTTGGTTCTGGGTGTACATAATATGTATCTATTGATTAATCAAGCTGCAAAAGTATGCAATTTCGGAGATTATCCCAATATATGTGCGTTGCGATAATGTGAAATTTTTGTGAAATACTTGACTTCGCCTTTTTTATATATTAATTTTGTGGGCAATTTCCGGAATGTATCCTTTGGGTGGACTCCGGTGAGGCCATATTTATGAAGCAACAAAGCCGAAAAGGTATCCCTATATTCACATCACAGCTTACCGCTACGCTCAGTGTGGCAATGGTATTGCTGCTGCTCGGACTGATAGCCATGCTTGGTATCGGTGCGCATACCGTTACCGACAGTATCCGCAGCAGCGTGGGCTTCGATGTTGTGCTTTCCGACAGTGTAAAGCCTTCCGAGGTAAATGCGTTGAAGCAGGCTCTGATTTCCGCACCGTATACATCTAGTGTGGTATGCCGGTCGAGTGAAGACGTGATGACACAATGGCAGCATGATACGGGGGAGGATCTGATGGAGGTGCTCGGCGTAAACCCGTTCAACGGAGAGATAGAGGTGAAGGTACGTCCGCAATATGCCGATACCGACTCGCTCTCATCGATTATCACCCCGATTGCAAAAATGGCCGGCGTGAAGAGCATCACCATAAATGCCCGCATGATCGAGAAGATCAACGATAATCTGCGTGCGGTATTTGTGGTGCTCGGAATAGTTGCCGTTGTACTGCTGGTGATATCTCTTGCGCTGATTAATAATACGGTACATCTCGACATCTACTCACGTAGGTTTCTTATTCATACTATGACGCTTGTAGGGGCCACAGGCGCTTTCATACGGCGCCCGTTCCTTATCAGCAACGTGATCAGCGGTCTTATTGCGGGCGTGATTGCCGGTGTGCTCCTTGCCGGAGGCCTGATGATTCTGCGCTCAGGCGACCCGGTCATTGCGGGTGTGGTACCTCTGGATCAGGCCGCATGGGTATTTGTCGGTGTGTTGTTTCTCGGCATGCTGATATGTCTCGTGGCATCGGCGTTTTCTACCAAC
Source organism: Bacteroidales bacterium (assembly GCA_019420545.1). Lineage (GTDB taxonomy): Bacteria > Bacteroidota > Bacteroidia > Bacteroidales > Muribaculaceae > Muribaculum. Next base: position 3,796 of record JAHZGZ010000117.1, on the reverse strand, counting down.
CGCTATCTGCGTGCGTCGTACGACGATATGTTTAAATAACCGGTTCATAACAATACGAATTCTCCTCACGATAACAATAATAATGATTATGGCAAAAAAGCCCTTCTCCACATCTCCGGCAGCTGATGCCGGTCAGTCGATCGAGCGAGAGCTCCCTTCGCAGTTTCCCCTTACGCGCGTCAATTTTATTATGATGATAATATCCGGAGTGATGATCGTACTCGGTTTCTGCCTGATGCTCGGAGGAAGCACTACTACCGAGGCTTTCAATCCCGACATATTTTCCACACGACGTATCGTGGTTGGCCCAACGATAGCCTTTTTAGGTTTTGTGGCTATGGCGGTGGCCATAGTGTGGCGCCCACGTTCTACACGGGATAATTCCGAAAATGCGCAGTGACGCAATAATAAATTTAACCAACGCTTTTCTCTGTATTAATTAATCTCGACCTATGGATTGGCTTGACGCTCTGATACTCGGTATCGTGCAAGGACTCTCCGAGTATCTGCCAATAAGCAGCAGCGGACATCTTGAAATATTCAAGCAGGTGCTCGGGCTTGATCTTAATTCCGACTCGTCACTTGAATTCAGTGTGATGCTGCATGTCGCTACCGTGCTTAGTACTATTGTTGTGCTCTGGAGGGAATTTTATCCTCTGTGTATGTCCTTCTTCACATTCAGGCGCGACTATAATTTTTATTACGTATGCAAGATTCTTGTGTCGTGTATTCCGGTGGCAATTGTGGGATTCTGTTTCAAGGACTTTGTAGAGTCGTTTTTCGGCGGCGATCTGTTTGTCGTAGGTGTGTGCCTTTGTGTCACCGCACTATTGCTTTGCTTTGCCTACTTCTTCCGTACGCGTCCGGCACTGCTGGGACATACATCGCAGGGGCGTGATATCACCTGGGTTGATGCTTTTGTTATCGGTTGTGCCCAGGCTGTTGCCGTGCTTCCGGGCTTGAGCCGTTCGGGTACTACGATCGCTACCGGTATTCTTCTTGGCGATAACCGCGACAAGATGGCATCATTCTCGTTTCTTATGGTCATAATCCCGATTCTGGGAGAAGGTCTCCTTGATATAAAAAAGATGATAGCTCCGTCGGCCGATGCGATAGCACAGGCCTCGGGCAGCGACATATCGATGACTGCGATCGTGATAGGATTCCTCGCATCGTTTATCGTAGGCTGTATCGCATGCAAATGGATGCTTTCGATAGTCAAAAAAGGTAAGCTTGTATGGTTTGCCGTCTATTGTGCCGTGATGGGCATCGTATGCATGTGCTGGTAATTACCTCCGTACCATAATGATCTATGAATTTTACTAAAGGCGAAATTCTATATATCGACAAGCCTCATGGATGGACTTCGTTTGACGCCGTGAAGCGTCTGCGCAGTACTCTGTTGAGGCGCATGAAAATAAAGAAACTTAAAGTGGGCCATGCCGGCACTCTCGACCCGCTTGCTACGGGTGTGATGCTCGTGTGCACGGGACGTGCCACCAAGCTTATCGACACGCTTCAGACCCATGTCAAGGAGTATGTGGCCACGATTGCGCTTGGGGCCACTACCCCCTCGTTCGATCTCGAGACGGAGATTGACGCAACCTATCCTACATCGCATATTACCCGTGAGCTCGTTGAAGAGACGCTGCTCAAATTTACCGGAGCCATCGAGCAGATTCCCCCTGCTTTTTCGGCATGCAAGATAGGGGGCGAGCGCGCCTACAATATGGCTCGTCGCGGCGAAGAAGTGGTGATTAAACCCAAACTGCTGGTTATCGACGAAATCGAACTGCTGGAGTATAGTCCTGAGAGCATAACCGTGAGGGTTGTATGCAGCAAAGGAACCTACATTCGCGCACTTGCGCGTGATATCGGAGCGGCACTCGGCAGTGGCGGTCATCTCACGGCTTTGCGACGTACGCGCATAGGTGACGTCAGGATCGACGACTGTCTGTCCATACCGCAGGCGGTGGAGCTGCTCAAGACTGTCGAGATCGAATCGGACGATGACGACAGCGGCAATTCAAATTAAATCCGATAATCCAATAATCCAACTGATTCAAGTAATTGACAGATATATAATCTCTCACCCCATAAGAATATGAAACTTTCACAATTCAAATTCAAGTTTCCCGAAGAGTTGATTGCAACCGAGCCCACTCCTGTACGCGATGAGGCGCGCATGATGGTGGTACATAAATCGACCGGTGAAATCGAACATCGTATATTCAAGGAAATAATCAACTATTTCGACGATGGCGATGTGATGGTGTTCAATGACACCAAGGTTTTTCCTGCCAAGCTTATCGGTAATAAGGAAAAAACCGGAGCAAAGATTGAGGTGTTCCTGCTGCGTGAGCTTAACGAGGAGCACAAGCTGTGGGACGTGCTTGTGGAGCCGGCCCGTAAGATACGTATCGGCAACAAACTTTATTTCGGCGACGACGAGTCGATGGTAGCCGAGGTGATCGATAATACTACATCCCGCGGGCGTACACTCCGTTTCCTTTACGACGGCCCCCACGAGGAGTTCAAGGCGGCGCTTTATAAACTCGGCATG
>JAHZGZ010000117.1:0-1223 GCA_019420545.1 Bacteroidales bacterium | reverse complement strand
AGCGTGACTCCGTTCCCTCCGACGCCGAGGACTACCAGTGTATCTTTGCCGCCAAGGAGGGCGCTGTAGTGGCTCCTGCCGCAGGTCTCCACTTCAGCCGCGAGCTCCTGAAGCGTCTTGAGATAAAGGGTGTGAAAGATGCATATCTTACTCTTCACTCCGGTCTCGGCAATTATCGCGATATCGACGTGGAGGATCTTACCAAGCACCGTATGGACTCGGAGGACATGGTTGTGTCGGAGGAGCTTGTCGACATAGTGAATGCAGCCAAGGATGAGAACCGCCGGGTGTGCGCCGTAGGTACATCGGTGCTCCGCGGTATAGAGAGCGCGGTAAGCATGGGCGGACATATGAAGACATATTCCGGCTGGACCAACAAGTTCATCTTCCCCCCTTACGACTTCACTGTTGCCAATGCGATGGTAAGCAATTTCCATCTTCCTTATTCCACAATGCTCATGATGGTGTGTGCTTTCGGAGGTTACGACCTCGTGATGCACGCCTATGAGGAGGCTATCAGGGAGAAATATCGCTTTGGTGCCTACGGCGATGCAATGCTCATCGTCGAGTAAACTTATTGAAATACATTTAAACGGCTATGCCGCATTGTACCGTGATACGCGGTGTGATGCGGCATAGCCGTTTATGGGGCGATCTTTCGGTGTGATGGTGCTATATCGCCTCTTTGGAGATGTTGATGATGTAATTGTGAGGATCGGCTTCAGCTACAATGGCATCAAGCCCGTTGATACGCAGCCATGCGGCGAGTTTGGAGGCCGGGGGTAGCAGATCGCTTTCGGAATGCTTGCGACGGTGTACGGAGTTGATAAAATGTTCGTCGGTGGGGAAAGCGATTGTGATCGTGCCTCCGTCGGCGAGATTTACTCCGCGGAGCCATTTTAGTGTGTCGACGGGAGTGTGGAGGTGTGGATACACGCAGTAGAGCAGTATGTGGTTGTATTCGCCGGGAATGGTCTCAGTCTCGAAGTCCATACACATGAATTCGGGCACAGGTACAAGACGGGAAAATTTGCTGCGGGCGATGTCGAGCATTCCTGTCGAGTAATCGACGGCGGTGATGACTCCGGCAGGGCCTGTGAGTTCGGCGATGGCGGGTAGGAGTACGCCGGTTCCTGTGCCCAGATCCAGCACACGGTCACCCGTTTTTATCCCTGTGCGCGAGAGTATATGGCGCACGTGTCGGGGTGTCGACAGGATTTCAT
>JAHZGZ010000116.1:1735-3239 GCA_019420545.1 Bacteroidales bacterium | reverse complement strand
CTCGCTGCGCAGAGTGCCGTAGAAACGGCCCGGATACACCTCTTCATACTCTACGAAGTCGCCGGCATCAATGCGTCGGCGGAACTCATCGGGAGAAAGGTAATAATAGTCCACGCCATGGCGCTCGGCGCCGCGCGGCGCACGCGATGTGGCCGATATGGAGAATGCCAGGTTCAGATCGCCACGCTCCATGAGCCGACCTATAATGGTCGACTTCCCACAACCCGAAGGGGCCGAGAGTATAATGATTTTTCCGCTCATTTATCCGAAGATTTAAAGCACATTAAGCACCTGCTCCTTTATCTGCTCCAGCTCGTCCTTCATCTTCACCACAATACGCTGCATCTCGGCGTTGTTGCTCTTCGAGCCGAGGGTATTGATTTCGCGGCCCATCTCCTGACTGATGAATCCGAGTTTCTTCCCCTGCCCCTCACCGTGAGCCATGGTTTCCATGAAATAGTTGAGATGCTGCGACAAGCGCTGCTTTTCTTCGTTGATATCGAGTTTTTCGATGTAAAATATCATCTCCTGCTCAAGGCGATTCTTGTCAAGAGCGACACCCTCAATTTTGGCAAGGTTTTCTTCAAGACGGGCACGGATTTTCTCAACACGTTCTTTCTCGTAAGGCTCGACCTCGGCCAATAACGCGCGGATACGCTCGATACGCACGGTAAAGAAATCCTGAAGTTTCTCTCCCTCCTTGCTGCGGAACTGCACCAAAGCATCCATGGCTTCTCCTACCGCCTGATTCAAAGCGTCGATATCAGCCTCAGTCAGAGTGTCGGGAAGTTCACTTTTAATTGTTTCAGGGAAACGCATCAGCACACTGTACCAGTCCTCAGGCCAAGGAATGCCGAGAGTTACAGCCATCTGTTCTACCTGAGCCTTATATGCAGCCATCAGAGGCACATTGAGCGAAACTGTAGTCTCTACTCCGATCGGTTCGGAATATATCTGCATGTCGACTTTTCCGCGCTGGAGGCGTGCCGACACAAGGTTGCGCAAATCAAGTTCTTTTTCGCGAAAAGCGGTAGGAATGCGTGTGTTGATGTCGAGTTGCTTGGAATTGAGCGACTTAATCTCGACAGTTATCTTTTTAGTTGGGATTGTAACGACAGCTTTGCCGAATCCCGTCATAGACTGAAGCATGGGACGTGGTTATTTTCGGCAAAATTACTAATTCCAACTTTAAAATCCAAATAAGCAATTATCCTACTTTGAGAGTTTCATCCGCCCACGCATTTGCATATATGAAATTTTATTTGCAAATTTGCAACAAACATCCAGATCTCCACAATGAGAATCATAAGCGAGGAACCTCTTAAAAAGTACATTGCCCTTCATCCTGATACCAAAACCGCGCTCCAAGACTGGGTGAAAACGGTAAAATCAGCAAACTGGGAAAACTTCGCCGACGTAAAGAAAACATTCAACAGTGTTGACAACGTAGGCAACCAACACTATGTGTTCAACATCCGGGGAAACAATCACCGCCTCGTAGTTG
>JAHZGZ010000116.1:0-1725 GCA_019420545.1 Bacteroidales bacterium | reverse complement strand
TTTTGTAGGCGATAACCCAATTTTATTCGTAGCCAATAAAGTGGATTTATATCCGCTTCATCGGCACCCATGCCGAATATGACAAAATCGACTGTTCCACCATATAAAAATAGGATACCGACAATGACAAGGATTGAAAATGAAGCTCAATACCGCTGGGCTTTGCAACGGGTGGAAGAAATTCTGCCGCATGTAAAAGACGACACACCGCTTACCGATCCATACAGCATGGAGCTTGAACTCCTCTCAGGTCTTGTATCAGACTATTCAGAGGAGCACTACTCTATCGGAGAACCTACACTTATCGACATGATAAAACTCCGCATGTATGAAATGGGCCTTAATCAGGCATCGCTTTCCAAACTTCTCGGCATAAATCCATCGCGTATATGCGAGTACCTTTCAGGGAAACGACAACCGACCCTTACTCAGGCGCGCACTATAAGCATCAAACTCAATATCGATCCGGCCATAGTGCTCGGAGTATGACTTTCTCAGATTTCCGACATATACAAATAAAACAGATGCGTTCTCTGTTGAGGACGCATCTGTTTTCTATTATGTTTCAAGAATGTCAGCGAGGTATTACATCATGCCGCCCATTCCACCCATGCCGCCTGCGGGCATTGCGGGAGCGGGATTGTCTTCCTTCTTGTCGGCGATGACACACTCGGTAGTGAGGAACATTCCGGCGATAGAAGCGGCATTCTCAAGAGCGACACGGGTAACCTTGGCAGGATCGATCACACCGGCAGCGAGCAGATTCTCGTACTCGCCGGTACGGGCGTTGTAGCCAAAATCGGCGTTGCCGTCCTTTACCTTCTGTATAACCACGGCACCCTCTACGCCTGCGTTGGCAACGATCTGGCGGAGGGGCTCCTCGATAGCGCGACGGATGATTGCGATACCGGTCTCCTCGTCGTCGTTATCACCCTTGACACCGTCGAGAGCGGAGATAGCGCGGATGTAGGCCACACCACCGCCTGGCACGATACCTTCGGCGATAGCTGCACGGGTTGCACTGAGGGCGTCGTCGACACGATCCTTCTTCTCCTTCATCTCAACCTCGGAGGGAGCACCGATATGGAGTACTGCCACGCCGCCGGCGAGCTTGGCGAGACGCTCGTGGAGTTTCTCCTTGTCGTAGTCGCTGGTAGTAGTCTGGATCTGTGCCTTGATCTGAGCCACGCGCGAAGCGATTGCCTCTTTCGAGCCCGAACCGTTGACAATAGTAGTATTTTCCTTGTTTACGGTAACCTTTTCAGCCTGGCCGAGCATGTCGAGAGTAACCTTGGCAAGCTCCATACCCTTCTCCTGGCTTACTACAGTACCGCCTGTAAGTACGGCGATATCCTCAAGCATCTCCTTGCGGCGGTCGCCGAATCCGGGAGCCTTGACGGCGCAAACCTTGAGCGAACCGCGCAGACGGTTTACAACGAGGGTTGCGAGAGCCTCCTGATCGACATCCTCGGCAACGATGAGCAGAGGACGACCGGTCTGAGCCTCGGACTCGAGCACGGGGAGGAGTTCCTTGAGGTTGGAGATCTTCTTGTCGTAGATAAGGATGAAGGGGCGATCCATCTCACACTCCATCTTCTCGGTGTTGGTGACAAAGTAAGGCGAGATATAGCCACGGTCAAACTGCATACCCTCTACGATATCAACGGTAGTTTCTGTACCCTTGGCCTCGTCGACGGTGATAACGCCCTCTTTCTTTACCTTCCG
>JAHZGZ010000115.1 GCA_019420545.1 Bacteroidales bacterium | reverse complement strand
GAGTGACTATGTGCACGACTATCCGCAGCATCTCTATTGGGAGACACACGAGGCGCCTGACGAGACTCTGAAGGGCACCGAGACTTATTGGTCGTTCCATATGCCTCAGACTGCCGACCGCGTGAAAGGGGTTACAGCCGTCATCCTCAAGGACAGTGTGGCCCAGAAGGCTGTGCCCGTGATGGAACGTCGCGAGGGGAAGGACTGGATAGGTGTGCGCGTCAACAATCCCGACGGAAGCGTGACCGACATTTATATCAACCAGCTTGCCGACGGACGCCTGATGCACCTCAACTCATGGATCGAGGCCGACGGCTGGACTACCGACGCCTATATGCTTGCTGTAACGCGTCCACGTCCCGATGCGCGTCCCGACGACATCTTCATGGTGCATGGCTCGTCGCTGCGCCGCGACGGGAAAGTCCTCCATTCCACTCTCGATAAACGCACCTGCAAGGTAACTCCGGCCCACTGACGTAAAGCCCGCACAGAGAGCACGGAGGATTTTGAGAAAGAGCGTCAAGAACTCTGACCTGGAGGGCGGCGCTTTAGGCCGCCATCCAGGTCAGAGTTGATGGCAAGAGGCTTAAGTGAAGATAAACACGAATTGCAGTAGAGCCAAAGCATATAGCGTCAGGCATCATTATTTTCTGTGACGCATCCTGTGGCAACCTGCGTCAACCATAACGCGCCACATCTGTTCACTCCGTACCGTGTATAGACCATAAAACAGGACGCACAGGAAAACCATCACAAGGATAAAAATAGTTTTTAGGACGGACATATGCAAGACCTGTAGTAATATCAGCACGTGAAAACTCGAAATTATATGAGTTATTGTCATCATTCAATCTATTCCCGGCCAGCCACACATAACCGATATAGCCAAAACCATATACTCCTGCAAATGAATCCCAATCGCGATAGCCTGTTTCCGGAAAGATTATTGACTGATATTTCTCACGATTTGTATAGAATTCATATATTCCATTGTCAGCATTATACTCTGCCGTAGGATTAAATGCCGGATTACCTGTCAAGATATTTTCAAATCTAACATCCATCCAGTAGTCTTTATCATTTGTATTTTCCCCAATAGAAGTAAATCCGCAAACTGAATTAGGAGTTCCAATCTGATACCCAACGGGACATGGATCATATACAGTCTTAAACGTCATACCGAGATTTTTGGCACTTTTACCTTCCCACAAATTAGCATATGTTTTATTATCACTTGCCCATAGATATACTGAATCCTTGCCATTTTTATCTTTTATTACTCCTGTACATCTACGTTTCGGGTTATGCCACGTATCAGGTTTCTGAATCATCAGATGTAAAGCTTCACGAGTGGTTAGACGATATTGATTAAGCGTAGTATCGTTCGGATTGTCATCGGTCAATCGTGGAGGATTATCCCATACGCCATATTCTTTTCCTGCTCCATCATATCTGACTTTATTCTGCCAATTAGAATTAGTACCGATAAAGGGATCTTTGCGTCCCCATTGATAATAAACATTATTTCCTCGCGGGAAAGCCATGTGCGATTCCTGTACGATGGTAATACTATCCGAGAGATTCCCGGCCGTGAATTTCACCACGCACTCGCGACGCTTGAAATATCGTATCTTAAATTTATGCGGCGAACACCATCCGAGATTCACAGACATCACGTCGAACTTAAGATTCGTATCATAAGAGGTTACCTTTATTGTCTTGTCAAAATCGAAGCGTGTCACCCATATATGCCAGCTCCACATCACTGTTCCAGCAGCGTCTTTTACAGCAATGATCGCATTGCCCTGACAGATTTTTGCCGTGGGGACTGAAAAAATGATGCCGCCCATTCCGCCGTATGCAGTGTCGTCGTATCTGACATTCTCAATCAGGCCGTTTTCATCCTGCCATATCACTGACGCACTTTTAGGCTGAAGGTTTACGCCTCCATGTTTATTGTTTTTGATATATGGATCGGTAATATCATCCTTAAGGTGGTTTTTGAATGTACGCAGAATATTATTGGCATCCGACGAACCTGTAAATTTATAGGAATTCGCGTTTGTGAGGCCATTATGGATTGAGTTTCCATAAACCATCGGAAGCATGTAGGTGCCCGGCGCATCTATCAGATAGCAGTTGGCGGTACATTGTACTCCGTATTTATCCTTTGCCCCGCCCCAGTCCGCCAGATTGTAAGGTCCGCTTTTAGGAGCTGTATTTTGAAGGGCTGAGTCAATGTCAATTTCCCGCATATTTTTCCATACCTCTTCTTCGGGTACTCTGAAAGTCACAGCTCTTTCATGTGCAGTACTCGTCGGGTCATATACACACTCGAGCCAATCGCAATGATCGGAATACGTTGTAGAATTCGGATCGCGATAGCTCACTGTCCAATCTATTTTATCACGGGTAGCCTTGTCATAACTGCGCACTTTGATCACATTATCCGTGCTAAATTCATGACCTAGGTTGGAGAACTTGCTATCAGGCTCGAATATTTTTCCCTGATAGTTGAATACCTTTGGCTGAGACACCTCGAGAACCGGCTGTTCGTATTCGATATGCCAATCGACATCATTAGCATATCCATTGAACTTCAGGGTTAGTTTATAATGACAGTTGCGCGCGGCATTATAATCGGTAGTCTCATTCTTTCCAAGCATAAAACGATACTTTATCGGGCCCTCGCCGGCACGCTCCGGATCGGCAACGACTGAGCGATAATATGCTTCAACTTCAATATATGTACCATATGGTTTATCATCTTTTTCTATGTCGCGATTATCAGGAAGCCCATCATTATTGTTATCTTGCTGGCTCTTGTCGACCCCGAAACCCTGGATATTCTCGTAAAAGAATAGCGAATTTTCAGACTTGGATGAATGGCCTTCCGGATCAAGAACCCATTTGCTGTTACCATCTTCCCATATTTCCTTACTTGGGTAGAATGGCGTGGCATTAGAAATCAATACAGGATAATTTTCATCATATGGGACACCCTCTGTAGAGTATTTCACCGTTTCACCGCTGTGAATAAGATCATTGATATTATCTACAGTTTTCTGCTTACCCAGCCAACATGTACCTGGGATATCCTTAATCGTTACAGATTTGATATAGATAAAAACCCCCGGTTTAAGTGTTGAGCCGTTATAAGCAACGGTCACTTTGGATGCAGCTCTGCGCAGATATGCATGCAATCCGACATTACTTTTATTGATAGTTATTACAGGATCCGCATCTTCAGACCCTTTGTTTTCCAACAAGGTGAAGATACCAAGCATCTCGTCGTTTTTCTCCTTTAAAGTTCCATCGCTGTTTAGATTCCATGTTAATTCTATGGATTTCAGGTCATCTACATTTTCTATTTTTTTTCGGTCACCTCTAATATAATCATCGTAAAAACGATCAATGTTGGCGACAGCATACATCTGATACTTTCCCGTTGGAAGTGTCATTTTAAGTTGAGCCTTGTCCTGGTCATAAACATCCTTAGACACCGTTACCGAATCGGATTCCAAACCAATGGGAATATATCTCTTTAATTGCGTGCCATTCTGATCAAATATCAATATATGCAGATTGCGTATTCCGTCATAGGAATCACCAGCCGAACGCGAACCGAGTTGCGGGACGAACGTATTAAATTCGAAGGTGGCTGTAATATGGCTTTCCCCCGGACGAATTGTCTGATTATCGAATGTATCATCAACGCACGACACCAAGCATATGAGCCAGATGCCGAACAGCAATGATCTATATATTACATTATATTTCATAAGTAAGTCGCAAAAATTATTTTATATTACCGACGAAAGGATTTTCGAGAGATTTTTCATTGATGAAGAAGGAGTGTAGCGAGCTACACGACTGATGAAGAGAGGAAAAAGCGCCGAAAAGACTTCGACGGGGATATAAAGTTTTTAAATTATTCATTTACGTAATAATTCTTGTGACTTACTTATCTTTATCAAATTTTATACTGTATCGTGCCTCAATCCCCGGTGCATGCAGAAAACGTCATGGCACATCCAGGCCAAACGACGGATCAAGCACAATAGAAGTATAAGGTATAATCTCGACTGTGACGTCATTCTTGCCACACTCAAGAGAAAATATGTACCAATTGTTTCGTCGCAGATCAAAAGGAGCATTTACCGGAATATTTTTAAGCTGTCCGTAATTCTTAAATTCAACATAAAATTTGCGTCCTCCGTCATATTCCACCGCAATCTGCGTCTTGACGGCTGAAGACGAAATATTATCATACTCCGGAACATAAATTATCCATGCACCCTTTCCATCCGTATCAACAAGAGGTTTCGAAGTAAAATGAGGATTCTGGGTATGAAAAAAAGGGATATCTTCATTTACTGAAATATCATCAGGTATAGATACATGATCAACATAATCAGTAGGATGAGACCCGGTAATATAGTGTTCTCGATCATATACCCGCGAGGGAATTGCCTTAAATAAAGTGTTTGAGCGCGTCAGAGAAACCGATCGGATAGGATATGATGTAGTTGGTGACGAGCACACTTCGATTTTGGCGAAAGCGCGGAGCAGGTGTAGGGTCTGTTTTAGGTTGGT
>JAHZGZ010000114.1:1481-16004 GCA_019420545.1 Bacteroidales bacterium | reverse complement strand
CGCGTAGCACACATTGAAGTTGAGCTTTCCGGGCTGCGAGGCAGTGAGACGCATCACGGTTACATTGTCGTCGAACGAAGTGAACACCTCGCGGGTATATGTAACACCTCCGGCGACATAAGAAGTAGTGGCTACGGCACGCGACAGGTCGAGATCGCGCACATATGCCTGCACGTCGCGGGCATCGGCGGTGGCGCCACCCTCCTCATCGTTGAAACGGTGGCCGGGGAAGCCTACGAGCACACATCCGGCGGCCTGATATTGTGCGCCGTGGGATGCTTTCGACATCCAGTTGGGAACTGCGAGTTTCTGTGCTTCGGCATAGTCCTTGGCGAACACAAGGTCACGTACCTGTTTCAATACATTCTTTGCCGCGGGATTGAAGTTGGTGTTGGGCGACTGGCCCCAGAAGGTATCTTCGTTGAGCTGGAGAGTGTCGACCGACACACTACCGCTGACCATTGCTCCGAGGCGACCGTTGCCGAGCGGAAGAGCCTCTTCCCAATATGCTGCGGGGCGGTTGTACCAGAGGCGGTTGTGGCTGTCGAGCACGGGCGGGGGCACTGGACGCTCGGATGATGTGGTGAACGATGTGCGGTACTCGGCCGTGCAAACGTTTCCGGCAAGGTCGGTAAACGAATTGGCGGGCATATAAAATGTGTAGCCTGTCGACAGGTCGAGTTCCTCAAAGGGGAACGATACCTTGTTGTTGCTTAGGGCCGGTACGATCGTCTGCGATGCTTTGGTGGTATTGTTGGTTAGGGTGGCCACCGCGCCATCCTTTATCACTACGCTCTCGTTGAAGAGCATGGACACTTTCCCGGTGGGTACGACATCGGTCTCGCCGTCGGCAGGTGTGATGCTTACAAGCTCGGGTCCCTGAAAATCGTCGGCGATTATGTTGACATACTTCAGATTGTAGTTGCTGGTCTTTGTCGCCGACTGGATGAGCATGCGTATGATGAGGCTCCCGTGGTTTCCGGCATCAAGCGGATAGGTCGCGTCGACATACGTATTCCAGTGTTTTCCAGAAGTATAATCGTCGAGTACCGTCCAGGTTGTGCCTCCGTCGGAGGAATATACTACACCGAACTTAGTGGCCGAGCTTGATCCGTCGCCTATCGCGAAATTGAGCTTTACGTTGGCCAATGCCTTGGCAGGGAATGATACCTCGAAATACTGGTCGTGTTTCGCCGGGTCGGTATAGTCCTCTTTTGGCGTGAATCCGGTGATTGAGGCCGTGTTCAGACGCAGCAGATAATTCGGTGTCGATCCGCTTGAGGTGAGCTGCCATTTGCCGTCGCTTGTGTGAAGGGTGACGCGGCATTCTTCAGCCGGTAGCGCGCTTGTGTTAGGAAGGAAATATGGCTGAAGGGTTGTCCACTTCTGGTTGGACGATGCCATCCATCCCGTACTGTTCGGGGTATAGACGGCTGTCGAACCCTCTTTCGCTTCGTCGTAACCGGTGGTGAACTCCCAGTGGGCTACAGTGGTCTGCTCGGTCGCTGCTGCCGGACAGACAGAGCTTATGGCTATCGGCAGAGTGAGCAGCATGGCTTTGATTGGTTTCATCATTGGAATGATTTTTTTAAGGTTGGATATATGGATTTTTTCCGACAGCAAATTTAGGCTCAACGGCAGCCATGTGGCGTGAAAAATGGGTCAAGTGCTCTGAAAAACGGTTCAAAATAGGCTTATGCACTGAAATTTCACTATCTTTGACGCAAATATCCGGCCATGAAACATCTGCACACATTTCTTGTTTTAATCCTGCTGTCGGCGGCTATTTTTCCGGCAGCACTTGAGAACGACCCTTTTCGGACTGTGCGTTATGACGAGAGCAACGGACTGTCGGGAGCATATACCGGTGGCGGCGTTCAGGATCGGTACGGTCTGCTATGGTTTGCCACTTTCAACGGACTTAACTGCTACGACGGATATGAGTTTCATAAGATAAAGATCCGCCCCGGCGACCGGGCCGCCATAGGTACCAACCATATCCGCGATATTCTGCTGTCGGAGGAGGGGAATATCGTATGCCGTACTGATGACGATATATATGAGTATGACCTGACCACATATTCATTCCATGACATTTCCCATGAAAGGAAAAACAACCTTCGGGATAAGGTGGGCAAACAGTGGCCGGGCCTTACCGACACGCAGGGTAGTGTGTGGACGTCGGACCGCACGGGCCTTTATCAGAGTTTTGCTCCACATCATCCGGCGCGGATTCTTGAGGGCACATCCGGAGAACATGCGCGGGCTTTGCTTGTTGACCGCGACAGCATGCTGTGGGTCGGATTGCGGAATCATCCCTGCATCAGGATATATGACCGCACGGGGAAGGTTGTGAGAACCACGGTTCTCGAAACGGCACCTTACTGTATATATCAGACACGGTCGGGCTCGGTATGGCTCGGCTGCAAGCCCGGCGCGCTTATGCGTGGGGAGGATCTCATTTCATCAGACGCAGTATATGATATGGCGGAAGATAGCCGAGGGCGGTTATGGATCGCTACATTCGGGAGCGGTATCAGATGCTGTCCCGACCCTGATACCGCGACTCCCGAGCTGTCACATCCGTTTGGAGGGTACAAGGTGAGGAAAGTGCTTGTAACCCCATCCGATCGTATTGTGGCGGCGACAACCGACGGACTTCTTGTAGGTGAAATCGACGCCGACGACTGGCGGAGGACAAAACTGCGTGCTGTAAAGCGCGACGGGAACCGCATGGAGAGTCTGTGCAGCAACTCCACAATGAGTGTCGCATGCGACAGCAAGGGGCGCATTATCGTAGGTACGGAAAGTTCGGGCATAGATATTGTCGACGAGGAGAGCCTGATGGGGGATATGCCGGAATTCCGCCATCTGAATATGCGTAATTCGTCGTTGAAGGGCGATGTGTGCCAGGCGATGACTCTTGTCTCTGACACCCTGCTGATGATTGTGGGCAACGACCATATCATGGCATTCAATCCCGTTACAGAACAGACGGTGAATTTCAGCCGCACGTTCTGGAACGATACATGCCATTTTGCAGAGACGACTCCGGTAATGCTTACCGACGGTAGTTGGGTGTTCGGGGCCGAGGAGGGCGCTTTTGTCGCCACTCCGCATAATCTCTACAGCCGTGGGTATGTTCCGCCGTTGGTGTTCACCACGCTTTCTGTCAACGGACAGCCTGAGGATTTCTGTCTTGTGCCGCGCGATACGCTGTGGCTTGGCGCCGGGGAGCGTAATGTGTCGATCCGTTTCGCCGCAATAGACTACATCGACAACCGCGATATACTCTACCGCTCGCGGCTCGACGGATCGCCATGGACTGAAGCCGGACGCACGCGCAATGTGACGCTTTTTAATCTTGCTCCGGGCACACATGCCCTTGAGGTAGAGTCGACCGACCGTTACGGACGTCCGGTCGACAATCGTCGCAGCCTTGTGCTTGTGGTGGCGCCATACTGGTATGAGACCTGGTGGGCGAAACTTCTGTTTGTACTGGCGATAGCGGGCTGTGTGGCCGGAGCGGGCTATACCGTTTTATATGTGCGGCGGGTTAACCGTCAGCGCCGCGAACTTCTGGAGCGGTATATGGCGCTGATCGGCGAGCGCGAGAAGATGCCTGAATACCAGGTGGCACCGGTAGCTGACGAGCAGGCGGCGAGGATGCCGCTTGTTAAAGAGCAGAAGCCCGAGGACAGCGCTTTTCTAAACCGAGTGCGCAGATATATCGAAGAGAATATCGGGAATGCCGATGCCAATGTGGACGATATGGCTGAGGCAGCGGCGGCGAGCCGCTCGACGCTTAACCGGCGCCTGCGCTCGCAGCTTGGTATCTCTGCGGCACAATTGCTTATAGAGGCGCGTATGCAGCGTGCCGAGCAGTTGCTGCGCGAATGTGCCGGAGAGAACCCGCTGCCTGTTGCAGAGATAGCCGGGTTGTGCGGCTACTCTGACGTACAGTATTTTCAGCGAGTATTCAAGAAGAAACACGGACTTACGCCGGTGGATTTTCGTGCTGAGATGCTTACTCAGGCAAAAAAAAGCGCCGCAGGAAGCGGCGCTTGATGCTGGGAGCGGTATTTGAGCCGTAGGGAAAGGCAAAGGTGGGTGCCTTATGTGGAGCCTTCCCGGCAGAAATCAGTATTCTTTCTGGGATTTGATGCGTTGGAGCTGACGCTCGATTGCTTCGATGGAGAGGTCGACGGCCTCCTCGAAGGTGTCTGCGATCTTGGAGGCGTAGAATTCCTCCTGCATGGGGATAGTTAGCTTTACGGCTGCCTCTTTGTTCATGGATGTCTCGGGCTTGACGACTTTGAGGGTAACGTCGGCCTTTGTTATCGACTCGAATCGGCGAGCCAGTTTATTTAGTTTCTTCTCGATGAAGCTCTGGAGCTGATCAGTTGCGTCGAAGTGGATTGACTTGATGTTAACTTCCATGGTTTCCTCCTTTCTTTACGGCACGGGGGTGTGCCAGTTGATAATTGTTTTTAAGTTCCAGGTAGGTGATATGAGTATATACCTGAGTGGTTTCTAATGATTTGTGGCCGAGAAGCTGTTGCACTGAGAAGAGATCGGCGCCGTTGTTGAGCATGTCGCTGGCAAAAGAGTGGCGCAGTACGTGCGGACTTTGGCGGGGAGCCACGGTACGACCTTCAAGGGCTCCGTGCACTACCCGGTATATCAGGCGGCGGTAGAGAGGTTCGCCACCCGGCCTCACGAAGAACTGCGGGGCAGGCTTGCCCGGGACTGTTGCGTCGCGCAGACGCCGGTATAGGGTAATCATCTCGGTCAGTTCATCCCCGAAAGGGATGATTCTTTCCTTATTACGTTTGCCGAGTACTTTTAGTTCACCCCGGGGGATGCTTACATCGGCATCGAGGAGCCCTTCAAGCTCGGATGAGCGCATGCCTGTTGAGTAGAACATGAGGAGTATGAGGCGGTCGCGCACGGATATGAAGTCGTCGGGGTCGAGATCGTCGGCGAGGATGGAATCCATCTCCTGCTGGCGTACGTAGACGGGAAGAGGTTTGTCGGCCTTGGGGGGATGTAGGTCGGCGGCGGGATTGAAGAGCATTCCGTGGCGTTTTGCCAAAAATCCGAAGAATGTGCGCAGTGTAGAGATCTTTCGTCGGAGTGTGCGCGGGGTGTCGCCCTCGCGTGCCAGACGGCTGATCCATTGTCGGAGATCGGAGGTGGTGACTGTGAACGGATCGAGCGTGTCGGGACGTCCTCCGGTGGCGAAATCGGCCCATTGGCGGAGGTCGCGCATATATGCAGAAACGGTGTGGACTGAATAATTCAGTTCACACCGTATATATGTCGAGAAAGAGTCGAGCATGTCGGTCAATTCGCTTTTATGCCGCTATCCTATTAATGGGACTGAGGCTGTTGGTCAAAAGCGAATTTAACTCTTTCTTTGGAAAAATCCAAATAAAAGGAGGAAAAAATGGAGTTGATTACTCCTCGACCATGCGCAGTTTCTGTACGTAGACGGCCTTCATCATCTTCTTGCGGTTGGTGATGGAGGGCTTTTCAAAGGCCTGGCGGCTGCGAAGCTCTTTTACGATGCCGGTCTTTTCAAATTTTCTTTTAAACTTCTTTAAAGCTCTTTCTATGTTCTCGCCTTCTTTAACTTGTACGATGATCATGTTTTGTTATTGATTTTTATGTTGTTTTTTAGATTTTGCATTTTGCGCGACAAAATTACGCATACTTTTCCAAACCGCAAAATTTTTTATCGCCCATTTTGCATTATCTGCCACACAGACAGGTTAAAAAGCGAGCGGTTAGCGGCGCAGTACCTTGCGGGTTGATCCGTCGGCCTTCACTTCGATGAATAGGCCGCCGCGGGAGTCGGCTGCGACTTTCACGCCCTGAAGGTTGTAGACCTCTACCACGGGTGCGGCGCTGTCGGCGGCATCAATGCTTCCGATGGCTGAAGAGCCGGCCACATCGACCTTGATATTGCGCAGCCCCAGACCGGCACCGTCGGGATCGGAACATGCATGGAAACCGATGTAGTACAGACCTCCGGCGGCGGGAGTAAAAGTGCAGTTTTCGTCGGTGCAGCTGACGGCTTCATACTCTTTCTCGGCGAGAATCACGTTGGTCAGCGCCACGGGAGAGGGTGCGGTGCCGAAATATACGGCGAGTTTCTCAGGAGCACTTGCGGTGGATACCTGGAAAGCAACGGAGTAGGTCATGCCCTGCTCAAAACTGATTGCCGGGAGTATGAGCCAGTCGTCGGCCTTATTGGTGTAGGAGTACGGGTATAGGGCGGCTGTGCATTCGAGATCGGTAGCCTCGATATACCAGTATTCCTCGCGGTACCACTCGTTGCGGTCGCCGTTTGCGTCGATCAGGGTGAGGTCGCGGAAGCTGTCCTCATCGTCGAAGTCGAGCACGTAGGGGAGGGTTACCGAGCCGAGATTATAGGCGTCGGTGGTATATGTGGCTACGGGCATGCCGCGGTATGACATTTCGATACGGTAGGAGTAGCCGGTCATCGTGGCGGGGATCTCAACGGGGTCGGTGATGGCGGTGGCTGTGGTGGCTTCAGCAACTTTCACATTGTCGGGGAGGCGCGTAACGTCGTAGGTAAGGAGTGCGGGATCCATGTAGCCGCCATGTTCGGTTGCAACGGGGTGTGCCCATGTGAGGGTGAATGCTCCGTCGGCATATGTGAGTGTGGCCGAGGTGATGCGCACGGGAGTGTCGTGGCCGATCCACTGCGAGGCCTTTGATTTCGGGCCGCGTCCGGCTTCGTTGGTGAGTTCGAGCACGAATTCATATTGGCCGTCGGTATCGACCTTGCCATTGGCCTCAACTCTGGCACCCGGAGCGGCACTCCCCTGGGCGAAGAGCGAGCCGTTGGCGCGGATGAGGTAACGGAGAGAGTGGCCCCGCCGAAGGTCTTGTCGGGCATGGTGAACGAAATCTTACCGTTGAGGTCGCCGTCGGCAAATGTCAGCGTCATACCTGTGGCTTCGGCGGGAGCATTGTCGTCGGCCAGAGGACCGGGAATGTACATGCCGCCAAGGCCTTCGCCGTCGGCAAATTCATATACACGGCGCGCGGTTCCGGCGGTGACATCCACGGCATACAGTTCCGACTTGGTCATGCTGTAGCCGTATTCCTCAATGGTTGAATCATCCTCGTTGGTGAAGACTACATAGAATATGCCTGTGGCGGTGTCGATGGCACCTGTCGAGCGGCGGTTGGCGGTAACGCCGAGGTCGGCGATCTTCTCGGTATTGCCGTTGATTTTGTCGACTTTCCACAGCGTGCCGCCCATGTCGACCGCGTAGAGCTGTCCGCCGCGGTTGCATCCGAGGGCTATCCATGGTGTGTCGATCTTCTTTATGGCCAAGCGCTCGCCGGTAGCCTCGTTGAGGGTGCCGAACACGAATTTACCTTCGGGTTCTCCGGCTTCGGGGTCGGTGGAGAAGCATCCGTAGATCCTGGCGGTGGTATGGTCGTAGGCGAGGTCGGTAGCGGCGCCCTGCTGATATCCGAAAATCTGCGAGTTGAGTTGCCACGTGTCGGGATTGAAGGTGTAGTGGTTGACTTCGGTCCACGATCCGTAGTTGATCTCGGAGGTGCAGAAGTAGAAATCCTCGGTCATGGTGCCTCCACCTGAGGCGTCGAGTTCGGAATTCTCTGATACGAGCTGACGGTCGTAGGTGTCGAGCGAGAAGCTATAGAGGCCTGTCTCGGAATAGACGTATTCTTTCCACTCGTTGGTACTGTAAACCGAAGCGTAGAAACGCTTTTCCTGCGCCTGCATGGCCGATGTCATGATGATGACCGCTGCCGTAGCGGCCGTTAATCGTAAATGTAGGTTCATATGAATGATTGGTTTGTCTATGAAAAATTAATATTATGCGTGATGTGGGGTGGAGAGGCGGGGGAAGCGGAAGAGGATGGAGAGGAGGAGCATGATGATGAGGGCCCAGGGGTAGTAGAGGTAGGGCCAGGGGGCGACGGGGGAGATTGAGGCGAGGGAGGTGGCGAGGAGTGTCTGGGCGCCGTAGGGGATGAGGCTCTGGACGATGCATGAGGAGGTGTCGAGCAGGGAGGCTGCTTTGCGGGGATCGACGCCGAAGCGGCGCGACAGAGAGGAGGCGAGGGAGCCTACGGTGATGATGGCGACGGTGTTGTTGGCGGTGCATAGGTTTACGATGCCGACCACGAGGGCTATTCCGGCCTGTGCGCCGCGCGGGCCGCGTATGCGGCGCGTGAGTAGCTGGAGTATGTAGTCGATGCCACCGGCGGCTTTGATCAGTCCGAGCATTCCGGCGGCAAGGAGCGTGATGATAATCAGTGAACCTACCGAGTCGATGCCTGCACCCATGAATCCGAACAGAGAGATGAGGTCGTAGCCCATGCACAGGCCGAGGATTATGGCGGCGACAATGCCGATGGCGAGTACGACGGTGACGTTGAGTCCGGCCAGTGCGAGCACTATTATGAGCAGGTAGGGGATGACGAGGAGTGGATTGGTGTCGGCGAGCGCGGCCATGTCGGGGAGCTGTACGCCGAGAATGACGTAGAGCACGAGCGCGGCCAATGCGGCGGGGAGGGCTATCCAGAGGTTGGCCCGGAACTTGTCGCGCATCATGCAACCTTGTGTGCGCGTGGCCGCTATGGTGGTGTCGGAAATAAACGAGAGGTTGTCGCCGAAGAAGGCTCCGCCGAGCACCACGGCCACGAAAAACGGTACGTTGCCGCTTTCGGACTGTGCAAGCTCGACTGCAAGCGGGGTCAGGGCAACGACTGTGCCGACGGATGTGCCTATCGCAAGGGAAATGAAGCAAGCGGCTGCGAAAAGTCCCGGGATGAGCATTTCGACAGGGAGGAAACGGAGGGCGAGATCGACGGTTGCCTCGACGGCGCCGATCTCGCGGGCAAGTGCGGCGAAAGCTCCGGCGAGGATGAATATCCATATCATGTACATGACATTGGAGCTTCCGGCATCGCGTGAAAATATCTCGACGCGCTCGGCAAGAGGCTTTCCCCGTGTTATCACTACCGCCCATGCCGAGCCTATCAGCAGAGCTACGGCGATAGGCATCTTATAGAAATCGCCGATGATGAGGGACACAACGAGATAGAAGAGGAGGAACACCACTATCGGGGATATGGCGAGGAGTCCGCGTGAGGCTGGTATATGGGGAGTTGGGGTAGTTTCCATTTATGATCAGATATTCTTAGGTGTGATGTTCAAGCATTGCGATGAATTGCCGGAGGGCGCCGGATGAGGGGAAGGCGGAGTAGGGAATTATGAGGAGCGGAGCGGGACGTGTGCGGTCGAGACTCAGCCGCAGAGTGCCGCCTGACCGGGTGACGGCAAAGATGGCAGAGAGGGGAAGCGTGACGGGAGCGGGGAGTGGAGCGGGGTCGGGGATTTTGGAGCTCTCGGAGGACTCAAAACTCTCGGATGGCTCGGAGCACGGGGTAATAGTGAGGGTGGAGCCGTCGAAGGAGATGGTGTGGAGCGGAATGTTGATGCGTGCGCGAGGATCGAGGGCGTAGTAGTAATATACGATGAGGAGGGCCGGCGGGATGACCAGGCATGTGAGTACGAGGGCAAGCATGAGGTAGCGGATGTCGGCAGTGGCCAGGGCCGCTATGACGGCGCCGACAGGCAGGACCGCGACTGCCCACCACCATATTGAGAGCCATTGGCGCATGATGGCGGCGGCATAGGCGGATGGGGAGATGCGGAACGGATCGGTGATTACATCCATTTTTGATGATTTAGAGGGACTTTAGGGTCGATAGGGGCTTTAGAGACTTTAGAGACTTTAGGGACTTTAGGGTCGGTGGGGGATCAGAAGGGAGGATGTGGAACGGCGGTGTGTCAGGTGTAAGACTGACACACCGCCGATGCTGTATCATGCTTTTAAACGCTATGGTATACTTTTATATGGTATACTATTAAAGGTGTGGTATGCTTTGAAGCGCTGAGGTGGGAGCGGAGGGTTACTTTCCGGCAGCAACTTCGGCTTCGGCCACGCCGGCAAGCTCGGGGTCGATCATGATGCGGCCGCAGTACTCGCATACGATAACCTTCTTGTGCATCTTGATCTCCATCTGCTTCTGCGGTGGAATGCGGTTGAAGCAGCCGCCGCATGCGTTACGCTGGATGTAGACGATGCCGAGGCCGTTGCGGGCATTGTCGCGGATACGCTTGAATGCCTTGAGGGTGCGCTCGTCGATAGTAGGCTCGATCTCCTTTGCGCGGACGCGCAAACGCTCTTCGTCCTGACGGGTCTCCGATACGATTTCGTCGAGCTCGGCTTTCTTTTCCTGGAGGATATGCTGGTTGTCGGAAAGTTTCTCTTCGGTAGCGACTATATCGGCGTTGCGCGAGTCGATGGCGCGTGCATACTCGTTGAGGTGCTTCTCGGAAAGCTCGATCTCAAGAGTCTGGAACTCTACTTCCTTGGAGAGGAGGTCGAACTCGCGGTTGTTGCGCACGTTGTCGAGCTGCTCTTTGTAGCGGGCGATCTTAGCCTGCGACTCGTTGATTTTCTCTTTCTCGATGGTGGTCTTTCTGCGGAAGTCCTCGATATCGCGCTTGTAATTCTCGATACGGGTCTTGAGGCCCTCGATATTATCCTCGAGGTCTTTTACTTCGAGGGGGAGCTCGCCGCGGATCTGCTTGATGCGGTCGATTTCGGAGAGTATAGTCTGAAGCTCGTAGAGGGCTTTCATGCGCTGCTCTACAGAGAGGCCTTCGGATTTCTTTTCAGTAGCCATTCCTAAATATAGTTTATCGGATTTTTTTCTGAATCGGAATAATGAACTGCAAAGTTAGGAAATTTTTGTGTAATTATATGATAAAAAATCCGTTTTGTGCAGGATTCGGACTCGAAATGCCCTATATCGATGATGAAAATACGGTCGCCGTAGTCGAGAAAGTCGTGGTAGCGGACGTCGGAGGTAATGTAGGCCTGCGCTCCGGCAGCGATAGCATCGGGTATCATGGAGCCGCCCGAGCCGCCGCACATGGCCACGCGCGTGATGACAGCGCCTTCGGGCGGACGGGTGCAGCGGCATACGGGGGAGGCGCACGCTTTCTTTACCCTTTCGACGAGCTGCATGGCTGTGAGGGGCTCGGGGGTAGCGGCTATAGCGCCGGCGCCGGCATCGGGTGTATCCTTGGCGCCGGGGCAGAGCGGCCCAAGGTAGTGCAGCCCGAGATCGCGGGCGAGCCATGCGCTGACGCCTCCGGGGGCGTTGTCGAGGCTGGTGTGGGCAGAATATACGGCCACGCCGGCCTCTATGGCACGGATTACGGCCTGTTGCTGGAGTGTGGCGCCGGTGATCTGCTTCAGGCCGTGGAACAGCAGGGGGTGATGTGACACGATGAGGTTGCAGCCGCGGGCCACTGCCTCGTCGACACGCTCGGGGGTGACGTCGACGCAGAGCAGCACACCGGTGCATTCTTTTGCGGAGTCGCCGAGCTGCAGGCCGGAGTTGTCGTAGCTCTCTTGAAGGGCAGTCGGGGCCATCTTTTGGATGGCCCCGATGATAGTGTCAATAGTCATTGTGGAGGGAGGGCTATTCCTTGTCGCGTATGTCGATGGCGAGGTTGAGCTCGTCGAGCTGCTTTTGGTCGAGAGCGGCGGGAGCGTCGAGCATAACGTCGCGTCCGGAGTTGTTTTTGGGGAATGCGATGCAGTCGCGGATGGAATCGAGCCCGGCGAAGAGCGATACCCAGCGGTCAAGACCGTAGGCGAGGCCTCCATGAGGGGGTGCGCCGAACTTGAATGCGTTCATGAGGAATCCGAACTGCTCCTGCGCCTTCTCGGGTGTGAATCCGAGGATCTCGAACATCTTTGCCTGAAGGGCGCTGTCGTGGATACGGATTGATCCACCACCTACCTCAACGCCGTTGACAACCATGTCGTAGGCATCGGCGCGGACGGCTGCGGGATCGGTGTCGAGCAGGGGTATGTCCTCGTCTTTGGGGTGGGTGAAGGGGTGGTGCATAGCCATGAGACGCTGCTCCTCGTCGCTCCACTCAAACATGGGGAAGTCGACTACCCAGAGGCATGCGAACTTGTTTTTGTCGCGCAGGCCGAGCTGGCGGCCCATTTCGAGACGGAGCTCGCAGAGCTGCTTGCGGGTCTTCATTGCGTCGTCGCCCGAGAGTATGAGGATGAGATCGCCGGGTTGGGCGTTCATGGCCTTGCGGAGTTCCTGAAGTGTTTCCTGAGTGTAGAATTTGTCGACAGACGACTTGACATTTCCGTCGGCCTCGACACGGGCGTAGACCATTCCCTTGGCGCCGATCTGGGGACGCTTTACGAATTCGGTGAGCTGGTCGAGCTGCTTGCGGGTATAGCTTGCGGCACCGGTGGCGCAGATGCCGCCGATATAGGCCGCGTTGTCAAACACGCTGAAGCCGTGGCCTTTGAGCACGTCCATGAGTTCGACGAAGGTCATACCGAAGCGGAGGTCGGGCTTGTCGGAACCGTAGAGGCGCATGGCATCGGCCCATGGCATGCGGATGAAGGGCTCGGTCAGCTCGACACCGCGCAGTTCCTTGAAGAGATGCTTTGCCATACCCTCGAAGAGGTTGATGATATCGTCCTGGGTGACAAACGACATCTCGCAGTCGATCTGGGTGAACTCGGGCTGACGGTCGGCGCGCAGGTCCTCGTCGCGGAAGCATTTCACGATCTGGAAGTAGCGGTCCATGCCCGACACCATCAGCAGCTGCTTGAGGGTCTGGGGCGACTGGGGAAGGGCGTAAAACTGTCCGGGGTTCATGCGCGAGGGGACCACAAAGTCGCGTGCACCCTCGGGGGTGGATCCCACGAGCATGGGTGTCTCGATTTCGAGGAACCCTTTGCTGTCGAGGTAGCGGCGCACTTCCATCGTCATGCGGTGGCGCAGTTCGAGATTGCGGCGCACGCACGGACGGCGCAGGTCGAGGTAGCGGTATTTCATGCGTATGTCATCGCCGCCGTCGCTCTCGTCCTCGATGGTGAATGGGGGCACTTCCGAGCGGTTTAGCACGTTGAGAGTCTGAGCCTCGATCTCAATGTCGCCGGTAGGCATTTCGGGATTTTTGGCATAGCGCTCAGCTACTTTTCCGGTAATCTGCACTACGAACTCGCGTCCGAGATGATTGGCTTCTTCGCAAAGGGCGGCGTCTACCTCGTTGTTGAAAACGACTTGGGTGATGCCGTAGCGGTCGCGGATATCGACAAATGTCATACCGCCCATCTTGCGGATGCGCTGCACCCAACCGGCGATGGTAACGGTCTGACCGGCGTCGGCGAGTCGCAACTCGCCACAGGTCTTGGTACGATACATAATAATGTGTAGAAATTTTGCCGTAAAGTTAGTGAAAAGTAGAAAAATCGCAAAATACAAATATATAACGGGCAGATGAAATGAGTGTCAATTTGTCTTTCGAGATATAGGATTAAATTTTCGATAAATTACCGATAAGATTTCGATAAATAAGAGGAATATTTTGGTATGTAAGAAATTTGTGCTTAAATTTGCGATGCCATGTCAGCACCAAACCACCGATGCACACATAGTGAAGTCCTCTCCTCGATAACCCTATTTGACGATAAACACGCCAATCAAATAAACAACATACTATTAACCTTAAAACATTTTTTTTCTATGAAGAAATTTCTACTCTCATTAAGCGTTGCTGCACTGGCCCTTTCGGCAGCAGCACAGACGACAACATTCTTTACCGAAGATTTCGAGTGGATCGCTCCCTGGGCACAGGCCGGGAAAGACGGAGGTACAACTCCTGCCGGCAAAACTATCGAGGAGAATAATAATGATGCCGCATGTCCTCAACTGAGCGCTTGTAAAATCGAGGACCAAACTTCGCTCTTTGATGCCATGAAGGCTAAGGGATACGAGTTTTTGGCTTGTCACTCTACGACAGACAAAAAAGATAAACCTCTTGGTGACAGAACTGCGGATCAACAGATCTACGTAAACCAAAATTATTTAAAATTTGGCCTGACGAACTACTTCAGTGGCTTTACATTACCAGCCATTGAGGCTTTTGGCGAGGGAGCCAATGACGTGAAAGTCTCTTTTGACTGGTGCACAATGCGTCAGGGTTCAGGAGACTATGATCCATCTTTATTGGTCATTATCGTTAAGAATGGCGATAATGAACAGCAGTTTGAGGTTCCGGGCCTTACAATCGAGAAAGGTGCTGAGTTCAAATGGTATCCTACGGAAGTGGCTCTTACCGGTGCTACTTTAACCAAGGATACACGTATCACTATACGAAATGTGGATTCTCAGTGGCCCAAGCAGTCGACTAAGGCAGAAGGTAAAAATTGGGCTCTCCGCTGGTTTATCGATAATATAAAGATTACCGGTTCCTCAACATCTGCTATCGATGAGATCGGGGTTGACGAGAATGCTCCCGCAGAGTACTACAATGTACAGGGTATGCGCGTGGCCAATCCTGGCAACGGCCTGTATATCGTGAAGCAGGGCAACAAGGTAGCTAAAAAGCTT
>JAHZGZ010000114.1:0-1471 GCA_019420545.1 Bacteroidales bacterium | reverse complement strand
AATCTCATATCTGACCCTATAAAATAACGGGACGCCGCGTCAGCTGTTGATGCTGACGCGGCGTTGCTTTTTGTATGAGAGATATTATTGATGGATTGGCGCGGGGAGTTGGGGCGAGAGATTGGGGGAAGCAGCGGCGAACTTGCCGCTGAACTGAACCTATGAGCGAAGCTGAAGCTTCGGACAGGAACAAAACAAAAGGAGCATGGGGAAGGTGATTGAGTAGTAGAGGAAGATGAGGGCGGGGAGAACCATGAGGAGGAGATGGATTAGGGAGAGATTGACGGGGATGGAAATAGAGGATGGATTGGGGAAGGGGGTGGATCAGGCTTTGGCGAATTTCCAACGGATGCGTTCCCACAGCGACGGCTGCTCGGCGCGGATGTGGACATTGACGCCGGCGTCTTTTTTGTTGAGGAACAGGATGGAGCTGTGGAGTACAATTGCGAGGGAGTCATCGAAATGGGAAATGCCGTGTATGTTGCGCAGGGGCAACTGTCGGAATGGCGAGCGAGGATCGATGCTTCCGATTACGAGATTGCCTTCGTCGTCAATCTGGATGTCGTGTTGCTCTGAAGCGTGTTCGAAGAGCAGAGGTATGTCAAGTGCGTCGACCGATTCGGGGCGCTTGCGATATTTGTGGTAGAGTTCGTCGATGACTTTTTTTGTAATCATTGGGTAGGACAATGCAAGATAGTTGAAAATGACTGAACGCCATGGCATGTACTTTTGGAGAAGTCGTTTTGCCTATTGTAGCGAAGAGACATTGTTGCTTCAATTATTAAACTCATCTTACAGTGAGACATTGCTTTAGTCGGCGCTAATCAACATGGTGAGTTTATGGGTTGACTTACGAGACGTTCATCGGGCAATCATCATTCTGTACTGACGTTGTTCGTAGATAATACGTATTTCGAGGTGATAAAGTTCGAGGTATAGACTTTGATAGTGTGGATTGTAACACGATTTTAACATCGCGGTCTGTCATCGTATAAGACGATACTCATATACAAGTCACATCAACATTCGACAGGACACGCAGTTGGTAAAAATGGCGGCGCCATCGGGTGTAATCCCTAATGGCGCCGCTATATCATGATTAGTGTTAGGCAAGGAATCCGAGAAGGACACCGGCCGCAACCGCTGATCCGATAACACCCGATACGTTGGGGCCCATGGCATGCATGAGCAGATAGTTGGTCGGGTCGTATTCGAGACCGAGGTTGTTGGATATACGTGCAGACATCGGTACTGCCGACACACCGGCGTTGCCGATGAGCGGGTTGAGCTTCTTGCTCTGGGGGAGGAAGAGGTTGAAGAGCTTCACGAAGAGTACGCCTGATGCGGAGGCGATGATGAAGGCCATGAATCCGAGAGCGAAGATAAAGATGGTATCGACGGTGAGGAATGATGTAGCCTGTGTCGATGCACCTACAGTAAGGCCGAGGAGCATTGTCACTATGTCGGTAAG
>JAHZGZ010000113.1 GCA_019420545.1 Bacteroidales bacterium | reverse complement strand
GTATATAGGCGAGCGTTTCAGTCTCCCCGCCGACAAGTGCGCCTACAGCGCGGTGCCCGAAAACTGGGGCGAGTTCCGCGAGATGGTGGTAAGCTCCTCCGAGATTACCCCGCAGCAGCGCGCCGACCTGCTCGAGCTCATCGACGCCCCCGCCTACGGCCCGTCGGACTACGACGCCAAGGAGCGCACGCTCCGCACCGACCCGCGCTTCGCGCGTCTTTACCGCTCGCTCATCCTGCCCAAGTGGTTCCCGCGCCTGCGCGCCACCAGGTTTGCAATCTCCACGCGCCTCAAGCCCATGAGCGACGAGCAGCTGGCACGCATCATCGACACCGACCCGCAGATGATGTCGCTCAACCAGATGTTCCGCGTGGCGCGCCTCTACCCCGAGGGATCCCCCGAATTCAACCGCGTGATCGGTATCGCGCTGAAATATTATCCCGAAAGCCCGGTGGCTAATCTCAACGCCGCCGTGGCCGCTATCGCCGCCGGCGACTTCGACACCGCCGCCACCCTCCTCGAAAAGGGGGGCGACTCCCCCGAGGCCGAGAACGCCCGAGGTGTGGTAGCCACCCGTAACGGCGACTTCGACGCCGCACGCGCCCACTTCGAGAAAGCCCTGCCGCTACCTGCGGCTTCGAAAAATCTCGAAGAGCTTCCGCGCTGACATTTACCTGCTATACATATATTAATATATAAGAATACCAATCCCAATCACGACCCGGACATTTCCTGACCCATTTTCCCCTCGGCTCACGTGTGTGCGTTGTAAGCGCCGCCACCACCACCCCCACCACCACCATTCATCTGAATTTTAGTAACAATCAATCATATTAATTTTATCAATCACATGAAATTTAACAAGTTTATCTACGCGACGATGGCTGCTGCCCTCCTCGCTGCCTGCTCCGACAAGGACGTCGTTGCCGACGGCCCCGACACCGGAACAATTACCGTGCCTGAAGGCGGTGACGGCTTTGTTGCCGTACGCATCAATCTTCCGACGCAGCCGGTCGCTACTCCCCGTGCTGTCAACGACGATTCCAACGGCAACGTCAATTTCGACGACGGCACTCCCAACGAGTATGCTGTTAAGAATGGCGCCCTTCTGCTCTTTACCGGTACCGAAGAGAAGACCGCAGTATTCAAGTCGATCTACGCTCTTAATCTCGATCCTTGGTATGATGATGCCGACAAAGACAACATTACCACATCGAGCCTCGTATCTGTGAAGATTCTTAACCCTGCAGGGTCTGGTGATAAAATTTATGGTCTTGTAGCCCTGAACTATACCGGCGTAATGTCGATCGGCGAGGGCAATACCCTGACTATCGATGGAACCACTTTCACCGGTGATTTCAAGGCATTTGTCAACACTGTCAGCCAGAAACCTTTCTATACCGGTTCTGGCAGCGGAGCCACCGACTTCTTCATGATCAATGCTCCTGTAAGCACCGTTAATCAGAATAATGCTACCGCACCTACTGACAAGAATGTTTCTACTCTTGTTGATATCACCGGTGGAGTCAAGGCTACCCGTGCCGAGGCTGAGAGCAATCCTGCCGGATCGTTCTTTGTTGAGCGTGCCGTTGCCAAGGCTACAGTCTCCTGCTCTGCCACAAACCTTGCAGATAAAATTATTGACAATAACGGCAATGAGATAACCTTCACTGTTAAAAATGTAGAGTGGAAGCTCAACGCCACCAACACCAAGTCGTATATCGTACGTAACATGTATCCTGCCGATGGCCAGAAGCAGTTTATCGGTTACAAAAACCCTGTGAACGGCGGTTACCGTATGGTAGGTAACACCAAGATTGGCACAACAATCATTCAGTCTGAAGTGGATCTGTATCGTACTTACTGGTGCTACGACCCCAACTACAATACATTCACTACCGGCGATCTTCTTTATCAGGAAAATGAGGC
Organism: Bacteroidales bacterium; assembly: GCA_019420545.1. GTDB lineage: Bacteria > Bacteroidota > Bacteroidia > Bacteroidales > Muribaculaceae > Muribaculum. The sequence goes on along the minus strand of JAHZGZ010000113.1, from coordinate 3,099 downwards.
TACCGGTTTTGTGAAGGCTGTAAATACCAACCCGCTCTATTGCTACGAGAATACTTTCAACATCGATCATCAGGATCACCAGTATACTACTCAGGTTCTGTTGAAGGTTGAGTTCGAGCTGACTAAAAATGGTACAGCTCTTACCAAGTTCTACACCATCAACGAGCGTCAGAATGTAATTTATGCCACACAGGATGAAGCTACGCTCTATTCTGTAGGACAGATTATTCAGGACAGCCGCGTTGCTGCCGCTATCGCTACTGCTATTGCAGGTACCGGTAAGACAGTGACTATTACCGAGGACAACTGGAAGCAGTATATGACTATCACTTTCGCTCGTAACGACAAGGGGCTTATCGCAGTAACCGATATCGACTTCGTAGAAAGTGCGTTCACATCCCTCACCAATAGTGATGGAACCGTTACCGGCAAGAAGCCCGTATTTGGTGAAGGAGAGAAGGCTGCTCTTATCAAAGCTGTAAACAATAACTATCGTATCGCTGAATACGACGATAATGTGGCTTACTATTCTGTACGTATCAAGCACTTTGCCGGCGATAGCTATAATGATACAAAAGACCTTGCTCCCTGGAGCGCTGAATACGTGCCTGTAGGTTCGTCGTCTTATGATTGGAATGCTTACACCGGCACACCCAAGGATGGCGATGCTGAGAGCATGTGGCTTGGCCGTTACGGTATGGTCCGCAACAACTGGTATGATATCAACGTGACTTCAATCAAGAAACTCGGCAAGCCCTCTATCGAGGGTCTCGAGGTTCCCTCCGACGAAAATCATGACGACGAGGTTGAGCAGTGGATCGCATTCAGAGTAAATATCCTCTCTTGGGCTAAGCGTCAGCAGAATGTAGAGGTCTAATCCGTTCATTCCCCTACATCCCTATAGCTATTGACTGCGGGCACGGCTTCATGCCGTGCGGTATCGGGGCCGTGCCCGCAATCATTTTCCCTTTTTTCAATCAACCCCTCTTTCCTGCCCCATTCCCCCTCTCCTGCCGCATTCTCTCTCCATCCCGTTAAACAAAATGAAATTAAGGATGACCCGTTTCTTTCATTACATAACCGCCCTCTGCGCCATGGCTGCCGCCATGCTCGCAGCATCCTGCACAATGATCCAGGACTCTGTCGACGATTGCCCCACAGGGCTTTACGTACGCTTTGTCTACGATTACAATACCGCACGTGCCGACCTCTTCAAGGACCACGTGGGGCACGTCAGGCTGTACGTGTATGATGAGCAGGGTCATAAGGTAGCCGAGCGCTCCGTGTCCAACACCGCCTCGGCATCGCCCCTCGCCGGTTACGGCTACAGCCTCCACTTCAATCCCGCCGAGCTGCGTCCCGGGCGCTACCGCCTGCAGGCCGTGGCCATGCAGCGCGACTGGGACGAGGCCGCCGCCGACGACGGTGCCCGCTACCGCCACGAGAACGCCGTGACCCACGGCGAGGCCATGCGCATCACCCTCGACCACAGCGCCGAGCTCATCCCCGGCACTCAGCAGCATCTCGTCGACCACCGCTCGATGCCCCTCGACACCCTCTGGCACACCCTAAAGGTACAGGCCCACGACCCCGTCGACGGCACCGCCGAGCTGCCAATGCACCGCACGTCGAAGCCCTACTCGGTATATCCCCTCGACGAGCAGTACGTCACCGTGACCGACAACATGGCCACCTACGCCACCGTGTCGCTCATCCGCGATACCAAGCACCTCAACCTTACCCTCCGGCAGATTGACCATCCCGACAACATATTCCACCGGCAGTATGAGGTGACCCTCCTCGACGCCAACGGCACCGTGCTCCACGACAATGCCGTGGCCGAGGGCGACTCGCTGCGCTATACCCCCTATGCCGCCTGGACCTCGCGCTTCACCTCGGGCGGTGTGATCATCGATCCCACCGACCCCGAGACTCCCTCCAACCCGCGCGCGGGCGCCGCCGGCACGGCCGATACCGACGACTTCAACTACCAGCGTACCGCCCACTACAACCTCATGTTCAACCGGCTGATGTACAACGACGACGCCTCCCGGGCCGCCCTGCTGCAGATACGCAATCTCAACTCGGGCAAAGTCGTGGCACGCCTCAACCTCCCCTATATGCTCGCCGAAGGGCGCGCCGCCTACGAGCTCTACGGCTACTCCCCCCAGGAGTATCTCGACCGCGAGTACGACTACCATCTCAACCTCTTCCTCAAAGGCGACTCGTGGGCCTACTGCGATATCGTGGTGAATGTGCTCTCGTGGTCGAAACGACATCAGAACGAAGAACTCTGACACTGCCTCCCCTCTCTTCCGTATCCGCCTATTGATTGTGAATCCACGGCCTGTCTCTCCATCCGCTGATTAATGAGTTTTATAGATAGAGTCATATTATCATCCCTGCTGCTTATTGCCGCCGCATGCTCTTCCGACCCGCTTGACGGGCCGGAGACGCTGCCCCCTGCTCCTGCGGGCGTCCCCCAAGGGCCGGTGGAGCTGAGCATGCTCATTTCGCTCGGCGACAATGAGGGGGGTATGGCGTATGGCGATATCCCCGCCCCGCGCGCCACGCCCGCCGACGGAGAGTACGACCCCGGCTCGGGCTACGAGAATTTCATCGACATCAGCGCACGCGACTTCGCCCTCTACATCTTCACCCCCGGCGACAAACCCACACTCGTGGCCCAGGCTACAGTGGCAAGCCTTGTCCCCGCCGACGGCGGCAGCTATGAGTCGTCGAAGACATACACATGCCGTTTCCGCCTCGAAGACCCGGCATCGGTGTTCGACGCAGCCACAGGACTCGCCTCCTTCCGCCTGGTGATGCTCGCCAACTGGCAGGCTTGGCCCCTCGCCTCGGGAAGCTGGGCCGACTATCCAATGCTCGCCCCGGGAGCCTCCCTCGACGACCTGTACCGAGCAGCATACTCCACCCGCTCATGCCCCGCGGGAGGCACCGGTCCCGAAATAACCCGCCAGACGCGCATTCCCCTCTTCGGCGTCCAGGCATATACCGGCGTCGACCTCGCCGCCGACGGCCTGACCAACCTAAAACAGACCCTACACCTGCTCCGCGCTTTCGCCAAAATCGAAGTGT
>JAHZGZ010000112.1:5140-15588 GCA_019420545.1 Bacteroidales bacterium | reverse complement strand
TGTGCGATATGTACTCAACCTCGAAGAGATTGGTCAGTCAATTTTCACACGAAAAAAGCCATTGGCTGAGAATACCCTCAAACGTATTTATGCCGGACTTGTAAGGTTTGTGCCCGATGGTAGTGACGCATTTATGGTCAAGTTCAACAGTATGAGCCAGCGAGGAAAGTATGTGCCACCATCTATTGATGAGCCATGCCCGACAGTTGCCGTTCAGAATCGTCTCGGTGTGGCCCATGTCGCATTTCTCTCCAAGCAGTTCAGCGGCTCCCCGGATGGTAAGAACATATCTATCGACGGGCCAGCTGGCGCAATCACCTGTGTGGATCATCACGCACTTGTCAGTGCCCAGTTCTTGACCATGTTCTACGGAACAAGCACGGCCACATCCATTGACGAGCCTTGCGGCTGTGTTACCACAAATCCCAAACATAGTCTTGTGACTGTCCGAAAGCATTTTCTTGTGAACCCTCAGTTCAATTCGGCCGGCAGGTCTATTGATGAGCCGTGTTTTACTCTGATTGCAAGAATGGATAAGCGGCCGCCATGCCTTGTAACTACGGAGAGCGGGGAGATAGCCATAGAGATTTATGAAACGGACTCTCCCATGATGATTAAAATAAAGGAATTTATGGCTAAGTATGGTCTGGCCGACATCTATATGCGTATGCTCAAGGTCGTAGAATTGAAACGCATACAAGGTTTCCCCGATGACTATGTGTTGCTTGGTAATCAGAGCGACCAAAAGAAGTTCATTGGTAACGCCGTCCATACCAGCATCCCGAAAGCGTGGTGTCCTGTGCTGTGTCAGGCTATCAGTGAGAGCAAACACAAATCGGTAGCGGTATGATTGAGATAAACGGTTTTAGGTTCTATGATGAGCCGAGAAGTTGCGGTAGTTGCCCCTGCATGAACACGGGGGCAACACACCTCAACCCTGGAGTCAAGCGCGGCCACTGCATTTTGTGGAATGAATGGCATCTGCGGTATCGCAATATACCTGCAAGGTGTCATAAGCTATTCAAAAAGGCTCTGACTTATCCCGATGGGTCAAAACTGATAATAGTAGCAAACTAATCACAAATCAGACATGGCAAAACCTAATAATAACGGCATAGTGGCACTCCACGATGACAAAGAGAGTGACAGTGGTTTCTTCTGCATGAAGCTCGTATCATATCTCAACGAAGAGGCAGAAATGGGCACAGAGTTCTATGAGGTTCTATGGCGTGAGCGTTTCGCTCAGGCAAAGGCCGGAGAATGTGCCTACCGGGATAAATGCCCCATTTACACAAAATCCAAACCACCATTCTAATCTAACGGCAAAGTTCATAAATCATCACATCACATCATCACAATATGAACGCAACTGAATTAAATGTCGCCGAAGACTGCCTATATCCGAGCGACAACAAGTATGACATTCCGTGTTTGCGGAGTGATAGGCAGGGAGGACATCTGTTGCTCCCATTTGCGCCGTATGGTGCCGGTAGAAAGACAAAATCGGCTCAAACGATCCATTTTTATGTAGAAGATTATCGTTTTGCAAGTGTATGGAAAAATCCTGCAAAAGTGTTGAGCACTTGCGCCCGAGCCGTGGTAGAGCCTAACTTTTCACTCTTTGACACCACTCCGCTTGCGCAGGGGCTTGACCTCATCTACAAAAAGAGATGGATTGCCAGATACTTTCAGGAGTGTGGGTTGAATGTCTATGCCGACTTGAATGTAAGCAGCAAGTTCTATGAAGTCAACCGCCTCGGCATTCCTGCCGGTTACAATGCTTTTGCCACACGCGGCACACGTGGGCACCTTGCCGAGTTGAAAACAGAACTGATGATCGCCCGTGAAATTTCCGGAGAGACAATACCTAATCTCATCGTGTATGGCGGCGGCCAAGAGATACATGACTTCTGCAATCAGAACTCTCTTGTGTATATCCATGACTTCATGACAGAGAAAGGGGGTGCCAATGGTTAAGTTATCTGGCGGTTCTCGCACTCTGTCCGGCGGGAGCCGCGAATATGGGCGAAGGGAGGTTGAATTTAATCAGCTTATGCACTCCGGCCGATATTCCGACGGCTATTTTAGTAAAAAGGGTGGCGGCTATTATCTCATTGAAAAAAGTTCCGCGAGCCATAAGCCCGAAGAGATTGAAGCTGCAAGATTCATGGCCGATAAGGGCTACAAAATCACGCTTAAAGATGAAGCTGGCGATGTTAGGACTCCAGACGGCTATGTGTTTTCAGCCGGATTTGAGCAATCATCTCCGAAAGGTGATAGCGTCAATAATTTCAAAAACTGTCTGGAACACGCAAGAGATAAGCCTGGAGCAACGGCAGCAGTCGTGTATATGAGAGATGCGGGGCACACAAAAGCAACCGTCAAGGCAGGTATAGAAAAATATCGGCAGCATAACAGTAAGCCGCTCCGTGTCTATGTAGTTACCAAAGACGGCCGGATTCATCGGTGGGATACGCATAAGTAAAAAGCCGCCCGAAAGGACGGCTAAATGCTGGACTCACGAACTTACCAGCTCTCTCGGTTTCCTACACGGGAATTTCTCCCGGCCACGAAGTATGCCAAAGGCAGATTCCTCACAAGGTGGGCGGCGGCTCGTTCCGGTCCCACATCTCCAAGTCAATTACAAAGATACAACAATTATTTCACTTAAAAAGTATGAAACTCTACATATCAATCCCAATCAGCGGCAGGCCGCTCTATGTGGCCAAATATCATGCCGAGTGCATCAGAGCCGCGCTAACGCCGTATGGCCACGAATGTATCACACCTTTTGACGTTTGCCCGGAGGTAGACAAGTCTTATGGCTACTACATGGGCCGTGACATAGAGGCTCTGCTGGCCGAGGACATTGAGGGTGTGGTGTTCGGCAATGGTTTCCACAACTCCAAAGGCTGTCGGCTGGAGCACGTTGCCGCCGAAATCTACGGCAAGCATATCGTATATCAATCGTGTTTCTATATGCTCGATTTCAACAATCTCACCGTTAAACCAATCCAATAACAATGAAGAAAAAGTATCGTATCAAGGTCGTAGCCACCACTCGGGAATTTACCCCCAGCTACATCGTTCAGGTTCACACATGGCTGGGCCTGTGGGTAACCATCAAGCCCTTCTATGAACCTTATGATCCGGATTTTGCCCGGAGAGAAGCAGAAGAACTGTTAGACAAACTCAACGAAGAATAAGACATGAAAGTAGTAATCACCGGCGGCGAGGGCTTTATTGGCAAGGCTCTCGCCGCTGCTCTCTCCAGACGGGGAGTAGAGGTCATAATCATAGACCGCACAAAGGGAATCGAGGCCAAAGACTTTTTTGACACTGTTCCAAATCTCAACGAGGCCGACTGTGTGTACCATCTGGCCGCTCAAACATCAGTGTTTAACACCGACAAGGCGCAGATCATGCACGACAACATAGAAACATTCATGGCTGTGTGTGATGCCTGCAAGTGTGCCGGCGTAAAGCTGGTGTATGCCTCATCTTCCACGGCCAACAGCCCCAACACAACATCTCTCTACGGAATCTCCAAGCGTTTTGATGAGGAATATGCCCGGTGCTACAATCCAAATGCCACCGGTGTCCGTCTCCACAATGTTTATGGTCCTAACCCACGTCAAGGAACTCTTCTTTGGCATTTATTCCACGACAACCCGGTTAGGCTCGTCAACGGAGGCCGAAACGTGCGCCACTTCACATACATAGATGATGTTGTAGAGGGGCTAATCTATGCCTATGGATGTAACCGGCAACTCATCAACGTAGCAAATCCCGAAGAAATGAGTATTTACGATTTCGCATTAGCGGTCCAAGCGCACAATAGGGCTGAAATATCGCTACTTACGAAAAAACGCGAATTTGACAAAATTGCGCAAACGGTTGACGAGAGTCTATTTACTGTACCTTTGCCATACACGTCGGTAAAAGAAGGTCTCCAGCGTGTATTTGATACCATCGACAATGACACGGCGCAGTAGAATCATACGAATGGATAAATGGGATGTTCCTGCTTCTCAGCCACGGCTGAAGGGTGGGAATATCCCTCTTTGCGACCTTACGCCACGGACAGTGGTTCATCAGCTCGGCTCTTTGGTGTATTTCTCGCAGTTCAAACGCACTAAAAGAGGTGTACCGTTCAGCGAGATTAAGCAATCGGCCGATATCGCTACATCGTTTGCAGATAACGCATGCTACTTCATAGAGCGTTTTGTCAACAATACGGAAGACTGGGCTATAATCACTACACCTCGGCGTCGCCATACAGACGGTTTTCATTTTGCTACAGCAGTATGCCAGCGAATTTCAGACATTCTCGATATTCCATTCTATGCCGACGCGGTGCAGTGTACCAACCGCAACCGTCTGGCTCCAGACTTTCATCTGCTCCGGCCCATCACCGAGCAGCGGCTGATAGTGTATGACGACATCATCACCACCGGCACAACACTGACGGCCACGGCGACATTATTGGCCGATCGTGATTTTGTCCTCAACCTCATAGGTATCAATAATCGCTAAAATCACATCTCCCGGCTATGTTCTTGACCTTATCCCCACCATATTTTGGAAACAAAAGTCCAAGAATCGTAAATAAAACGGCCAAAAATGGCAATTTTCGGGGTGTATCCGGAAATTTTTTCGAGGGCGGGAGAAAGACAAAACATCATTATGAACATCAACGACAGTAACCCATTCTACCTCCTTTTCATTTGGCTGTTATCGTGATTACAATTTCAGCCTCAAATTATATACAGTTTTAATCTCGAATTATATAAACCTCCCATACATCATCACAATGGCACGAAAGAAGAATAAACATGGACTGACGGCACAACAAGAGCTGTTCTGTCAGTATGTCGTAGATGCTTACGGTACGGACACAAGAGGAGTCCTTGTAACAGCATACCGCAAGGCCTACAACTGCAAGAATGACGCGAAAGCAAGTACCCATTACACATCGGCTTCTTTGCTGATGAGTGACCCAAAGATAGCCCAAAGGGTTGAGCAACTTCAGGAGGAGCGTGCGAAACTCGCCACGATCAGCCGAGAACGCATAATATCCGACGATGTGAAGATACTCGACCTTGACCCTCTAACCCTTTGGATAGAAGATGAGAAAACGCATCAATGGCGTATGCGTTACCTCCACGAGATACCCAAAGAGATACGACGCCTGCTGAAGTTCACACGCAACGGCAAGAGGCTTGTTCCCGATGTCGATAAGGACGCTGCCAAGAAACGGCTGATTGACGTACTCGGATATGCCTCTGCCAAAGACCTCAACATTACCACAAGCAACACTGTATCCGGCGAGTTGCGTATTGGGTTCGATGATGACCACGAATAGTGTAGATCAGTTATGTTGACAACCGACCTCAATATAACATATATAGCACGGCAAGTAGCAAAATGTAAACATTCTCCAGTAGGGAGATACTGACAATTGTAGCAAAATGTCAGCAAAACGCCCTCAAACCGCAAAAAACAATGCAGATCAATTTCAAGAAGCTCAACCCTCTCGGCTTTCATCTTCTGAAACTACTCCAGGATACGGCCATACGATTGATTATCCTCTTTGGCGGCTCATCGTCTGGCAAATCGTATAGCGTAGCACAACTGATTCTCATAATGACATTATGGGATGGAGAGAACACGCTCGTTATGCGTAAGGTCGGGGCCTCTATCAGCAAAACTATTTATGAGGATTTCAAGGTAGCGGCCAAGCAACTCGGAATATTCAGCCTGTTCAAGTTCAAAGACGGAGTAAGGCAGATTGTGTGCATACCTAATGGCGCAAAGATTGATTTCGGCGGGCTTGATGACCCGGAAAAGATTAAAGGTATCTCCAACTACAAACGAGTGGTACTTGATGAATGGTCGGAATTTGAGAGCGAGGATTTCAAGCAGGTCCGTAAACGTCTGCGCGGTAAAGAGGGCCAGCAGATCATCACAACATTCAACCCTATAAAGGAGACCCATTGGATAAAGAAAGAGATTTTTGATGTTGATAAGTGGCACGATGTTCCGATGGATATTGAGATAGCCGGGAAGAAGATACCCTCTCAACTTACCGCCGTGAAATCAATACGGAAGAACGAGGCGAAGATGATACTCAACCCCCGGACCAAAGAGATAGAGGAACACGCCCCGGATACTGTCGTTATCCAATCAACCTATCTCAATAACTTTTGGGTAGTAGGCTCTCCAGACGGCACCTACGGCTATTATGATGAACAGTGTATCGCTGACTTTGAGAAAGACCGTATCAATGACCCCGACTATTACAACGTGTATGCTTTGGGCGAATGGGGTGTTATCCGCACCGGTTCCGAGTTTTTCGGCTCATTCAATCGAGGCAAGCATACTGGAGAGTGCAAATATAATCCCGACCTCGCTCTCCATGTAAGCGTCGATAACAACGTTCTGCCTTACATCTCATATACCTTTTGGCAGATTGAGTATGATGATTGTATCAAGATTCGCCAGATAGATGAGATTGCGGCCGAAAGCCCACACAATACCGCCCGCAAAAGTGCCTTGCTTGTAGTTGCAAAGTTGCGAGAGATGGGTGTTGATAGCATATATCTACATGGCGATGCCTCAACACGCCATGCCAACACTATTGATGACCAAAAACGCTCATTCCTCGACCTTGTAATCTCAACGCTACAAGCCGAGGGCATAGAAGTCATTGACTGCGTAGGCAAGCAGAATCCGAGTGTGCCAATGACTGGCGAGTTTATCAATGCCATATTCGATGAGATTATATCGGATATTCGTATCATCATCGGCGAACACTGCAAAATCTCAATAGAGGACTACATGAGTGTGCAGAAAGATGAGAACGGTGCAATACTCAAGACAAAGGTAAAGAATAAAATCACCATGCAGACCTATGAGGAACACGGGCACCTCTCCGACACATTCCGCTACGTTATCGCAGATCTTGTGCGTGAGCAGTTCCTATCGTTCTCTAATCGCCGCAAGCGCAACACTTATGCTCGTGACGGAATGATACATTTCTACAATCCCGATACTGATTGCAAGTATAGCCGGGAGATTGTCTATGCTATGCCGAATGTGAACGGCAAGTTTGCTATGGTCCACGGCAAGCTGTGTGGCGAGAAATGGCATATTGTGGATTTGATGTTGAGAGAAACATCATCTACAGATGAGATCTCCGAGATACTTGTAAATGCCAATAGTCCACAAACTATAATCGAATGTGGCCCGGCTTATTTCCGGTTTGTCCGAGATTTGCGCAAAGACATTCCCAATGTAAGAGCCATGAAAGAGGTTGCAGACATAGACAGACGCATAGCGGCTACATCTGATTTTGTGAAGAACCATCTTTTGTTCAATGATAATAAGTTGAGCGACGATGTGGAGTATTCCCAATTTATGACAAATCTACTTGATTACAACAAAGACACCGGCGAAAGTATGGAGGCCAGTGCCGTTTTAAGTGGCTTTATTCGGTTCGTTGTAAAATTCAGTTTTGAGAGCGGAAACAAAGCAACAAGCGATAGCATAGCGAGTTAAGCCCTATTTTTAAGATTCGTCAAAAATCAGTTTTTTGAGGATTTAGAACAACCGATTGCATTTGTGCTTTTCTTTGCGACAAAAGAACAAAGCATGAGTTTTATACGACGAATATTTGGCACCAAAGATAAAACGGAAGCTCTGGTTGTAAAAGCGGACAGCATGCCGCAGGCCAACAACCAGGGTACACGTGGTGCTTATAGCGTTGTCGATGCTTGGAGATACCAGCAGGTGTTGTCTATGATTGATGGTTTGATTCATCCGTCAGTCGTAGGCAACAACTTCATTGAATTGTTCAAGACAATTCCTGAAGTGTTTTGGCCGATTGATTTCATTGCAAAACGCATCTCTGAGGCTCATTTTGACTTGAAAAGAGTCAAGGATGACAGTCTTGTGTGGTGTAACCGACTCGGAGCAGACACGATTCTCAAACAACCCAATCCGATTATGACTTGGCGAGAAATCGTGTATCAGCATTTTGTCTATAAACTGGCCACCGGCAACGCCTTTTTCCGTGCGTCTATGCCGGACAATATAACGGCCGATGCGATCAAGTTTCAATGGTGTTCCAACTACTGGAGTCTGCCGGCGCATCTCGTTCAGGTCAAGCCGATGGAGTACAGCTATGGCGTGCCCATGTTCGGTATCGCCACCATAGAAGAGCTTATCAAGGGCTACACTCTCGATCTCGGTGCGTATTCCGGCCTAACTATACCTTACTACCAGATATGGCATGACCGCGACGGCATACCCGAACTGATAAGGGGTAACGGCTATCTCAAAGCACCAAGTAGACTTTTGGCTGTCAAGAAACCCATTGCCAACCTAATCGCAGTATATGAGGCCCGTAATGTGATATATCTTAAACGTGGAGCCCTCGGTTTTGTAGTCGCGGAGAAAAAGGATGAGGCCGGCACAGTGGCACTTGAAGAACATGAGAAAAATGAACTTCGGAAACAAATAAACAGCAAGTACGGTGTCGGTGAGGGACAGTCTCCATGGGCTGTTACTGATATTCCCGTGAATTTCATCCGCACCAACCTCTCCATACAGGAATTGCAGCCGTTTGATGAAACGCTTGAAGATGCAATCAAGATCGCCTCGGTGTTTGGTATTCCGTCTGTGCTGGTACCGCGTAAAGACCAATCGACATTCAGCAATCAGGACACTGCCGAGAAGAGTGTCTATACTTCCGTAATCATTCCGGCGGCCAAACGATTCTGTGAGGCTTTGACAATATTCCTCGGACTTGACCAAAAAGGTCTGTATCTCGACTGCGATTTCAGCGATGTGGCCTGTCTGCAAGTCGGTCTCAAGGAGAAGGAGGAAGTTAAGAAGCTCGTAAATGAGCGGTGTCTTTCGCAGTTCAACAACGGACTTATATCAATTAACGACTGGCGTTCCCAAATTCATGAGGAAGCTCTTGAAGGTGAGATTTTCGACAAAACCAAGTTTGAAATGACCCCGGAAGAGATTGCCAAAGTAGATAGCGTCATCAAGGCGCAAACCTCTCCGATTCAGATTAACACCGGTCAGACCGGAGAGAAGAATCCCGACAATAATCAACCAAATAATAAACCCTCGAAAGGAGAAAGTAATGAAAGAACAGATGATTAATCTCCAGTACGAAACAAAAGCACTGGACGTATCTGAGAAAGGTATCGTCACCGTAGGTGTGAACGGTATAGGCATCGAGGACGCACAGCACGACATCTCGATGCCCGGGTCATTCACGGACACCCTCCGCAATGACATAAGCAAAATGCGATGGTTCCTCAACCATGACACACGCCAGCTTCTCGGCGTTCCTCTGTCTGGTGAGGAAAAAGACAACAATCTCATCATGACCGGTCAAATCAATCTGCACAAGCAGATCGGTCGTGACATATTTGAGGACTACAAGTTGTTCCGTGACGCTGGCAGAACCCTTGAACACTCTATCGGTGTCAAGGCTCTCGCTCGCGATGAAGAAGATCGCCGTAAGGTTGTGAGGTGGAAAATGCTTGAATACTCCACACTGACCGGATGGGGAGCCAACCCCCAGACGTTCCTTGTAGGACTCAAGAGCGGAACCGCCGACCAGTTGAGAGATGCCGTTGAATTTATCCGTATGGCTTTCAAGCAGCACGGATATTCCGACGAGCGACTTAAAAACTACGATATGGAACTCAACCTGCTACTCAAATCACTTGGTGGTGGCTTGGTAGTGACGTGTCCGTGTTGCGGTCATCAGTTCGATTACGACAAAGAGCCGGAGCATACTTTCTCGCAGGAGGTGCAAGACGCGGCATCGGAGTTTGTATCGTCTATCGCCCGCAATGAGGCACGTCGCCAGATAGAGCAGTACCGCCCCGAAATTCAGGCGGCCGTGTCCTCAATCATCGACGGTATGGCGGCAACCAAGAAAGAACTGACCACAAAGAGCATTGTCGATGCTTTCGCCTATGTGCGTTGTCCCCACTGCTGGTCCCGTGTCTTCAGGAGTAACAATATTCTTGTTCCCGAACCAACTGAGATCAAGGAGAAAAAGCCCGAAGATGAAGAGGGCAAGAAACCCACCACCGGAACAAAGCCGGAGGAGGAGAAACCCGAGGGCAAAAAGGATGATGACACAAAGAAGAAATCAACCGATGAGCCTATTCCGTCTCCCTCTTTCTGGGAAACCCTCACCGCCGCCACCAAACAGTAATTATTCACCATTTAATTTCATAGTGCATTATGGCAAAATTAACAGTCAAAGAAGTAGAGGAGATTGTAGGCGTCAAGACCGCCGGTCTCCCCGATGAACAGAAACAGTTCATCAGCAACCTTATCGGTGCTTTCACCGATACAATCAACAAGTCTATCGAAGGACTCCTTGACACTACCGCACTCAAAGAGGCTCTAAA
>JAHZGZ010000112.1:1547-5130 GCA_019420545.1 Bacteroidales bacterium | reverse complement strand
TTGATTCTCTCTCCAAAGAGAACCAGGATCTCGTTAAGCAGGTTAAGAGCCTGTCCGATGCTCTTGACAAACTGAAAAGGCGTGGCATCGGCCTCGACTTTGTCAGCAAGTTCAACGAGGCTTTCGATGAGATGTACGACTCGCCCAAGATGCAGGACTTCATCAGCGACCGCGAAAAGTCTTCCGGTTCTTTCGCGTTCAAGGACATCTCTCTCACCGGCAATGTCGTTCCCGGCGGAACGCTCACCATGACCCAGCAGAGCGAGCGTGTAGTTACGCAGGCTACCGACAAGAAACTCCATGTCCGTGACTTTTCCACCGTACTGCCCGGCGATCCCGAGTTCCCCATCTTTGCTTTCCAGCAGATCTATAACGTGGACCGCAACGCCCGCTATGTGCCCGAGAACGGTATGCTGCCCGAGTCGAGCCTCAGCATCAAGGAAGAGACCGCCCAGGTTTCCCGTGTCGGCCACCACTTCAAGCTGTCGAAGCGCGCGCTCAAGTGCAAAACCTATCTCCGTGGCTACGTCATGAACTGCCTGCTCTCTGGTGTCCGCGATGCCGAGGACTTTGCAATTCTCTTTGGCGACGGCTCCGGCGACAACCTCAAGGGCATCACTCGTTACGAGGGTGTAATGCCTATTGAGAAAATTATCTCCGACGCAATCTTCACAGTGGCCGCAGGTGGCGTTCTCTCTATCGAAGAGGTTGAAAACGGCCTCATCGTAGAACTGAAAGAGCCCAACGACCTGCTCATCGAGGGACTGAAAGTGACCGGCTCTGCCGCTGTTACCAACACCGATCTCAACAAGACATACGATGTAATCAAGGTCAATGACCGCCGCATCTTCCTCGAAGGTGCCGCTCTCGCCGATAGCAACACCGACGCGCTGCTGGCCGCCGATGTTGCCGCACTGAAGCTGACTTTCAAGAACGGAGCCTACCAGAGCATCGAATCGCCCAACAGCATCGACGCTCTCGAAACAGCCATCTCGGTTATGACCTATGCCCAGTTCGTTCCCACCGTTCTCGTGCTGAACCCCATCACGATCAACGCTATCCGTTGCGAGAAAGCCACAGACGGCAACCGCCTCGAAGTAGTCAAGGACATCAACGGCAATCCAGTCATCGGCGGTCTCCGCGTCGTTCCTTACAGCGGCATGCCAGTAGGCAAATACTTCCTCGGCGATATGCAGCGCGGTGCCCAGATCATCGATTATACACCTCTGACCGCAGAGTGGGCCGATGATGTGAACACCAAGCTCAAGAACCAGGTCGTACTGCTCGCTCAGGCTGAAGAGATCGTGCCCGTGTTCTGCCCGTGGGCTTTTGCATACGGCAGCATCAACGCACTCAAAACCGCAATCAAGAAATCGTAAGTTATGAACTACATTCTGAAAGGCGACCCCAAAGAAGTGGCTAAAGTCATTCAGGAAAACCGTATCCGTGTTGACAGAGGCGTGATTGAGTTCACGCCCTGTCAGCAGGGCTCGGCTCTTGATGTCAACAGTATTGCCATGCTCAGGGAAGTCTTAGACGCAAAGACAAAGGCGTGTATGGAAATGGCCGCTTCGCAGGAAGAACTCGCTTCCATAATACGTGAACTTGTCGCTTTAACCGCAGAAGGATGTATCGCCATTCCCGAAGACCTCGCCGAGCATCTTGCCAAATTCGGCATTGTCGTTCCCAAAATCGCCGAAACCGTTCCCAATACGGCTGAAATCGCCGAAACCGCCGACGAGAGTGTTCCCGAAACCGTTCCCAACGATACCGACGCAGTGGATGATAATAAGACCGTAGAGGTCGATGACATGACAGAGGTAAATCTCGATGATGTCAAGGATTCCCCCGAGGAAGATTCCAAAGAGGCTCCGACACCGACCCCTAAAAAGACCCGAAACAAAAAGTCAAAGTAAGCAATGCTGATAGACTGCTCATATTTCACAGACGGCCCCCGGCACATTCAGAATGCAACCCTCAGCAAGCCCGGCAAAATGCCAAACGTCAATAACGCAGAGGTAAACGCCGCTATTGAGGCGTACATCCGAGTGTTTCAAAGACAGTTTCTAAAGCAAGCTGTAGGCGCACCCATAGCGGGTGCCATAATCTCGTATCTCAAACTCATTGAGACAGATGAAGGAGAGAAACGTGATGTGGCTCTTGATATGGTTATTGAACAACTGCGTGAGCCGTTTGCAAACTATGTGTTCTACAAGATTCTGCGTGATGGCAACAGTCAGGCTACCATGACCGGACTTGTGCGCCTCAAATGTGCCAATGATTATGTTGCGCCCATACGCCAGCAGGTATCGATATGGAACGACATGGTGGATATGATTGCAGACTTTTCTGCGTGGAGCAAGTCTTCGGACTGCCACGTTTCAGGTGTTGTTACAGATTCCAACCTGCTAACCAAGATTAATGTCCTCAACCTATGAACCGTAGCCGTGAAATAATAGAGATATTCGGTGATGTGGTAAAGGCGACCGCCAAGGATTGCAAAATCATCATAACGCACTATCGTAGCGGCGAAAGTGAGGAAATCTCATGCCCGGAGATCAACTACACATTCGGCAACTCTCGGTATGTCAAGGATAATCTTGATGAATTGAGCAAGACGCCAGCCGGAAATGAAAAGAAGTTTCCGCTTATCGCATTGTTCTGTCCGTTTCAGGAGAAACGCGATTCCCCGGACTATTTCAGCAAGGCAACGGTCAATGTTCTCATCGCCTGTTCCACATCAAAGGAGTGGAGCAATGTAGAGCGACTTGAATTGTCTTTCCGGAACATCCTGCGGCCGATATACAAGCGTCTGTTGGTAGCTCTCAAGGAAGACGGCAGATTAGATTTTGGTTATGATGAGGTTGTGAAACACCGATACTCTGAAAATTACTCTTATGGCAGATATGGTGCTCACGATGGCACCGGGGATGCTGTCAGTGAGCCCATTGACGCCATAAACATAACAAATCTTGAATTAACAATCACAAATCAAACCTGTAGATAAAATTATGAGACCCATCAGAACGTGTGACGACTCACACCTCAATACAGGACTCTCCAAATGTCCCGTCGATTTCGCCCGCATGAAAGGCGCAATCATCGTGCCATATGGCACAAAACTTCCCGTGAAGTTGACCATTGAAGAACTGACCAAACTCGCTCATGCTGATGTCAACGAGCGTATCTATGGCATCAAAGGTTTCTGCGAATACGCTCCCGAGGGCGGTGAGGCCCAGACTGGAGCTGTCGGCTATGGCGGCCTGCAAGTTACCGGTTACAGTGACCGCGCAGACACATTCACTCTCGACAAGAATTATCCCGAACTTCATGCCTCGCTCACCAAGTCATCGGGCAAAGCGTGGGGCGCGTACTTCTTCGATGAGAAGAACTATCTCTACGGCCTCAACGACGGAACCGACACCCTCGCGCCGTTCCCCATGTCCACTATCCACTCCAATGCTACGCCGTACTCCACCAGCTCGGCCAAGTCCACGATGACCGTAAAGTTCTGCCATGAAGATGCCCGCGCCGCCATTGAGAACGCAGACTATGCGAAGCTCGACTTCAACCCTCAGCGAGC
>JAHZGZ010000112.1:0-1537 GCA_019420545.1 Bacteroidales bacterium | reverse complement strand
GTTCTTGGCCTGACTGCTGTCAAACTTGTCAAGGTCAGCGACACCGGAAGCGACTTCAAGTTGCTTGAAAGCATCGGCGGCTACGACCTTACGCCCACTTTCGGGCCCCTCATCGCTGACAGCACCACAGCCATCGCCGGTGCCACCGCGTCAACCTACGACGCGGATAAGAAGACGCTCTCGCTGACTGTATCAGGTTCGGTTACTCCCAAACTGAAAGCCCCCAAGACGCTTCTGGAAGCAGGCATTGAAGGGATAGAAGAAATCTAACCGCCATGTTGAAGTATGAGAATGTGACATTCCTCAAGGAACCTGCCAAAAGACTGACAAGAGATGAGTTCATCGCCCAACACTTGAATGTCTTTTGGCTGGACCGGAAGGAATCAACCCGGCGCAAGATGCTCGGTGCCGTTCATGACCTCATCACAGGGGCGAACAAATCCAAGAAGTAATAATCGGGGGCGGTGGTGCAAATCTCCGCCCCCTTAAATTTTCAGTATGGATATTCAGAGCGTACAAGAGATTATACACAAGATAGCTGATGGATTTGAGGACAATGCTATGCAGTGTCTTGAATACCACTCCGGCAATATCGTTCTCGCCATTCAAGAGCAAATATATAGCGGTCAGAATGGCGAGGGTGAACATCTGTCGCCTACATATGACGCTGATCCATATTTTGAGGAGGAGGGACCGTGGTATCACCGCGCCCAGGAATACAAAGCGTGGAAATATACCATCACGCCACCTATCGGCAGTTCCTTATTAGGCTTGCCACCTCGCCCGGACAATGTGCCGAACCTGTTTATAAACGGTAAATTCTTCTCGGAGATAACGGCCACCCGACGGGGAGATATGCTGTATGTTGACCCAGGCAACGGCGACGGCCCCGATATTGTAGCCAAGTACGGTGATTCTCTCCTTGACATAGGAGACTCCGCCGTTATCTATTTCAACCGAGAATATATGTGGCCGGCAATAGAGAAATTTTTTAATGATTGTGGATACCGATGAGTTGCGCGTGTGAACACAGGAAGATGGCCAGTGAATATGAGCGTATGCACCGCCTCGCCAAGATGACGGCAGAACTGCATGAGAAAACAGTAATCCTCTATAAGAACGATGACGGCACATACGGATTTACGACCGAAACCGAGATAGATAAACCCATTATAGAATACATATCCCCATATTAACGATGGCAATTAGAATTACCGACCTTGTAGATCCTAATGAAATTGAGAAACTGAAACAACTTGACGCCGAGTTGTCAAAGGTTCTTGATACCTATACCAAAGTGGCTAAGGATCTCGCCAAAGGTCTTGAAATAAGTGTCAGTGTCGTGGGAGACATTGACAAGTTGGAGAAATACCTTGTTGATAAGGGCAAAGAGGCGGCTAACGTTCAACAGCAACTCACGCAGGTTATTGAGGAGCAAGGCAAAGTGATAGCCAATACCACTAACACCATCTCCCGGCAGTTGATGGAACAGGAGCGTGTCAACAAGACCCAGCGCGACGCATACAACGAGTATGAC
>JAHZGZ010000111.1 GCA_019420545.1 Bacteroidales bacterium | reverse complement strand
TCTGAAAATGCACTGAAAATGCATAGATACGTTTCTGCAATCATCAGGTACACAATAACATGCCGAAAACATCGGCGCTATGGGCATAAAGCTACAAACATAAACTATGAGCATAATGAATGTAGTTGTGACGCGCGATAATGGATGAAACGGTCAGAAGTCTACCGTAAGACGCACGTTGATCTGGCGGCGGGTAAGATAATTGGGCACCGCATACTGTAGCTCGTTGACGTCGGTCACCCAGTAATACGAACTCACATTGGATATGTCAAACAGGTTGAAACAATCGAGCCCGAGCCATACAGCTTTGAGATGACGCCATATGCCGCCACGCGTCTCACCATCCTTCAGCGGCGGAAGCAGAGCGTAAGACACGCCAAGATCCACGCGCTTATAGGCCGGAGTGCGGAAATACCCATTGTCGCGCGTAGAACGCGGAGCAGTAGTGGGCAGACCGTCCATGAAGATGCCGCGCAGACTCAGTTTGAGCTTCGGGATACGCGGAAAATAATCGGTAAAATAGAGAGCCACGCTGTATCGGCGGTCGTTGGGGCGCGGTACCTTCACTCCGCGCAGAGTCTCCTGTGTCTTCATCAGCGAGAAGCTCAGCCATGAGTCGGAACCGGGCACAAACTGGCCGAAAAGCTTGAAATCAAGCCCCATCGCGTAGCCGCTCGTAGAATTCACGCCGTCATACACCAGCTTCAGATTATCGATTTCGTAAGGCACAAGATTGCCAAGAGCCTTGTAGTACGCTTCAGCCGACAGTTTAAACGGTCGGTTCATCGCCCGGAACGTGTAGTCGCTGCCGAGAATAAAATGCCACGAGCGCTGCGACTTGATATCGCGGTTGAGCTGCACTATGCTGTTGTCATTGTCGTCGGTGACGATCATACGGTACTCCTTGTAGAAGGGCGCCTGATAGTAAAGACCTGTGGCAAAGCGCAATGCCCAGCGGTCATTGGCCGACGGAACGAAGCCAACATTGACACGCGGACTCACCAGAAACTCCTTGTTGAAATCCCAGTACGACATGCGCAAGCCACCCGTCACCGAAAGAAATCCCGCGTCGAGCTGCATCCGGTAGGTATCCTGCGCGTGCAGGCTTATGCGGTTAGACTGAAAGTCCTGGCGCGAGCTAAGATTGTAGACCACACGCAGCAGATCAGGATCGGCAGGGAGCGAAAAGCCGGCCGAATCACGGCGCTCCCACTCTCGCGCGCGTTCATATATATTCTCATGATTGTATTGCACACCATAGCTTAACTGATGGTTGCCGAATCCGGTAATCCCGCGCAGAGCCACAGTCATTACCGATGCCTTCAGGCGGTCGCGCGCATGCTCGTGATAACGCCCCACACCCAGCTCGCCGCCTATCCCGTCGGAGCCGGAAGTGCCCGCCTGGTCGAGCCAGTACTCGCCGCTGATATCGTAGGCCACAAGCTCGTTGGTAAGAAATCCCGAGGCAAACAGCGTGAAAGTAGACCTCTTCGATGCAAGATATTGCAGCGACAGCGCACCGAAATACGTCTCGAACCGATCCTTCTCCCGACCGTCGAAATATACCTTGAACTTCTTGGCATCCATGGCCGTGCCGAACGATGTCTCGCGATTGACCGGAGTGAACTTATAGTTGTTTATAGCCACGTTGCCGAGAAACGCCACGCGCCAGCGATCCGAAATCCGGAAGTTAAGATTAGTCTGGTAATCAAAGAAATTCGGGTCATACTCCCCTTTCGTCTCCATGCTCGACAGCACCGAATTGTTGCGCTTGTAGCGCACGCCGTGAAGCTGCGAGAAGCGCTTGGTGCTCGATCCGAGGGTAAGGCTTCCCCCCATCAGGCTTATCCCCGCCGACCCTTCGAATGCCTCGGGCTGACGGTAAGTTATGTCGAGCACCGACGACATCCTGTCGCCATACTCGGCTCCGAAGCCACCGGTCGAGAAGTTGACCTTCCCCACCATGTCGGGATTGATGATGCTCAACCCCTCCTGCTGTCCCGAGGTGACGAGCTGCGGACGGTACACCTCCACGCCGTTGATATACACAAGGTTCTCGTCGTACGAGCCGCCGCGCACCGAGTATTGCGACGACATCTCGTTAGAGCCTGTCACACCCGCCATGGTGCTTATCAGCGACTCTACCGAGCCGCCGCTCACGTCGGGCGAAAGTCGGTAGCTCGAGGCGTCGATCGACTGCATGGCGCCGATCTGCTTCTTCACCTCGTTGACCTCAACCTCCTGAAGTTCTTTCGCAGTGCGGAACATGCGCATGTTGAGCGTCACGTCGCCCTTGGCGTCGACAAGCTGACGCCGCTGCTCCTTATACCCTATGCAGGTGAATACCACCGTAATGGTATCGGCCTCGGCGGCCGACAGACTGTAGTCACCGTCAAGGCCCGACATGGTGCCGATAGCCGTTCCGGCCACTCGGACCGTTACAAACTCCATCGCGCGGTTGTCGCCGTCGGTGATCTTTCCGTGAATCTTCACCGACTCGCCGTAAGCGCTCCCCCCGGCAACAGCCAACAGTGTCAGCGCAAGAAATATATGTATATGCCGTAGCAAAATCTCTTTTATTCTCATTACTACTATCTAACGCGCCGACTCCCCCGAAAATTATATAATCTCTCGGTAAGTTAGAAATAAAGCCATAAGCTACATGTTCATCTTTTTTTGCAGACTTCCACAAAATTTCCCATTATTTTATGTTACTGAAAATAAAAATATCTATATTTGCCAAATATTTACGACACAATATCATCTGTCTATCATTTTCAACATTCATTACAAAAAAATGTATCGTATGAAAAGTACCTTTACTCGTTATGCAGTGCTTGCACTCACAATGGCAGCATCCTATTCGGCATATGCCGGAGAAACGGCCTATGGTTATCTGTTTCAGTCGAAAACGGGAGAACATGGATTTGTATCATTCGACATGGATCACCCACAGACCTTGAAAATCTATAATAAAAGCTACGGCTACGTCCATCCTTCAGCCGGTGAATATGTCGACGGTAAAATATACACATATCAGGTGGAACTCGGAGAAATATCCGAAATAAATTCCGACAGCTGGGCAGTATACGACGGCGAGACCTTCAAAAAAATCACGGAAAAGTCAATGTACGGAATGAACCGTATAGTCGACATGACGTACGATTACACCACCAATACCATGTATGCCCTCATCGAAGACCGATACACTACCGGAGAAGTAGGCCCGACAAGTTTATGTTCGGTAGATATGGCAACCGGAGAGTATACCGTACTCGGATCGCCCGGAAAACTGACGGCAATCGACGGATACGGGCGCGAGGATACCGACGCGCTTATTACCTTGGCCTGCGATGCAGCCGGACAGCTCTATGCCATGTCGAGCTACCGCTACTTCTATAAGCTCGACAAGCATTCGGCAAAAGTAGAGCAGGTAGGCGAGCGCCACAATCTCGGCACAGCATCGCAGTTCCAGTCGATGACATTCGACGCACAGGGACATCTGTGGTGGGCGCAGCAGCATCCAAGCTACGGCCATTTCTGCGAGATCGACCTCAGTACCGCAATCCCCGGCGGATTCGTCGACTTCAGAACCGATTATGAAAAGCTCAACAAACTTGGCGATGACGCTCAGGTTACCGCTCTCTTCCTGAAAGACAAAACCATCAGAACCAAATCGATAAAGGCTGTAAAGGATTTTAAAGCCGGTATTGAAGGATCGGATGTGAACTCCGTCACACTGTCATGGGCGGTCACACCGGAAGCATACGACGGCACAAACGCCACACCCGACGGATTCAAGGTCTACCGCATCGGCACATCCGGAGAGATAGCCACGCTCGACGGCAATGCCACCTCTTATACCGACAAATCGGCGCCCAACGGCAATGTAATCTATGAGGTGATTCCTTTCAACGAGTCAGGCGACGGATTTCCTGCATTCACAACCGTATTTGCCGGATACGACATGCTCAATGCCGTTACCGACATCGACGTAACAGTGGCCGACCGCACCGCTACCGTGACATGGAAAGCGCCGACATCGACAGTCAACGGAGGCTATGCCGACTTCAACGCAATCACCTATAATGTATACCGTGGAATTACCGATGAACTTACACAGGTAGCAACCGGGCTCAGCACGACTGAATTCACCGAGACAATCGCTGACAACGGTGGCTTCTATTATGTAATAGAACCCGTATGCGGTGGCGTTGCCGGAAAGCGTTCAAGCTCAAACACATTCATTCTATCCTCTGTTGCTTCAATCCCCTACTTTACCGGTTTTGAGGA
>JAHZGZ010000110.1 GCA_019420545.1 Bacteroidales bacterium | reverse complement strand
GGTAAGCGTGTTGCCGCGGCGCGTCTTTATCAGCGACCGGTCATACAGGCGCGTTGTATCGGCCTCGGTGTTGTACATGCCATTGCTGGAGTAGACAGTGGCGCTGTCGGTAGTGATTACCGAGGGCTTCACTATCTGCGCTATATGATTGTCGGTGTTGTAGAGCAGTTCCTCGGTCTCGAGGGTGAAGTCGCGCTCACCCTTGTCCTTGAGCACGACGTCGAGGCGGAACTGCGCATCCTTGGTAGCGGGGCTGTACTCGCCGTATACCGAAGTAAGCACATTGGCGGTGTCCGACAGAGTGCCGCTGTTAGTATAATAGCCGAGATCCTGCCCGAGGTCATAGTTGAACACATCGGTCGTCAGCTCCACCTCATTATTGATAAGACGCACCTTCTGCACTCCGTTGCCGTAGAACACGGCCATCTCCTCCAGATTGTTGTAATTGAGCTCGTCGGCGTAGACAAAGAGCGTGTCTCCCTGCTCCATCCTTACATTGCCGAAAGCGTCGAAGCTACCCTCCTGATCGTAGAAATGCGCGCTGTCGCAATACATGAACATGTCATCCTTGCGAAACTGCACGTTCCCTACAAGTATCTGGTAGGCCACACTATCGCGGCTGTCGTCGGTCCACAACCTGTCGGCACGCTCCAGAAACACTTTTCCGGGCGTATGGCGGTCGGTGGTAGGTACGGTAGGCTTTATTTCATAACGCTTGGGTGGATTGACCGGCGGAAGCTCCGTCACCGGCGCTTTCGGGGCGTCGGGATGTCCCGAAAGTATAGCCGGAACGCCCAGAGCCACAAGGCATGCCACAGCCCAGCGGCCACGGCGCCACCTGCACGTTGTATTGTCAGTTTCGCGATGCTGATTGCTGCTCATCGGATACTGTATGAATGCTTTGGATTATTCCTTGGCCGACGACGATACTGAGGTGTCGTTGTTGGCACCCTGCTTGATCCAGCCCTTATGCTTGAACTCGCAGTCGCGCCAGCCGTCCTCGATTTTTACATATGTGTCGGCAATCTTCTTCTCGACCCACTTCTTCACGATGTTTTCCTTGGCCTGAGCCTCGTAAAGATCTTTTATAAGCTGGTAGTCGTCGCTCATATTGGCGCGATGACCCTGAATGCGGTTGCTGAGCTTTACCATGGCCACGATATCGCGGTTGCGTTTGGGATCCTTCATGATGAAGGGCTTGGAGATCTCGCCCACACTCATTTCAGCCACCACGCGGCTCACCTCCTGCGGGAGCTGGCCCATCTCGAAGCGTGTGGTATTGTTCTCCTGATTGACCATCTGGCCGCGGTTGTTGTGGGTATCCTTGTCCTGCGACACATAGGGCACGGCATCCTCAAACGTGAATTTCTCGGCAAGAATCTCCTGACGCACGGTATCGAGGCGATTGACGGCCTCGGTCAGATCCTTGTCGGACACCTTCGGGCGCAGCAGGATATGGCGCGTGTTGATACGGTCGCCGCGCTTCTCGATAAGCTGTATGATATGGTAGCCGAACTGTGTCTCGACGATTTTCGATACCTTTTTGGTATCATTGAGGTTGAAGGCCACGGCGGCATATTCAGGCTCGAGATTGGCACGGCCGATAAAGCCGAGCTCACCGCCACGCAGGCTGCTGCCGTCCTCGCTGTAAAGGATGGCGAGGGTGCTGAAATCGCTTTCACCCTTGTTGACACGGTCGGCATAGTCGCGCAGACGTGCTTTCACCTCGTCGATCTCCTCGCGGGGAATCACCGGGTTGAGGGTCATGATCTGTACCTCGACCTGCATCGGCACGAAAGGAACACTGTCCTTGGAGAGCGAGGCAAAATAGCGGCGCACGTCGTTGGGGGTGGCCTTGACATCCTTGGTAAGCGAGCTCTGCACTTCCTCGACAAGCTGATGGTTGCGTATCATGTCGCGAAGCTGCTCGCGCACCTCAGGGAGGGGACGGTGGTAGAACTCCTCGACCTTCTGCTGCGTGCCGAGGTTGGCGATAAGATAGTTGACCTGCTGGTCGACCATCTGCATCACCTGGTTGTCGGGAATCTCAACCGAGTCGATCTCGGCCTGGTGAATAAACAGTTTCTCTACGGCAAGCTGCTCGGGAATCACACAATAGGGATCGCCGTTGATATCACTGTGCTGCGACTGCATGGTCTGATAGGTTTCCTCTATCTCACTCTTGTAGATAGGCTGGTCGCCGATCCACCATGCCACCTCTTCAATAATATTGTTCTGGGCGACAGCCATTATGGTCATGGCGCTGAATGCACCGGCAATTATTAGCTTTGATAGTTTCACTTCTGTAAGCGATTATATATATAATGTATATTGTTTACTTGGTTATTACAAGGCCGTTTTCACAGGCACGCTCCACGAGGGCACGGCGCAGACGACGGTCGTAGTCGGCGGCACCGGCGGCCTGAAGCATGGCAATGACCGATTCGCGCGCGAGATCAAAGGGCATCTGCTCGCCGGGCGCCAGATAGTCGCTGACGGCAAGCATGTACACACGGTCGCCGACCGTGGTCTCGAATCCCGGATGAAGGGCGAGCAGTTTGCGGGGATCGGCGTCGACTCCGCCAGGCACACGTGCCACGATATCGCTCCACGGCATCCACCGGTCGCGGAAGTAGATGTACTCGACATCGGGATCAAGACTCTCCTTCTCGAGTTTCTCCATATCCTGCGCGGATGATGAGCGGCTCCAGCGCCGCAGATCGCCGAGACGCGGATGCTTCTTCTCCACGGAGAGAAATATGCCGCGCATCATCGGCTGCACCGTGCGGTACAGACCGGGTGTACGCTCATATTCGGCACGCAGCGTGTCGTCGGAATACTTCACGGCATCCTGCTGTTCGGCCATCGCCTTCCGGTATTCCAGCATCAGCAGGTCGTTGCGGTACTCCTCGGTCATGCGGTCGATACGCCGGGTGTCGGCGATGTTCCGGGCAGCCTCTATGCCTACCGATTTGCGCTCTATCCAGTTGTCAATGTAGCTTCTGCACCACGAGGTGCTGTCTTCGCCCGTCAGTCCGTAAGGCATAGCCTCACGCACTTCAGCGGATGTAAGCACCCACTCCCCTATCCTTACAAGCTCGCCCGTCTGGAGCCTGTCGCCACGACCACCGTTGCCGCACGATACTGACAGCGCGGCGATACAGACGATTATCGATAAGCGTATGAGCGTATTATGCATTGTAAAGTGTCTTGGGGCGATACTCCCGGATTCAAGCTCCAAATTTACAAATTTTTCGCTTAACAATCTCAAATGATACCGGGCTATTTCATCAAACGATGAAATAGCCCGGCCAATTGTACCTTTTAAGATATTTTAATGTGCTGACTGAAACGCGGTTCCTTATGTTGGACTCCCACCAGGCTTACTTCACCGATTTCAGTACCTTTTTGTTGACCTTTACCTTGTGGGTGGCCTTGAGCTGCTCCACCCACTGGCGCTCGAGTTCGGCCTGATAGTCGGTTGTGACGGCTCCGCGCACGTCGGCTGCCTCTTCGGGAGCCTCGATCATATGGCCCTGCCATGCCATACAGCACTTCCACTTGCCGGGAAGTTCAGGACGTTCGCCGCCAAACGCCACAGCGTCGACAACCTTATTGTCGCCCTTGGCGGCCAGCACACGCTCGATGCGCACATCCTTGTCAAACTGGCGCTTGAGTACCACGCCTATCGAGTCGCGGTCGATATTGTTGGCTTTCACATAGTCGCTCACCACGGCCATCATCGAGTCGTTGGGGGTATATATCATATATCCCTTGTATTTAGGCTCCGTAAGGGAATAGTTGGCGCGATGGGCCTCGAAATATTTCTCGATACCTTCGGTATCCTTGGCGGCACCTTCCCATATCTTGCGGTTGCTTACCTCGAAGAGGAGCATACCGTCGTGGTACTCGCGCAGCAGATTGGCGAAATCGGTATCCACTGTCGCCAGACGCTCGATCTCCTTCTCGATAAGCTCGTTCTCGCTCAGCGAATCGGCAGGCGGGGTCTGGAAACGTGCGCGCAGCTCCTCCATCTTCTTCTGATAAGGTATCTGCGCGCGTCCGTCGCGCTGCATCATGGCGGTGATCTGCTGGCGCACTTCCTCGAGAGCAGGCACGCCGCGGTGACCGAGGGTCTTCACGATATGATAGCCGTAGGAGGTCTGGAACGGCTCGGAGAATGTGCTGTCGGCAAGTGCGAAAGCGGCTTTCTCAAACTCCGGCACCATGCGGCCCGTGCCGAACCAAGGGAGCATGCCGCCATTGCGGGCCGATCCGGGATCCTCGCTCTCCTTGGTGGCGAGTTCGCTGAAGTCGGCGCCGTTTTTCAGCAGGGTGTAGATCGAGTCGATCTCTGCCTTGGCCTTTGCCTGATCCTCGGGGCTTTTGCCCTGTGTAAGTTTAAGTATATGCTGGGCAAGTACCTCGCCTGAAGCGGCGCGGCGTGCGCCGGATTTCACGATATGGAATCCGAAGGGGGTCTCGATCACGGGTGAGATCTGCCCCTCGGGAGTGTCGTAGGCGGCCTTTTCAAATGAATAAGGGAAACGGCCAGGAGCGATGAAGCCCATGCTGCCGCCATTGCGCGAGGCCGAACGGTCGATGGAATATTTGCGTGCAAGGGCTGCGAAGTCCTCGCCACCGACTGCCACCGTGCGGATGCTGTCGAGGAATGCCTTGTTTTTGGCGCGCTCCTCGGGGGTATTTCCGAGAGCGACCATTATATGGCTTGCCTCAACCTCCTCGGGATAGTGGGAATAAGCCTCGGTGATCAGACGCTCCTCCTCGTCCTTGTCGGTAAGATAGGGGCGCACGAGATCAAGACGGTAACCTTCGTATTCCTTCTTGAAGGCGGCGGTAGTGTCGATACCTGCTGCAAGCGCGTCGGCAACCTTCAGCTTGTAGGTGATAAACATGTCGAGATACTCGTCGACAGCCACCGGCGACTGCTGCTGCATGTTGTTCTTCCCGTAAAGATAGTTGAACTCACTCAGATGCACATCCTTGCCGTCGATGGTCATCAGCACGGGATCCGACGGCTTCTTGGCATCGGCCGCCGGCACGATGCTCATGCCCAGGGCAAGTACAATTAGCGATTTGCGTAGATTCATTATATCGGTTATGTAAAAGTTAACTTGGATAGATTCCGATTATATTAATTATGTTAATACAACAGAGATATAACGCGGAACCGCAGCTCCTTATTATATCTCTGCAATTATAATCCTGTGCCTTATAAAGGCGATTGTCCCGGAAAAGTTATCGGGAAGAATTAAAGTATTACCCTCCCCGTACCCTGCCGATTACGGCATTACTGGTGAGAAGCGCTGTAGTTGGGAGCTTCGCTGGTGATGGCCACATCGTGGGGATGGCTCTCAAGCACGCCGGCAGCTGTGATGCGGGTGAACTTGGCCTCGTGGAGCTTCTCGATATTGGCGGCTCCGCAGTAGCCCATACCCGAACGCAGACCGCCGAGCATCTGATAGGTCACCTCGTAGAGCGAGCCCTTGAAGGGTACGCGGGCGGCGATACCTTCCGGCACGAGCTTGCGGGTATCGGTCTCGCCGGCCTGGAAGTAGCGATCCTTCGAACCCTTCTCCATAGCTTCGAGCGAACCCATGCCGCGGTAAGCCTTGTACTTACGGCCATTATAGATGATAGTGTCGCCGGGGCTCTCCTCTACGCCGGCGAGCATGCCGCCGAGCATCACCGAGTAGGCGCCTGCGGCAAGTGCCTTCACGATATCGCCCGAGTAGCGGATACCGCCGTCGGCAATCAAAGGTATGTCGGTGCCTTCGAGGGCCTTGGCTACATCGTATACAGCCGAAAGCTGGGGAACGCCCACACCGGCGATAACGCGGGTGGTGCATATCGAGCCGGGGCCGATACCTACCTTCACACCGTCGGCACCGTTCTCAACGAGGAACTTGGCGGCCTCGCCTGTTGCGATATTGCCTACCACGACGTCAATTTCGGGGAAGGTCTCCTTGATCTGGCGCAGTACACCTACCACACCCTTGCTGTGGCCGTGGGCCGTGTCGATAACGATAGCGTCGAC
>JAHZGZ010000011.1 GCA_019420545.1 Bacteroidales bacterium | reverse complement strand
CCAGATACTCAATTCCTCCGGCTGCGGTATAATGCCCGACTCCAATAAGGCCTTTGGTCATATTGCGGCGTCCCATGGCATCGAAACGCACACTGATTTTCCCGTCGCCTACCGACAGATCATAGACCGGTGATACAAGCATAGGGTTGCCGAAGAGGTTTGGATCCTGGTTATTGAGAGCGAGCATTCCTTTTGCAAAAGCCGGCATAGTCACATTCCAGTCACCGTCAAGACGATATTCAAGCTCTTTCTGAGGATTTTCCACCGTACCATCGGTAGTTATATATGAAAAGTCGGTATTGATAAGATCGTACTCGCCGTCAGCGGGTGCAGTATGGATTTTCACCACATGCATGGCATATACCGTGGCAAGATCCGACTCGCTCCAGGAGCCGGTAAAATGCCCGTCGGCGATATCCGATGCCTCATATGCAACCGGTGCAGACACTTCCGTGGGTATTACTTCCATCGGTGTTTCCTGTTCATTGGTGACATTGGTACCCTGACAGCCGGCTACGGTATAGTAATACAGTGTGCCTAAATCGATATCCGTAACCTTATAGCTGGTGCCGGTAATGATCTTATCCTTTATCAGATATACACGCTCAAACGTTGTTGTGACAGTGTTGAAATGCAGTGTAAACACGTTGAGTGAATAAGAATCGGCTCCCGTGGTCTCCTGCCAGTTGGCCGTGAATGATTCGCGGGTAAAATCCGAAGCGGGGAGCAGCACGGGAATGCCAACACCGCCGTCGTCAATCACTATATCATCGATATATACGCCTCCGTAGCTTGCGGGGAACGAGATTATTGTCTCGTCGCTGCCTCCGTTCATCACTATGGAATATTCGGCCCATGAGCTGCTTAAATACAAAAAATTGTAGCTTGGCTTATTGTCGACAATGAGGAATGGCGTATTGTCGGCGTCGGCTTTCGCCCGGAATTTCACTATATAGCTGCCTCCGTTGGCGCTTAAATCGAGCACAGGTGTAATGAGATTGGACGTCTCTCCCAAAGCGATATAAGCTGTTCCACCCGCCTGATATACATTCTGCCCTGTCCATCCTGGGCTGAGAGTCATCTCATCAGGAACTTTGCCTTCAGAGTTTATGACAGCGTTCTCCATGTCGGGAGCCGTGTCGGTACCTTTTGTAAATTTGGAAAAATCTTCTGTCAGTACAACGGCTGAATGCATCATAGCACATCCACACACTACCGACAGACATGAAAGTAAAACTCTTTTCATAAAATACGCAGTAAAATGAAATTTATGCCGCCCGATTACGGAAATATGCGACGCGACATGTCAGGTAAACAAATAATTATTAAGACGCATCCCTAAGCAGCAACGCAATCTTTACGTCGCAAATATACTCCAATCCTGCGGTTTGACAAAATGCTATGAAATAATTTGTGGCTGCATCGTACATTTCTGACAGATGCAGCCACGTGCTACTTGAATTTTGTGATTTTTTTTTACTGTATGCCGGTCTCACACCGGAATCGCCATCATCGGGATATCGGAATGGAAAAGAAGGCGATGGGCGAGCGACGGGTTAAACAGGCGCGCGAACATATTTTTCTTCTTGTTGGGCACGATTATGAAGTCAATATGGCGTTTTTGGCCGAGAGCCTCAAAATCATCCACTATATTGCCGGGCGACATCGTGACTTTCTGGTACTCGAAGCGCGGGTAATGCTCGCGGCAATATTCCAGCAACGGTTCGACCGATGAGGCCTTACGGCGTATCATCCCCTTTTTATCAGGAATACTTAGCAGGGTGACATACAGATGCTCGTCGGCAAACAGACTGTACAGGGCATCCATAGCGAGAATATCATTCTGATCAAGATTACAGAACAATACCGTGTGATGCAGATCTGAAAGCTTGCCGAACGATGCCGATTCGGGAATGGTGATGATCGGGAAACGGCAGGAGTCGAGCACTTCGGCAGTCACACTGCCTACCAGCTCGCGCCCCTTCTTGTCGCTTTCACGCGTCCCCATCACGATAAGCGATGGATTCTTTTCCTTGGCATACTCGGTGATAACCTCTTCAGGCAACCCTTCAAGCACTTCGGTTGTGAACTTCACAGCCGGAAGCTCGGCCGACTTTATGCGCTCTCTCAGCCTACGGGCAAACAGCTCCATAGTGCGCCGGGCCTCGCTGTCAAGTTCACGTCGCAACTCCGCATCGGCCACGTCTTCATAACTGAGTGTGTCGGAGAGTTGCGACGGTATAGCGATATCCGGATCAAGGAACGCATTGACAAGCACAATACGGCTATGATGCCGGGCGGCGATACCGAAGGCTATGTCCACGGCATTGAGCGAATGGTCGGTGAAATCGACAGGCACAAGGATGAAGTGTCCGTCCTGACGCTTTTCGCCTTCGCCGGGCATAGGTAAAAATATGTCGCGGTTTTCGATGATGCGCAACGCTTTGGGCAGGTCGCTCTCAAGGATGCGCACTCTCACTCCGGAACTTACCACCGGCGCTGACAGATTCACATTCTGCAACACGGCTTTCACGCCCTCGCCTTCAAGCAGGGTCTTGAGAGCGATAGCATGGTCGTAGGTGTGTATCGCAACTGTTATCAGCCGGTCTTCTGCCATGAGTGGAGTGGGGAGGTGTATCGTTCGGGTTACTTTTCTGCGGCGTTTTCTTCGAGGATGGCGATAGCCATGTCGTAGATGGTAGTATCGTCAAGTACTACAATGCCTCCGTCGGGGCCCGGCTCGATATGCACGCCGCAGTTGTTGCCAAACTCATAGTTACTTCCACCGAAGTAATTGCGTACTGTCTGTACCGTAGTATTGAGTTGATCGGCGATTCTGTGCATCGAGCCGTCGGGAAGGCTGTCTTTGATACGGCGAAGATCGTTGAAAGAAATAGTCTTTGTCATGATACTATAGTTTTTATTGTGAATAATTAATTCAACATGATACACGCGCGCGGCTACTATGTGAGGCACCGGGTATCTTGATTTCCCTAAATTAGGTTATTCCGACAATAAAAACAAATTTTACGGCCGATAATGTTTTCTGTTTTACAACATGTTTTTTCAACCTATCGTTGCGTATCTGTGGTAATGTGATGTATATCAGTCTTTTCAGATGATGGCGATAGCCTTGCCGTTGATCCATGCGCGGTGATCGTTGTCGACTTTCACATCATACCATTTCATCGTTGTGGAGTCGATGCGTGTTGTCACCGAGTCAAGAATCTCCACGCAAGTGCCCTCGTGAAGCAACATGGCCTCTTCGGAACGATCCTTGGGTACACGCGGGGATGTGCTGAGCAGTGTCGAAGGGTCGATAACCACGGCTCGGTCGTGGCTCGTGGAGTAGCGCGTCGATACCGAGGCGAAGACATTGGCGATGATGCACAGGGCCAGTAACACGAATCCTCCGAAAAATCCTACCTTACGTAACGGCACATACGACGAAAAAATATACAGGGCTACCGCTCCGAGCATCAGTATGAAGCATCCGATTGCAATTCCGGCCCATACATTGCCCGACAGACGGCATGCAAAACCGTTTACCGTGTTGGATATGAACATTCCGCGGTCGCCCGGCTCGTCGGTGATCTTCGTGTTGACGAACGCAAGATTGGCGCGTGCGTCGGCGTTCGACGGGTCAAGACGCAGAGCCCGCTCATAATACAGTATGGCCATTCCCGGTTTGCCCTGACGGTAGTAGCAGTTGCCGAGATTATAGAAAAGATTGCTTGATGTGCCTTCTTTGGCGGCAATCTGCTGGTAGAGTGCGGTCGCTTCGGCAAAATTATCGGTTGAATACGCCGAGTCGGCGCGCTCTGTCAGCGACTGAGCCACGGCATACGGCGCCTGGCATACAAGCAGCAGAAATGCTATGATATATGATAATCTGGAGTTCATTGTAGGATGATGAAGTTATTTCTTTCGTATGCCTTCCATTTCATTCATTGCGCGTGAGGCCTCATTGTAGAGTTGCTCTATCTGCTCGTCGGAACGGGCCGGAGAGTAGCGGGCCATCTCGCACTCATCGATAAGACCGATAAAAGTGTCGGCGAGTTCCTTGGGGGCGCCGAAAGCATCAAGCTGTCCGGCGATATTGTCGCGTGTGAGCTGCGATGCCGGCAGACTGAGCTTGTCGCCGAGATAGCCCCATATCGCTCCGAGCAGTTCGGCATAGAAGCGGTCGGAATCGTGGGCTGCCATGGCCTTCTGCACACTCTTGAGTCTGCGGCGTGCCACCTTGCCCGCACGGGCAAGACGACGCCCCTGTACATCGGCATTCAGACGGGCCTGCTTGCTGTAAAGCCATACCACAACCACAAGGATCGCCAGCAGCAGCACATAGCATGGCCAATACCACCAGGAGTTGTATATATATGTATGACTCTTCTGAAGGTCAAGGTCGCCGAGCTTGATGTGAAGGATATCGGAATTCTTGCTTGATACGCTCTGCTTTCCGGCGACAGCCGACGATGTGGCTGCACCCTGAAGCACCTTTATGTCGTACGACGGAGTGCCGAGGGTGACATACTGGCGGCTTTCCGGGTCGAAATATACAAACTTGTCGGCACCGATAGTGAACGAGCCAACGCTCTGCGGCACGAATGTATAGTCGATCGTCATCGTGCCGGTGACATTGCTGCCCGACACATGCGAGTCTATGTCGATCTGTGGCTGATACTGCTCAAACTCGGTAGGGAAGTCGATTACCGGTTCCTTTACATATTTTATATTGCCGGTTCCCTTGATGGTATATACGAGCGATGCAGCCTCGTTGGTCTTGAACACCTGGCCGCTGAGCCTGCTGTCGATGCTGAACTTGCCTACCGCGCCGGTAAATCCTTCGGGCTGCGGCTGCGGCAGCGGATCGATCACTATCGACGCGGAGTTGGAAGTAGTCTTTATCTGTCGTTCTACCGGTCTGCTTCCACCCCAGAAGCCGCCCATGCGCTCATACTGCACTATCGTCACGTCGTATTTCCCGGAATTGATGGTGAGCTTGCCCGATTTCTGGGGGAAGATGATACATTGCTTGAGCACGGCGGTCATGTAGTTCTGACCGTTGTAATGCTCTACCTCGTTGAGGGTGGGGTTGAGGGGTATCTCGTCGATCAGGAATCCGTCGAACGACGGCTGCGTGGTAGGTATGAACGAACTGATGCTATGTTTTGTGTAAAGCTTTATGGTGCAGACTATGGCCTCCTGCTCGTAGGCGCGGGTCTTGTTGAGGATAATGCGCACAAGCACATCGTTGGCATTGACGGCACGGTCGGCACTCTGTGTGCCGATATCGTCGACACGTGCCGCAGGCTGTCCGCCCTGCTGTGCCTTGTCGGGCGGGAGCACGGTGAATGTGGCCTGACGTGTGGTGTATGTTTTCCCGCCGGCGGTGATACGTGCCTCGCCGATGGTATAGTTGCCGGGATTGTCGGCACGGTAGGTGAAGGAGTAGTCGACGGTGGTTGACGACGACGCCTGTCCGTTGATCCACTGATAATTCTGCATACGTGAGGTCGACGGACCGTAAAGCAGCGTACATCCCTTTATTTCCGGAGCTTTCAGCCCGGAACCTTCGCCGTCTTTCAGTCGGAAAGTGACGTTAAACTTATTGCCTGCTATTACGGTGCGCGGCGGTATCACCGTAAATGATGTCTCGGCAACGGCAGCCGCCGTAACGAGCACCATCATGAGCATGGTCATCAATATCCTTCGTGTCATTGCAATATTCTGTTAATCTTACTCAAAACCAAGGTAAGTACCATTTCCCGGCAGCGGACGCAGTATGCGGGAGAGATACATGACGCAGTCTACCACTGCGGGCCGGTAGTGCGGCGTCCGCCCTGGGCCTCCTTTTTCTGCATCTCCTGCACCTTGCGTCGGGTAGCGTTCTCCTTATTCTCCATAGTCTTGAGGATTTTGGCTGCGTTGGCGTCGCTGATGCCACCCTGCTGTTGCTGAGGCTGCTGCTGTGGTTTCTGCTGATCCTTGTTCTGATCTTTATTCTGGTCTTTGTTCTGATCCTTATTCTGGTCCTTGTTCTGATCCTTATTCTGGTCTTTGTTCTGATCCTTATTCTGGTCTTTGTTTTGATCTTTGTTCTGATCCTGCTGATCCTTGTTCTGATCTTTGTTCTGGTCCTGATTCTGCTGCTGTTGTTCCTGCTCCTGCTTTTTGAGCTGGGCCAGACGCAGATTCTCGCGGGCCTTGTCGTTGTCGGGATTCTTGCGCAGCGCGCCCTTGTACATATTAATGGCCTGGTCGTACTGCTGCTGGTTGAATGCCATGTTCCCGAGATTATAGAACGAACGTTCACTGATAGCATCGTCATTGGCGGTCTTGGCCAGATCGGTAAGGAGCGACTGTGCCTCGGCAATGGGGTTGTTCTCGTTGTTGGGGTCGGCGTTTCCGGCCTGACGCAGGAGCGACACGGCGAGATTGTACATCGCTTTCTCGCTCATGGCGTTCTCTTCAAGCGCCTTGCGGTACTCGACCTCGGCGTCGGCGAAGCGTTTTTCTTCGTAATGCTTGTTGCCGGCACGTATATGGTTGCGCTCCTTGCGGGTCGAATTATCGGCAGGCTTGTCGGCGGCAGAAGCCACCGCAGGCACCACCAGTATGGCTACCGAAGCAAGGATAACGGATATGTTGCGTGTAAGTAGTGACATAGGCTATTTACCAAAGAAGTTGAATTTCTTGAGCCAGCCGATCTTGCGCTCGGGGAGAAGCATGTCGGCTATAAGGAAAGCCAAAGCGAGCCATGCGAACACGGGGAATTGCTCGGCACTGGCCTGATATGTAACCTTTTCAAGCGACGATGTGGCGAGCGTCTTGAGCTGCTCGTCGATATCCTTTACTACGCTTGACGATGCTCCTTGCACATAGATACCTTCGCCGGCCTGTGCGATCTTCTGGGCCATCTCCTCGTTGAGGCGTGTGGTTACAGGGGTACCGTTGTCATCGCGGAGGAACTGCCCGTCGCGCCCGATGGGTATGAGAGCACCCTTGGCCGAGCCGAGGCCGATCACATCGACCTGTATGCCCTGCTTGGCGGCTGCCTGAACGGCAGCGACGGGATCGTCCTCGAAGTTTTCGCCGTCAGTGATGATTATGATCGCCTTGTGAACTTCTTCATCGGGCGAGAACGACGTCACCGCCATGTCGACAGCGGCACCGATGGCCGTACCCTGAGTGGGAACCATCTCTGTAGAGATACTGTTGAGGAACATCTTGGCCGACGAGAAATCGCTCGTGACAGGGAGCTGAGTGTATGCGTCGCCGGCAAA
>JAHZGZ010000109.1 GCA_019420545.1 Bacteroidales bacterium | reverse complement strand
GTACGCGGGGCATCGCCATGGAAGGAGATTATGCAGAGCGTGCGGTCGGGATTCCATGCCGCGAAGTTCCAGGGAAAAGTGGCCTGCGCCGAATGCCCGAACGGAATAATGGGAGCATCCGCTATCTCGGGATGCCCGGTTCCGGCAGCGAAATCCTTCATGATCCGCTCGAAACGCTGCTGACAGCTGTCGGCAGTATTCCAGTTCTGCGACCCTCTCTGCACGAAGGCCATGGCCACGCCCAGACTGTCCATCCGGCGGCAGAACACGTCGCTGCGGAACAGCACCTCCTCAGTCATGTTCTGATGACAATAAAGCACCGCCTTCACCTTTTCGGCGTCGCGCGGCAGGCGTATATAAGCTCGGCTCCCCTCCTCACCGGTAAAATAGTCGAATGGAGACGCCGCATGTAGAGTTCCCTGACATCCGACAGTCAGGCCAAATATCAGACACAGGATAAAACGTATCATATAATTCCATGTATTTTCATAAGTATAATACGTCCAATCCACGGTACATACTTAATTTCGGATCTCACTTCAGAAAACACGAAGAAGATGTTGGATAATCTGAAATTTGGTTTTGAAAAGTGAAGGGAAGTGATTACCTTTGCGTAGTGATATCGATAATCGAGCATATAGAATATCTGGTGCTCCGGCATGACTGCGTTGTCGTGCCGGGACTTGGTGCGCTTATCGCGCACCATACGCCGGCCAGTATCGACACGGAGCTGGGATGCATATTCCCTCCGCGCCGCTCGATGACATTCAACCCCGAGCTTACCCACAACGACGGTCTGCTTGTCAGCTCCGTGGCGCGCCGCCACCGTCTGACCTACGAACAGGCCGCGCAGGTAGTGACCGACTGCGTAAACACCATGCGCTATCAGCTCCGTCAGGAGGGGGAAACCGGCATCGGACACCTGGGCGTGCTGTCGCTCAACGAGGAGGGCGCCATCGTGTTCGAACCCTTCGAAAGCGCCTCGGTAGCTCCGCGCTACGTCGGCCTTACAGCGGTAAAAGCGGTGCCGCTCAGCCTACATCAGTCCTCTGAAGCCGCTGACACGCAAAACACCGCGTCTGATTCCGACGAGCCATCCACATCATCCTATACTCCTGTCCGAAGAAGCATATTGCAGGTTGCGGCCGCCATGGTGGCGCTTGTGATGCTCGGCATCATGCTCTCGACGCCCATTGTCGACCAGCACGCCATGCGTGCGTCAATGGCACCGGCAATCGAACGCGCCGCCGTCGAGCCGACTGTAGACGACGAGGCCAAAGCCCTATCTGCCCGCGTCAGCCGGATGACTCTTGCCATCGCTATGCCCGATACCTTGAAAGGAACGGCAACTCTGACCCATATCCCACGTCCCGCCGGTACGAAAGCAACGGAAAGCCTGCGTTGCGACGCTACCGACCGCTATTTCCTGATCGTGGCATCGCTCCCATCGGCCTCCAAAGCTTCGGAATACATAGCCGAACATCCCCATGGCAACGAAATGCATCTGCTTGAATGCGACGGCCGCTACCGTATATATGTGGCCACCGGCAACACTTTCGAGGCCGCACAGCGCCCCATGCTCCGCGAAGGATTTTCCGACCGCTACCCCCAGGCCTGGGTATGCCGCCGCTAAGAAGGCTGTAGAAGTCGGCCGGGGATGACATTGACACACGCAGGTTGACACAATTTAATCCCTCAATATAACTATGACTTCATTCCACGACCTTATAACCAACCGCCGCAGTATACGCCGCTATACCGACGAAGAGATTTCAGCCGACGACGTAAAGACAATCATGGAAGCCGCCCTCATGGCTCCCACCAGCAAAAGCAGCCGTCCCTGGCAGTTTGTCATTGTCGAGGACTCCGCGCGTCTTGAAGCGCTGAGCAAATGCAAGGAAGCCGGCGCCATGCCTATCGCCAAGGCCCCTCTCGCCATTGTCGTAGCCGTGGACGTTGAGGCCAGCGATCCCTGGATAGAGGACGCCGCCATCGCCGCCACCTACATACAGCTGCAGGCTCAGGATCTCGGCCTCGGTTCGTGCTGGATACAGATACGCGGACGCTATACCGACCGCGATCTGGAGTCGGAGACCTACGTGCAGAACGTCCTCGACATGCCCGACACCATACTTCCCGTGGCCATAATCACCATCGGCCACCCCGCAGAGGAGAAGAAACCGCAGAATCTTGAAAAGCTGCTTTGGGAAAAGGTGCATATCAACGAATGGAAGGAACGCTGAAACCCGACGCCGCCCGAGCGCCGCAACGTATAGTCATCCTCGGCTCGGGCAATGTGGCTACCCATCTTGCCGAAGCGCTCGCTCCGAGGGTGGTACAGATATGGTCGCGCAATCCTGAAAACGCACAGGCGCTCGCCGCGCGCACAGGCACAGCGGCCGCACTATCGGTCGACGACATAACGCCCGACGCCGATCTCTATATAATATCGGTGAGCGACGACGCCATAGCTCCGCTCGCCCGTCAGTTCAAGGGGCGCCGCGGAATATGGGCGCATACCTCCGGATCAATCCCGGCCGACGCGCTCGCCGGCACAGGCGACGCCCACGGAGTGTTCTATCCGCTGCAGACCTTCTCGCGCGACGTCGATGTCGACATGTCGGAAGTGCCCCTCTTTGTCGAGGCCTCCACGCCCGAAGCCGCTGCAATACTGAAGCACACCGCCGCGCTATTTACCACGCACATCTACGATGCCGACTCCGAACGCCGCCGCAAACTGCATATCGCGGCAGTGTTCGCGTGCAATTTCGCCAACTACATGTGGCTAAAGGCCGACACCCTGCTCCGCGGTGAAGGGCTCGACATACGCGTGTTCGCCCCGCTCATCGAGGCCACTTTCACCAAGGCCATGGCTACAGGCCCTGAGGCCGGGCAGACAGGCCCTGCGCAGCGCGGCGACCGCTCGGTAATCGCATCGCACGAGGCTATGCTCCGTGGCGATGACCGCGAAATCTACTCACTGCTCTCATCCTCGATACTGAAACATTTCGATAAGTAAAACCGTAACGCGACATAAAATGAGCAAGATTGACTACAACCTCAGTCTCATACGCGGCATAGTATTCGACGTCGACGGCGTGCTGTCGCCATCATGCATACCTCTCGGAGCCGACGGCATGCCGCAGCGCATGGTCAACATAAAGGACGGCTACGCGCTTCAGCTCGCCGTAAAATGCGGCTACAACATAGCAATAATCACCGGCGGCGACTCGCAGGCGGTATATGACCGTTTCAGCGGACTTGGCATCAAGGATATATACATGAAAGCCGGGGTGAAAATCAAGGTGCTCCACGACTGGATGGCCCTCCACGGGCTCCGTCCGGAGGAGGTAGCCTATGCCGGCGACGACATACCCGACTATGAGGTGATGCGCCATGTGGGCCTCCCCGTGGCGCCGCGCGACGCCGCCCGCGAGATCAAGGAAGTGGCACGCTACATATCGCCCTGCGACGGAGGCTACGGTGTGGGGCGCGACCTCATCGAAGAGATAATGCGTGCCCAGGGCCACTGGATGAAGGATGCCAAAGCCTTCGGCTGGTAAACCGCAGGTAATGAATATTTTAGTGTTTTTGATTTAGGATTATGGAAAAGATACCGGGCCCTATGGATTTCCTCAACGGCTACCGTCTGCTGCTGGCGAGTCATTCACCGCGTCGGCGCGAGCTTCTGGGGATGCTCGACGTACCCTTCGAGATAGCCGAGAGCATAGAGGTCGACGAGACATACAGCGCCGATATGCCGGCCGCCGAAGTACCGGCATATCTGTCGCAGAAGAAGGGCGACGCCTACTGCAAGCACCTCAAGCAGGGTGAGATCGTGATAACGGCCGACACGGTGGTGATAATCGACGGGATGATTCTCGGCAAGCCCAAGGACGAGGCCGACGCCATCGCCATGCTCGAAATGCTGCAAGGACGGGTGCAGACCGTGGTAACAGGCGTGAGCCTTACCGACTGCACGCGCCGCCACACATTCTCGGTAAGCACCGAAGTAGAGTTTGCCGCGCTTACACCCGATGAGATACGCTACTACGTGGAGCGTTACCGTCCACTCGACAAGGCCGGGGCCTACGGCATCCAGGAATGGATCGGCGCCATCGGCATCGAAGGCATCCGCGGAAGCTTCTACAACGTGATGGGGCTCCCCGTACACCGCCTCTACAACGAACTGAAAGCCTTCGTCGGAAAATAAAGCGCCTCAACGCCCTTAATAGGAGATGCGGTTTCCTACCGCATCAAAACAACATCACTAACGATAGCAAGATTGTCGTGACGCGGTAGGAAACCGCGTCTCCTACCCTAATGGCGGATTTCGCCGTTGTGATTACGGCGGCCTAAAGCGCCGCCCTCCCGGTCAGGGTTATCTGACGGGGAGGGTGATGGTGGCGGGTTTTAGACCCGGGGCTGTGGCGGTAAGGGTCACCGAGCCGGAGGGGCTTACTGACTTGGATCGGGCAGCGGCGGCTTCGGTGGCGGGAATGCCTTCGATGATGGCGGTGCAACGGCCCGAGAACAGATGCATGCGCGGCTCCTGAAGCGGGTCGAGCGAAGTGGCATCACCGTTGGCGGCGGCTTTGAATGCGCCCTGCCCCTTTACCTTGAAACTTACGAGACGTGAGTCGGCCGGACAGAGATTGCCGTCGCGGTCTACGGCACTTACAGTGACATATGCAAGCGGACGGTCGGCGTCGTCAGCCGTGATGAGCTCGGGGAGAGCCGATGAAAGCTGCAATGCATACGGCTTGCCGGCTGTGCGCACGGTCTGCTCCATTGTCGGCTTCCCGGCGGCATCGTATGCAACCACACGAATCTCACCGGGAGCGTACACGACGTCATCCCACACAAGGCGGTAGCGGCGTATCAGCGCCAGCTTATCGCCCGCAGCCGTGGCGCTGTCGGTCTGCTCGGCAGTGAGCTTGTGCCGACGCCCCATGCTTACACCGTTGATCCACAGTTCGCCCTCGGGGAGATCCGTGTAGGCGATGACAGGAGTGATCTCCCCCTCGCGGCCCGGATGAGTCCAGTGAGGAGCCACGTGCAGCGTATGGTCGTCCTTGCGCCACTGCGAGCGGTAAAGCCAGTAGCGGTCCTTGGGAATCGAAGCAAGATCAATAATGCCGAACACGGAGCTGTGGCTCGGCCATGCGTCGGTATTGTATGGCGAAGGCTCGCCGAGATAGTCGAAACCGGTCCATACAAACTGGCCCATAGTCCAGGGATAATCGTCGGCAAGGGCGAAATCCACCTCGGGGATATTTGCCCAGGCACACGACTCTACCTCGTAGGCGTTGCTCTGATGGTCGGGGTAAGTGGCCGTGCCTGATATCTCAACCGGCCATTTGTATACACCGCGCGAGCTGACAGCCGATGCGGTCTCGGAGCCGAGAACCACGCGCTGCGGCAGCGTGTCGTATGCCTCGAGATAGCGGTGTGTGCGATAGTTCAGACCCGGTACGTCGAGGGCTGCGGCAAAACCGTTTTCGAGCGTGCAGGCCACCTGGTCCATCCCCGCCGTAACGGGACGTGTAGGATCCTCGCGATGACATATGTCGCGCAGCCATGCTGCCACGGCGGCGCCGTCGTCGGAGCACTGTGTAGGCACTTCATTGCCCACCGACCACATCACCACCGACGGATTGTTGCGGTAGTGGCGCAGCATGGCCACCATGTCGCGCTCGGCCCAGTCGTCCCAGAAGCGATGGTAGCCATTCCGGCATTTGGCAATCTCCCATTCATCAAACGGCTCGATCATCATCATCAGGCCCATCTCGTCGCACAGCTCCACCAGCTGAGGATCGGGCATGTTGTGGGAGGTACGCACGGCGTCGCATCCCATCTCCTTGAGCATCAGCAGCTGATGGCGCAACGCATTGCGGTTGACAGCCGCACCGAGAGGCCCGAGATCGTGGTGGTTGCACACGCCCTGAAACTTACGGTGCTTACCGTTGAGGAAGAACCCACGGTTGGGGATCACCTCGATAGTGCGAATGCCAAAACGTGTCGAGAGCGAATCGCGCATCTTTCCAGAGGCATCGTACACCCTTGTCACAGCTGTGTAGAGCGCAGGCGACTCGGGCGACCATAGCGCAGGGGCCGGAACCTCGATATTCTGCTCCAGAAGCCCTGTCGAGTCAAAACGCGCCACAGGATTGGCCATGCGCGCAACAGAAATCCCCTTGGGATCGAGAATCTCGGTATCGACGCGCACACCCTCGGCGGCGGAGGCCGATTGGACCGAGGTACGTATATTGACCGTGGCGAAATCCTTCTTCACATGAGGCGTGGTGACGTGCACTCCCCACACGGGCACCCGCAGCGAGTCGGTGGTAAGCAGATGCACGTTGCGGTAAAGTCCGGCGCCGGGGTACCAGCGCGAACTGAAGGGGAGATTTTCAAGGCGCACCATCACCACATTATCGCGGCCGTCGGGGTTGAGATATGGCGTGACGTCGAAGTGGAACGAGGCATAACCGTAGGGCCATTCACCTACCTTATGGCCGTTGACCCACACGCGGGCCTCGCTCATGGCGCCGTCGAAAACGAGGGTTGCCATCTGCCCCGGAGCCACATCGAAGGTACGCCGGTACCAGCCCGTGCCCATATAAGGGAGACCGCCCGTACGGCCCGTCTTCAGCGTGGGATGTGTCTCTCCGTCCTGCACCACCTGCACTGTCTGCAAATCGTTGTTTATGTCAAACGGCTGATCGATGGCCCAGTCGTGGGGCACGGTCACGCTCTCCCACCCTTTCGAGCGGTCGGCTTTCAGGTCGACATTCTCTATGTCGCCGCGATGGAACTCCCACCCCTTGCGCAGGGTGAGCTGCTCGCGGGCCTCCGCGCATACGGCGCCTACGGCAACGGCCAGTAACAATATGCCTGATTTCTTCATATATTCTTATAGAATGATGATATCCGGGATTTTTATTTGAGGGTAACGGTAGCTGTAAGCGGCAGATCGGCGGAAGAAT
The DNA here is from genome assembly GCA_019420545.1 of Bacteroidales bacterium. Lineage (GTDB taxonomy): Bacteria > Bacteroidota > Bacteroidia > Bacteroidales > Muribaculaceae > Muribaculum. The sequence goes on along the minus strand of JAHZGZ010000109.1, from coordinate 8,012 downwards.
GGCCCACGCTCACGGTAAAGTCGCCCGGCTCAACACGGAAACACCCGAGATCAATATCGTAGAATGCAAATGCCTCGCTGTCGAGCACGACGGTAATGTGGCGCTTCTCGCCCGGCGTGAGATACACTTTTTCGTAACCTTTAAGCTCCTTGACAGGGCGAGGCACAGAGCATACGGGGTCGGACACGTAGATCTGGGCCACCTCGGCCGAGGCGACACGCCCCGTGTTTTCCACGTCGAACTCTACCTTAACGCTGTCGGATGCAAGCGGCGTAACCTTGAGACCGGAATAGCCGAAAGTGGTGTAACTCAGTCCGTAACCGAAGGGGAACAGAGGAGCGGTACCCGTGCGGTCGTAGCCACGGTAGCCGGTAAATATGCCCTCGCCATAGTCGATGCGTGCCGACTCCCAGCGCGGACTCGATGTCGCATGGTAGAAGGCCGACGGGGGGTTGTCGGTCTCCGTGCGCTCGATGCTGATGGGGAGGCGTCCCGAAGGTGAGATCTTGCCTGTAAGTATCTCGGCCAGAGCGGTGCCGCCTTCCTGTCCGGCGTGCCATGCCATAACGACCGCGGGAGCGAGGTCGATCCACTGCGACATGTCGACAGCACCGCCCGAGTTGAGCACAACAGTAAGGCGCGGATTGATGGAGGCCACGCGCCCGATGAAGCGCACTTTGTAGTCGGGCATGGCAAACGGACGGTCGAAGCCCTCGCCCTCGGTGTCGCTGTCGAAACCGGTGCAGAGCACTACATTGTCGGCACGGCGCAGCTCCTTTTCAAGAAGGGCCTCGTCGAGCGACGCAAGCGCAAAGTCGATCTTCGCCGAGGAGATATTGTCGAAGTATTCGATACGCAGCTCGAGGGACATGCCGGCCGCTACAGGGAGCTGCACCTCGCGCATGGAGTAGGAATGATTGCCCCAGTCGCCTGCGACAAGAGAGTCATTAACAAACACGCGGTAGCCGTCGTCACCTCCGATCGAGAGTTTCAGCTGGCGCGCATGGCCCGAAGGCTCTACCCATCCCGTCCATCGTACCGAGAAATGGTCGTCGGGCATCCCGGCGCATGGCGCGGCATACGCCCAGTCGAAAACAACCGTCGAGTCGCGGCGCACCATTACCGGATCGCCCTCAAAAGTCTGATTGGAGAAGTATTCACCCTTGAATCCGCGGGCCGAGCGGGAGGAGTCGGTCCACACGTCGGAGCATACGATATCGCCGAAGAGCATGCTGTCGGACAGCACCACCGTATTGCGGCGCATCCCCTTCATTGCACCGGCAAGAGTGGTGGAATGGAATGGACTTACAAATCCGCTGCCGCCGCCGGTGGTAACACGGTCGGCATTAGGGCCGAGCACCACGGTACGCCCCTTGAGCGGGAGCATGTTACCTTCGTTTTTAAGGAGCACGATACCGCCGCGTGCTGCATCGAGAGCTGTCTGTGCCGACGACGGGCAGTCGAGAGCTATAGTAGAATCGCGCTGCACGCGGTCGAGCAATCCGAATCGCGAGTAGGTGCGCAGCAGTCGCACAACCTTGTCGTCGACCGTCGCCTGCGACACGCGTCCGGCATCGATCGCCGCTTTCAGTTTTTCGGGAGTGAACCATACGGCCTTGGGCATCTCCAGATCAAGGCCCGCGTTTGCGGCACCTACAGTCGAGTAGACCGACGTCCAGTCGCTCATGAGTATGCCGTCGAATCCCCACTCGCCTTTCAGCACATCGTTGTTGAGCCAGGCGTTTTCGGTGGCATGCACTCCGTTGACAGGGTTGTAGCTGTTCATCACTGCGCCTACACCGGCTTTCACTGCCTTGCGGAATGCCGGGAAGTATATCTCGTTGAGGGTGCGTTCGTCGACCTCGCTCGATGCATGATGGCGGCTCCACTCCTGATTGTTGGCGGCGAAATGCTTTACAGTGGCCATCACTCCGCGCGACTGCATGCCGTCGATATACGCCACGGCCGTCTCCGAGGCGAGATACGGATCCTCGCCCATATACTCATAGTTGCGTCCGCAGAGCGGCGAACGGTAGATGTTGACGCCCGGGCCGAGCATTATGCCGACACCGCGTGCGCGGGCATCGTCGCCGATGCTCTCGCCCACACGCCGGGCTATGTCGCGGTCCCACGATGCGGCGGTGAGAATGCCGCAGGGATAAAGCGTGGAGTGCGGAGCATGATTGCGCACACCCTGCGGGCCGTCGGCGAGCAGCACGCGCGGTATGCCGAGGCGCGGAATAGCGCGGATAGAGAACGACGTCTCGCCCGAAAGGAGCGAAATCTTTTCATCAAGAGTCATGCGGCCCACAAGGTCGCGTGCCCGGGCATCGTGATCGACAGCATCGGCTGCGGAAACAGGCATTACGATGGTTGCCGCGGCAATAAGCGCGGCAACCTTTTTATATATGTTCATTATTGATTCAGAAGATTATGTGAGAGATGATGGTGGTACAAAACTATATGTTGTCATATCGATCATAACCTGTAGGGACGCGACGTGCCGCGTTGCGCCATGTCAATCAACGACTTACGCTTCACCAAATGTAACGCGGCACGCCGCGTCCCTACAACTTTTTCGCATTTTGCAACACCTTACATTATTCCATTACGAGATTTACGGTGTGCGGACCTACCATCACCTTGAAGTCGCCCGGCTCAAGAATGCGGTTGCCGTCGGAATCGGGGAACGACAGATGCTTCATCGGGTCGATGGTGAATGTGAAAGTGGCAGTTTCGCCCGGCTTCAGCTCACGCTTCTCAAAATGCTTCAGCTCCATGAGCGGACGGGTAATGGAAGCTGCCGGATCCGCGGTAAACCACATCACCGTCTCGGCACCGGTGCGTGCGCCGGTGTTGGTTACGGGCACACTGACAGTAACCTTGTCGCCCTTGCGGAATGTTGTGGCGCTGACGGTCGGTTCGCCGTAGGTGAACGTAGTGTAGCTCAGGCCGTGGCCGAACGGATATAGCGGAGTCGAGGGGATATCCTGATAGAATCCCTGATGGCGGCGTGCGGCACCGCGGCGGTTGTAGTAGATGGGTATCTGGCCTGTAGAGCGCGGGAATGTCATGGCGAGCTTGCCCGAGGGGTTGACGTCGCCGGCGAGAATCTCGGCCACGGCAGTACCGCCAGTCGTGCCGGGCTGCCATATCTCAAGGATGGCGTTGGCAAGGGGTTCCATCTGCGATATGTCGAGCGGACGACCGCTGCTGAGGAGCATCACCACAGGCTTGCCGGTAGCGGCAATCTCGCGGGCGAGCTGAAGCTGCACGTCGGGAAGAGCGATTGTGCTGCGCGAGGCATTCTCGCCGCTCCAGCGCTGCTGTTCGCCAAGGCAAAGTATCACCACGTCGGCCCAGCGGGCGGTGTCGACGGCCTGTGCAAGCTGTTCGGGAGTAATCTTGTCGAAGTTGCAACCCTCGGCACAACGGATTTCAGCCCCGGGAGCAAAACGGTCGGTAATGCCCTGAAGCACGGTAACCACCTCATCGAAACGGCCGCGTCCGCACCAGCTTCCAAGAAGCGACGCACTGCTCTTCGACAGCGGGCCAACCACAGCGATGCGCTTTGCGCCGGAGAGAGGGAGAAGATTGGTTGAATCATTTTTCAGGAGCACCATCGACTCGGCGGCAAGCTGTTTTGCGGTAGCCATTGCACCGGGACGGTTGTAACGACCGGGGAATTCGGGGGTATATGGATTCTCAAACAGGCCGAGCTGCATCTTCACGCGGAGCACGCGGCGCACCGATTCGTCAAGTTGCGCGGGATCGACCTTACCCTCGTCGATAAGTTCGGCAAGGTACTTGTCGTAGGCATGGTTCATCATGTCCATGTCGAGACCGGCGTTGAAAGAGTGCATACCGGCCTCCTTCTTGTTGGCGGCATTACCCTGGTTGACAAGCTGCTCTATCGCGCCCCAGTCGCTTACCACAAATCCCTTGTGCTTCCAGCGGTTGCGAAGTATCTCGGTCATGGTATAATGGTTGGCCGAGCCGGGTATGCCGCTGATGTCGTTGAACGAACTCATGAGAGTCACAGCGCCGGCATCGACACATGCCTTGTAAGGTGGAAGATATGTATCCCAGAGGGTCTGAGGGGAGATTTCGGTATATACGTAGTCGCGGCCGGCCTCAGAGGCACCGTAGCCAACGAAATGCTTGAGACATGCGGCGATGGTGGTGGAGTCGGCAAGCGACTTGCCCTGGTAGCCGCGCACCGTGGCGGCTCCGAAAGCGGCGTTGGCGTACGGATCCTCGCCGTAACCTTCCGACACACGACCCCAGCGCGGATCATGAGCCACGTCGATCATGGGTGAGAATGTCCAGTCGACACCGGTCATACGACCCTCGGCGGCGGCATACGAGGTCATGCGCTCCACAAGGGGAACGTTCCACGAGCAGGCCTGCGCCAGAGAGATAGGATAGATGGTGCGGTAGCCGTGGATCATATCGTAGCCGAATATACAGGGGATGCCGAGGCGCGACTCCTCCATACAGCGGCGCTGGAAAGCGTTGCGCAGCACGGCATCGTCGCCGAAATAGATAACGGATCCGAGTTCGGCGGGGAGCTGGCCCACGACTTTGCCGACATTGTTCTCATTGTTGTTGCGTCCGAGAGTGTACTGGTTGAGCTGCATTACCTTCTCCTCGGTGGTCATACGCGAAAGCAGATCGTCGATACGGATCTCCATAGGGACCGACGGATCCTTATAGAGCACGGTGGCGGGACGCATGGCCGAGAGATCGGTAACCTGCGACGGACGCTTTGCGGCAGCCTCGCCGGCAGCCTTGGCCACAGCCACAAGGTCGGTATTCATACCTGCGGGCATATAGGTGTTGGCGGTGACGTCGCGTCCGGTCAGGGCACCGTACCATGCGCATGCTGCGGTGAAGCGTCCGAACCCGAGGTCGAGATGATAACCGTCGCGGTTGAGATGGTCGCCGGCAAATGTAGTGCGCGCGTTCTGTATGGCCGTGCCGGCAGGCATCACATACTTTATTTTACGCTGACGCGCACTCTTGTCGACCGCATCGACGATGCTGCGGTACATGGAGTCCTGATCGCAGCCGTAATTGCGGAACCCGGAATGGCCCGAATCCTTTGCATATGCCCATGTCTGGTGAAGCATCAGTTTTGTCTTTTTAGGCACACGAGCCTTCACATACTCCTGAAGTTCGGGGAGCCACTCGCTCCATGTAGAAAGCTGGCCCGACATCGGGCTCGCCTGCTGCATGCTCACATAGTCCCAGGGCTCGTCGGCGAGAGCACGGGCAAGCGTCATGCCCTTGGTCTCGACGCGCTTTCCGTCGGCGCCGACCTTACGATATACATAATCGGGCTTGTCGGCACGGGCATTGTCGACATGGCGCTGAAGCGAGCAACCTCCGATATACATGTTGCCTACGATCATCGTGTCGCCGTCGGCCATGGCAAGTTCATGGAGATGCTGCTCAATGGCGTCGCGTGAGAAACTGTTGCCAATTGCCAGCACACGCAGAGTGCGCGCCGATAGCGGCAATGAGGCAAAAATGGCAAAGAAAAGCAGAAATAGGATACGGCTGTGTATCATGGGATGAAACTGAAAGATTGGTTATTGTGTTATGTTAATTTTCAAAACAGACGTAATCTACAAAATTAAGAGTTTGTCGGGTACGTATATGAATAATTCTTGTCAATTATCTATTGTTTTTCTTCGACATGTAGAAATCGTGCATCACATGCCATGCTTTCTTGCGGTCGCCGCGGTCACCGACAAGCCCTTTGCGGTTCCACCCCTCCTGATTGAGCGGGTGAAAACGGAAGGGCGAGCGGAAATCGTAGAGCACCCACGGCGACACTCCCGCAAGGTTGGGAATACGTGCCATCATGGCGAGATTGTCGCGGTAGAGCTTTTCCTGATAGTCTTCGCTCCATGAGCTTGCCACGTCGGCACTGCCGCTCTGGCCGTACAGGGCCTCACCGCCGAATTCGGAGATGATGAGCGGTTTTCCTGCGGCAAAATCCCATACGCATTCTTCAGGAGCGGGCGGCCAGGGAGCATACCAGCCCATATACTTGTTGACGGCCACTACGTCGAGCAGCGCAGGTATATTGTCGGTGCCGGTGAATGTGCCCGACGCCTTGTCGTAGCCCACATTATCGAACGCTGCGGTTACCAAGCGCGACGAATCGAGAGCACGTACGGTGTCGATAAGCGCCTTTACGAAGCGGTCGCGCTCGGGCGATGGACGCGTCTCGTTGGCAACGCTCCAGAATGCCACGGCACAACGGTTTTTATCGCGTGTTATCATCTCGGTCATCATGCGCTGGGCCTTGGCGAGGGTGGCGCTGTCGGTGAAACTGATTCCCTGCCATACTGGGATCTCCTCCCAGAGCACGATACCGCGCTCCTCGGCAAGGCGCACGATATGCTCGTTCTGCGGATAGTGGGCGGTACGTACCATGTTGACGCCCAGCGCTTCGGCCTCGCCGATAAGCTGCGCGGCATCCTGCGGAGAACATGCGCGCCCCATGCGCTGAGGTATCTCCTCGTGGAACGACACACTGCGCATAAACTCAGGCTTGCCGTTGACAAGGATTTTCGTACCGTCGACACCGAGAGTACGGAATCCGATACGCTCCACAACAGTGTCGGCCGGAGATTTCACCTCAACGTCATAGAGCACCGGAGCGCCCGGGGCCCACAGTTTCAAGCCCTTTGCGCGGAACGTGCCGCGGGCGCGGCCTTCGCCGTCGGTAACGAGCGAAACACCGCTTTTGAGCGACGGGACAGACACACTGACGGGCACACCCTCCTCAGCATGCGACAGCACTACATCGGCCTCGACGGTATCGGAAGAGCCCGGAGCGAGCCTGATTGTATAGTCGGCCACATGGCGCTCGGGGAGATCGAGAAGGAGCACGTCGCGGGTAATACCTCCGTAATTCCACCAGTCGAACGCCTCGGCAGGGATAGCGTCGGGAGTGCGGCGGTTGTTGGCCTCGACGACGAGGAAGTTATTGCCGTCGGGAGCGAGAAAATCGGTTACATCCACTTCAAATGGAGTGAAGCTCCCTTCATGGAAAGCTATTTTCGTGCCGTTGAGATAGACGGTCGCACGGTAGCTCACACCTGCAAAGTGGAGCACCGAGCGTCGTCCCGGGTACGCTTTCGCCTCAAACGGGCGTGCGTACCACACGGTTCCCTCGTAATATTTGAGTTCTGGATTCTGCGAATTCCAGTCGCCCGGCACATTCAGACGCATGCATCCTGAGCCGAACGAGTATTCGTAGAAATCGGTATTTCCCTGCGGCGTACGGTTTTTATAGACTTCCATACGGCGTCCCTGGTCGTAGAGATCGGGAATGGCGCTCCACTTGCCGTTGAGCGACACATGGCTGCGGCCATAGGCGTTAGCGGTAAGCCGCGGCGCATCGGCGGCGAAGGCCGGGAAAATGAGCGAGAGGAGAACGATTGAAGTAAGAATGCGAGGAAACTTCATATATATGTATTTCGATAAACTTTTCTAAATATTATCCAAGGAGTTACACCGGTCATTTAATCTTATAGCGGTACATGGCGAATGAATTTGGCTCGCGGAGACTCACCGGAATGCGGCCATGCTCACCCACGGTGACACGTGATTTCTCAGCATCGCCAAACAGCGGGGCGAGTTCCACTTCCGTACCGGCAGGTAGCCAGGTGTCGATCGTGGCGGTTGCTACGGGAGTGTTCTCGCGGTAGAGGAGCAGAAAGCCTTCGGCAGGCGAAGTCACAGACTGGAATCCCGTGAATGAACGTCCCGAAGGCTCATCGCCGACAGGTAGGATGGTGCCGGAATGGAATTCGTGCTGCACCGTGCGGTATTTCTTTACGAGCTTTCCGGTAGAGAAAGCCTCGTCGGGAAGATTGGCCGCCTCCATCCAGGCAAGAGGCTGCCCGGCCATGGTGATAGCGAAAAGATAGTCGAACGAATAGCGCGACGGGGCAAAGGGATCGCCCGAAGGGTATTTGCCGGCGTTGCGCCAC
>JAHZGZ010000108.1 GCA_019420545.1 Bacteroidales bacterium | reverse complement strand
GGTGCCGAACGTGTTGTGGTATCGCAGCTTCACCGTTCGCCCGGTGTGTTCTTCGGACAGAGCACCCATGCCAACGGTACAAAGCTCTACTCGGCCCGTATCATCCCGTTCCGTGGCAGCTGGATCGAGTTTGCCACCGACATCAACAACGTGATGTATGCCTACATCGACCGCAAGAAGAAACTCCCTGTGACTACTCTTCTGCGCGCTATCGGCCTTGAGAGCGACAAAGACATTATCGAGATTTTCGGCCTTGCCGAGGAGATAAAGGTCAACAAGACCAATCTCAAGAAAGCTATAGGCCGCAAGCTGGCTGCCCGTGTCGTAAAGAAATGGGTAGAGGATTTCGTCGACGAGGATACCGGCGAGATCAGCTCGATTGAGCGTACCGAGGTTGTCGTAGAGCGCGAGTCGGTGCTGGAGGAGGAGATGATACAGGATATCATCGACGCCGGCGCACAGACCGTCCTGCTCCACAAGGAGGATGCCTCGTCCAGCGACTATTCAATCATCTTCAACACTCTTCAGAAAGATACCTCCAACTCCGAGAAGGAGGCTATACAATATATATACCGCCAGCTGCGCAACGCAGAGGCGCCCGATGATGCGTCGGCACGCGAGGTGATCACCAACCTCTTCTTCTCCGAGAAGCGTTACGATCTCGGCGAGGTAGGCCGCTACCGTATCAACAAGAAGCTCGGCCTCGGCACTTCGATGGAGGTGAAGGTCCTCACAAAGGAGGATATCATCGCCATCATCAAGTATCTGATCGAGCTTATCAACTCAAAGACCGATGTCGATGATATCGACCACCTCGGCAACCGCCGTGTGCGCACCGTCGGCGAGCAGCTCTACAACCAGTTCGGCGTAGGTCTGGCCCGTATGTCGCGTACCATCCGCGAGCGTATGAACGTGCGCGACAACGAGGACTTCACCCCCATCGATCTTATCAACGCCAAAACAATCTCGTCGGTAATCAACACGTTCTTCGGCACAAACGCGCTGTCGCAGTTCATGGACCAGACCAACCCTCTGGCCGAGATTACCCACAAGCGCCGTATGTCGGCCCTCGGCCCCGGCGGTCTGTCGCGTGAGCGCGCAGGCTTCGAGGTGCGTGACGTACACTATACTCACTACGGCCGTCTTTGCCCGATCGAGACCCCTGAAGGTCCTAACATCGGCCTTATATCCTCGCTCTGTGTCTATGCCAAGATCAATGATCTCGGCTTCATCGAGACTCCCTATCGCGAAGTAAAGGACAGCAAGGTAAATGTAAACAACGACGAGGTTGTATACCTGACCGCCGAGATGGAGGAGGGCAAGGTTATCGCACAGGGTAATGCGCCCATCACCGCCGAAGGCGATTTCGAGCGCGACCGTGTCAAGGCCCGTCAGGACGCCGACTTCCCTATCGTGGCTCCCGCCGAGGTCGATCTCATGGACGTGTCGCCTACACAGATCGCATCCATCGCCGCATCGCTTATCCCCTTCCTCGAGCACGACGACGCCAACCGCGCCCTCATGGGATCTAACATGATGCGCCAGGCCGTGCCTCTGCTCCGCAGCGAGGCCCCCATTGTGGGCACAGGCCTGGAAGGTCAGCTTATACGCGACTCCCGCACTCAGATCATGGCCGAAGGCAATGGCGTCATCGAGTTTGTCGACGCTACAACCATACGTATCCGCTACGACCGTACCGAGGACGAGGAGTTTGTCGCTTTCGAGGATGCCGTGAAGGAATACAGCATTCCTAAGTTCCGCAAGACCAACCAGAGCACCACTATCGACCTGCGCCCCATCTGCACGAAGGGTCAGCGCGTGGTGCCCGGCCAGATACTCACCGAAGGCTACTCTACTGAAAACGGCGAGCTCGCTCTCGGACGTAACCTCAAGGTAGCGTTCATGCCCTGGAAGGGTTACAACTATGAGGATGCCATCGTGCTCAACGAGCGCATGGTGCGTGAGGACATTCTTACCTCGGTTCATGTCGACGAATATTCCCTCGAGGTGCGCGAGACGAAGCGCGGTATGGAGGAACTTACTTCCGATATCCCCAACGTCAGCGAGGACGCTACCAAGGATCTCGACGAGCGCGGTATCATCCGTGTGGGCGCTCATGTCGCTCCCGGCGATATCATGATCGGTAAGATCACCCCCAAGGGCGAGTCCGATCCCACTCCTGAGGAGAAGCTGCTCCGCGCCATCTTCGGCGACAAGGCCGGCGACGTGAAGGATGCCTCTCTGAAGGCTACCCCTTCGCTCAAGGGTGTG
>JAHZGZ010000107.1 GCA_019420545.1 Bacteroidales bacterium | reverse complement strand
GATGCGATCGACCTCATCGAGTTTGCCAACGGCGATACAACAACGACGTGGGGAGCACTCCGCGGCCGGATGGGGCATCCCGCACCATTCAGGATGAAATACCTTGCCATCGGCAACGAGCAATGGGGCCCGGAATATATCGAACGGCTTGAGCCGTTTGTTGCCGCCCTTCGCAAAGCCCACCCCGAAATAATGATAATCGGCGGCTCGGGCCCGGGGAGCGAAGGTGAAAAGTTCGACTATCTCTGGCCCGAAATGAAACGTCTCGGAGTCGATCTCGTCGACGAGCATTTTTACCGGCCTGAGGAGTGGTTTCTCAATCAGGGCAACCGTTATGACAGCTATGACCGCCGCGGCCCGAAAGTATTTGCGGGAGAATACGCCTGTCACGGGAAAGGTAAAAAATTCAACCATTTCAATGCCGCCTTGTGCGAAGCCGCATTCATGACAGGCATGGAACGGAACGCAGACATAGTGCATATGGCCACTTATGCGCCATTGCTCGCTCATGTCGACGGCTGGCAATGGCGTCCCGACATGATATGGTTTGACAACGATACCCTGGTACGCACCTCGAGCTACTATGTGCAGCAGATGTACTCCCACAACAAAGGCACGCATGTAGTGCCGCTCACTGTCGACGGAAAGCCGGCGGCAGGCAACAGCGGGCAACGCGGGCTGTTTGCATCGGCGGTAGCCGACACGACAGCCAATTGCTACATTGTCAAAGCGGTCAATACCGGAGAGTCACCGCTCGAGATAGCTGTAAGCATAAAATCGCCAGGCAACGCACAACCCGACCGGACGGCCGACACATATACCCTATCATCCCCCACTCTTTCAGCAGAAAACACGATTGACGATCCGCAACAAATCGTACCTCATGCAGGGACGATCATCTTATCGGGCCGCAATATTCTTACCGACACAATTCCTGCACACACATTCCGCATTTACCGCATACGCATGCAATAATACCTACAGTCGGTAACATTTATTATTAAACGAACTCTAACAGCAGCGCCGCAGTTGATAATGAACTGCGGCGCCGGTCAATTACTTGCCGAATTTGTCCTTTATAAACTCCTCGGCCTTTTCTTTTACAGTCTCAATAACTTCCTTGCCTTTATCACTACTGATAAATTCAGTCGCCTTTTCAACGACCTCCTTTACATTTTCGTTTTCCATGAGGCCGGAAGCCTTGTCTTTAAGTTCTTCAAACATAACTCATCGATTTTGGGGGATTATCCATACATTATAACACACGGATATCCAGCAACGTTCACCGACGGATTATTCAAGAATGCCTGCCGAACGGAAAAGCCGGGCATAATGTGCGGCCTTCAGCTCAAGTTTCATCGGATATGCACGGCTTGTGGAGGGCATGCGCCATATGTCGAGACCGTCAGGCGCATGCACCACCTCTCCCATCTTTGGAAGCGGGGTACCTGTGATCTCGGCAATAACACCGGCTGCCTTCTCGCCCGTAGTGGCAACTGTATGACACTCGGGCATATGCTTCAGAAGCTCATACAGAGGTACCGGGGTCAGTATCTCAAGGAATTTATCGGAAGCATTCCCTTTGAGCCTGCGCACCTCCCGCGCCGTGTCGTTGAGCGCGATATGACGCTCTGTAAGCAGACGCTTTATGGCATCGAGGTCGAAAGTCTTGCTCTCGGGGCGATACAGCGCATACCGATCGCCGAAAAATATCAGGCCCATCATGTACCAGAAATCATTGGTACGATTAGGATAATAAAAATCCATACTCCACCGATGAGATCCCGGAGGAAAAGTACCCATGATAAGCACTTTCGCACCATCTGGAATAAATGGCTCCCATGGGTGTCGCTCAATCTGAATATTATCGTCGGCCATCGGTTTAATGTTTAGAGCTTGTTTAATAATAAATGTTACCGTCAGGGCTGTCAGTCATCGAGCAGATTTTCGTTTGTGATGAGGGAGTTATGGGATTCCATAACAACCTAAGAGCAGACGGAAATATGCCGGTGAATGACCGACTGCAGGTATTATTTTTCATATCATTGATATATTTTTGCATTTGTTTAAAAAACGGCAAGAGCTGTGTGATTATAAAATTACCTATACGACCCTGTCGGCAACATTTATTATTAAACAAGCTCTTATAAGAAGAACGATATCGGATAGAGGATTCGTATATCAATGATGTGGTTCGGATGCATGCGTGCGTATTGCATTTGTCTCCGCCTCCTCGACCATTTCTTCGGTAGGCTCGAAACCGGGTGCCCATTTCGAGACCTCATCCGGTCGGCGCCCCTCAATCTGCCAGTCAAATGGATAGAAGTGAGCATCAGGATTACGCCAGGACGGTTTGCGGCGCGAATACACGACCAGAGGTATTGCCACGAACAACGCTACGCCTGCGGCTATAATCCCAACATATACAATCGGTGATCCTATGGCAATCTGCGACGGGGGCAGGAAACTCAATACGAGTGCGAGCAGCGCACCGAGTATTCCCAAAGTACATACAATAATCTCTCCGGTCTTACCTCCCGGTACCGTGAATCCGCGTCTGCGCCCCGGAGATGTACGACGCAGACGTATGAATGCGGCATATATCATTATTACCATTATAAGATATATGATAGTAGCCATCTGCGACATTATCTGGTAAGCAGCCTCCACAGTGGGGAGCACAATCAGCACGAGACAAAGTATCGTTACAAAAATGCCTTCGATATAGAGTATCGACTTGTTGACACCGTTCTTGTTGATTGTCTGTAAGGAACGAGGCAGATATCCGGATTGGGCCACTGCCATAAGGCCGGTTGCAGGACCTGTAACAAGCGCGCTTATCTGACCGATAACACCTATCATGATAAACAACGCCATGACATTGCCGAGCCATCCAAGGCCGAAAGCATCCCATAGACCGTTATATGCCATCAGCAACGACTGCAAAAGGTCGATATTTTCCGACGGAATCACCAGTCCGATAACAAGAGTGCCAAGGGCATAGACAGCTACTATAACAATAATAGCGAAAAATACGGCTCGTGGAAAATCGCGCGAGGGATTTGTCATATCGTTGATATGCACAGCCTGTATTTCCATGCCTGCGTAGAAAAGGAATATCGAAGCCGCCAGCACCACAGTACCCATACTGTCGAAGTCGGGGAAAAATGGCTCCTCGGCAAGATGTACCGGTTTGCCGAGACATAAATATACAATACCGAGCACGATAAGCACTGCGCCGGGAATAATGGTACCAACCAGACCGCCATATGTACTCAGCAGATTGGCGGAACGCTGTCCGCGAAAAGCGTTGAACGTCGCCATCCAATACATGAACAGAGCAACTACCAGCGTATATATCTTATTGGATGCAAGCGCCTGATCAAAACTTTCAGGCCAGAATATATAGGCAAGCGAAGCCGCCCCGAACATCAGTACAGTAGGAAACCATATTACGATCGTCTGCCATTCAAGATACATAGCCGTCCATCCCCAGCGCGGCCCAAAAGCCTCAGACACCCAGCGGTAAAGACCTCCACTCCGAGTATATGTCGACGCAAGTTCGGCGCATACAAGAGAAAAAGGAAGCAGAAACACGACCGCAGCAAACAGATAATAGAATACCGACTGAACACCGTATTTTGCCTCCGAAGGAAGACCGCGCAGACTCAGTATCGATGTTACGATCAATATCGCCATGGCAGCCATAGTAAGAGTACCTTTGGCAGTGGATATGACTTTCTTTCGGCCCGAGCGCGTAACAGCAGACTCAAGAGATGTTGTAACAGACTTTCTACTCATATTTTATTTCCGAGGTATCTATGCCAGAATGATATAATCCACCTATAACAATCCGATGCATCACATAAGATGGAGGATATATATGTCAGGCAGTTTTGTATTTCACTAACAAACCGCGCTCAATTATAGTTTTGGAGCGTGTCCAAAATTAATTTGAACACGCTCCATAAAATGATGTGCATATGTAAGCATCAACTATTTTCAAGCAACTTTGCCGCCATTGCATCGGCAAGAGCACAGCAGTCGGTTACAGCCGTCTCGTCAGGGGCCTGCTTAGCTTCTACAGAAATAATTTCGGATATTATATTTTTTCCCTCTTCAAGCAAGGTATTGATGCGTTTCACGGCCTGAGGAGCCCAGGTGTATGATCCGAATGTAGATATGAGGCGGTTCTTTATCTCGCGTGTCTTTACCGCCTGTACAAGAGTCTCGACGGGGGGATAGAGGGTATTTGAATAGGTAGGACCGCCGATAATGAGGCCACGGAAACGGAATATGTCTGCAAGAATATACGAAAGATTTGAACGCGACGCATCGTGCATGCGAATCTTTCTGATACCACGCTCGGCAAGGCGGCATGCGATAATTTCGGCCATCTCGGCAGTGTTTCCGTACATGGAGCCGTACACAATCACCACACCGTTTTCAGCCTCATAGCGGCTCAAACGATCATATACGGCGACCACACGCTCAATCTCATCATGCCATACCGGGCCATGGGTAGGGCATATGTAGTCCAGATCCAGCGATGAAAGCTTTGCAAGCGCTTTCTGAACAAAAACTCCGTACTTGCCCACAATACATGCATAGTACCGCTCCATCTCGGGGAAATACAGGTCGGTATCCATCTCAGAATCTACCACACCTCCGGCAAGAGCGCCGAAACAACCGAAAGCATCGCCTGAAAAAAGCGTTTTCCGCTCAGGGACATAAGTCATCATAGTCTCGGGCCAATGGACCATCGGTGTAAGCCGGAATGTAAGCGACACACCACCCAGGTCGAGCGAATCACCGTCGGCAACCTTCAGCACATTATCGGTTATGCCATAAAATCCCTTTACCATCTCGAGGGTCTTGGCATTGCCGACTATCGTAATATCGGGAAAGAAACTACGTATAACCTTCAAAGCACCGGAGTGATCCGGCTCCATATGATTAATTACAATATAGTCGGGGGTGCGGTTTCCGATCTGCCTGGCTATATTCTCCCTCAATTTTCCGCACTCACCGATAGCCACGCCATCGATAAGAGCAAGTTTTTCGGAGCCTTCCACCAGATAAGAATTATATGTGACACCAAGCGGAAGCGGCCATAATCCTTCGAAAAGGTCAGTTGTACGGTCGTTCACACCCACATAATAAATGCCTTCAGTGATTTCTTTAAAATTCATAGGTCAGAATTGAATCTTCTAAAAATTTCAACCAGTTACTTAAACACAGAGTCGAAACTACCTTTCAGGAGAAAGCAGTCCCGACTCTAATATAACGTCGCTATATATGTCGCAGTTTGAACAGGCGTTCTAACGCAAAAACATCTTTGGCATAAATCAAGCCTTTGCGCGCTCTACGCGCTCCAGATAGTTGCCGTTGCGGGTATCGATACGAACCTTGTCGCCAACCTCGCAGAAGAGAGGAACACGCACCTCAGCGCCGGTCTCTACGGTAGCAGGCTTGAGGGTGTTGGTGGCGGTATCACCCTTGATGCCGGGCTCGGTATAAGTGATTTCAAGCACTACATTTGCAGGCATCTCGCAGGTAAGTACAGTCTCGGAAGCGGCATGTACCATAGCCTCACAGATATCACCGTCCTTTAGGAACTCGACACCTTCGATGCTCTCGCCGGGTACGATGATCTCTTCCCAAGTCTCGGTGTGGAGGAAATGGTAGCCCATGTCGTCCTTGTAAGAGAACTGATAGGGACGGCGCTCGATACGTACCTCGTCAACCTTTACACCTGAGTTCCAGGTCTTGTCGATAATACGTCCGGTCTTTACATTGCGGAGTTTTGTACGAACGAAAGCAGGGCCTTTGCCAGGCTTAACGTGAAGGAACTCAACGATGAAGAAATAGTTGCCGTCAATCTCGAGGCACATTCCATTCTTAAAATCTGCGGTTGTTGCCATATTTGTATATGTAATCTGTTTGTTATTAAGCAATTGTGTTATTCCACGCGATGCGGAGTCAATTTCGGCGCAAATTTACAAAATTTCGCATCAATTCACAAATTTACCTTGTAAATTGAATATTTCAGGCTCCAGGAAATTGCCAAAACGGTCATTCGTCGGCCACAAGACGCGAAAGGCGGTTTTCGAGATCGGTAGACGACAGGCGCGAAATGATCTTTCCACGATAGGCAAAAGATATGCTGCCCGTCTCCTCACTGACCACTACCGCCGCGGCATCGGTAGCCTGGCTTATGCCGAGCGCCGAACGGTGGCGCAGCCCCATTGAACGCGGGATATTGGTGTCGTGACTAACCGGAAGGATGCATCCGGCGGCCTTGATACGGTCGTGGGCTATGATCATCGCACCGTCGTGAAGCGGAGAATTCTTAAAGAATATATTCTCGATAAGACGCGAGTTGATTTCCGCGTCGATCATATCGCCCGTCTTTTCATAAAGTTCCAGCGGTATCGACTGCTCAATCACGATCAACGCCCCTGTCTTTGACTTGGACATGGACATGCAGGCATAGACGATAGGGATTACCCAGCGCCGCGAATCTTCGGCAGAAGAAGCCCCTGCCCGGTGATGGCGGAACAGATTGCGCAGGAAACGCCACCGGTTGTGGTTGCCAAGCTCTACGAGGAAACGCTTAATCTGATCCTGAAAGAGAATGACGAGAATTATCAGACCGATCGACATCACCTTGTCGAGAATGGTACCGATAAGCCTCATCTCCAGAATCTCGCTTGCCACCACCCATACGACAATAAACGCGAGCACTCCGAAGAAAATATTGATCGTGCCCGATTCCTTCATTATCTTGTAGAGATAATAGAGAAGCATGGCTACGATGATGATATCGAGTGCGTCTTTTATGCCGAATGGTGCCATATGAGGGAGTTATAATTTTATAGTATGAAAATTTCAGACACCATGCAAAGTAGCCATAACCACCGCACGCGTCTCTACAGCTTCGGCCACGTCATGTACACGCAGAAACGCCGCATCGCGCTCCAAGGCGATAGCCCCCAGAGCAATGGTGCCGGGGAGGGATTCATCCTGAGTCTTGCCCGTCAGACGGTATATCATCGACTTGCGGGAGACACCTACAAGCAGCGGACAACCGAGCAACGAGAACTTGTCAAGTTCGCGCATAAGGGTGTAATTCTGCCCGATTGTCTTGGCAAAACCGAATCCGGGATCCACGATAACATCGGCCACACCGGCCATACGAAGATCGGCAAGCTTACGCTGAAGATCGGTGATTACATCCGCCGTAACATCATCATATTCCGTAAGCGTCTGCATGGTGGAGGGAGTGCCGCGCATATGCATCCGTATGTAAGGCACACGGAGATGTGCCACAGCGGCAAACA
>JAHZGZ010000106.1 GCA_019420545.1 Bacteroidales bacterium | reverse complement strand
GCACCTGATAGATGGTGGGGACATCGACCGACTGGATAACGGCATCGACCGATACATTGCAGAACTGCGCGATCTTGCGGCGCATGTCGGCCGGAATCTCACGCTCGGTACGCAAAACAAGTATGTCGGGACGTATACCAACTTCCTGAAGCTGTTTTACAGAGTGTTGCGTAGGCTTGGTTTTCAGCTCCTTGGCGGCACGAATATAGGGCACATATGTAAGATGTATGCAGAGCGCGTCGTGGCCGAGTTCCCATTGCAGCTGACGCATCGCCTCAATAAAGGGGAGCGACTCGATGTCGCCCACGGTACCTCCGATTTCGGTAATCACAAAGTCGAAATTTCCGGTATTGCCGAGAAGCTTTACGTTGCGCTTGATCTCGTCGGTGATATGAGGCACGATCTGGACGGTCTTGCCAAGATAGTCGCCGTGGCGCTCCTTGTCGATGACATTCTGGTAGATACGGCCGGTGGTGATATTGTTGGCGCGCGTGGTGCGCATGTTGGTGAAGCGCTCGTAATGACCGAGATCAAGGTCAGCCTCATGGCCGTCGACAGTCACATAACACTCACCATGCTCATAGGGATTGAGAGTGCCGGGGTCGATATTGATATAGGGATCAAACTTCTGGATGGTGACACGGAATCCACGTGCCTCAAGCAGGCATGCGAGCGACGATGATATGATTCCTTTACCCAGGGAGGAGACTACGCCTCCGGTCACAAAAATGTACTTCGTTTCCACGCTGATCTGTAATTTTTACGGCAGTCCTGCGCCCGGCTCGTACTCACCACAGCGACGACCGCCAACGTTTATAATCAAAACGTCTGCGAAGGTAATTATTTTCAGCCACAAATCATCCGCGGAAACGTGCAAATTTTAGAGCATTCAGGCAGAGATATGTCCGTTAGAGCGTAAGACGCGTGCCGGCGGTGTTATCACCGAGAGCCGACGCGGATGTGATAACCACCTCCCCTACTCCGCCACGAATGGCGTCGAATGAATTGGAAAGCTTGGGTAGCATACCACCCGACACGGTGCCGTCGGCCTTCAACTGCTCAAAAAGCGCGGGTGTAATGGCAGGGATTACCGAAGTATCATCGTTCTCATCGCGCAATACTCCGGGCTTCTCGAAACAGAATACGAGGCGCACGTCGAAGTAAGGCACCAGCCCGGTAGCTACCGACTGAGCCATGGTGTCGGCATTGGTATTGAGAAGATGTCCCTCGCCGTCGTGGGTCAAAGGCGCGACGACCGGCACGACACCGGCACGCACGAGAGTGGCGAGCGCATCGCCGTTGACGCGTTCCACATCGCCCACCCAACCGTAGTCGATACCGGCTGGTGTAACGGGACGGCGCCGCGAACGGATTATATCCATATCGGCACCGGTCATGCCGAGAGCATCGACGCCGAGAGCCTGAAGCCCGGCGACAACCGATTTGTTGACCATACCGCCATAGACCATCGTGACCACGCGCAGCATGTCCTCGTCGGTGACACGGCGCCCATCGATCATCGTGGTAGCGATACCGAGATCGGAGGCAACTTTCGTGGCAGAACGGCCACCGCCGTGCACGAGCAGCTTGAAGCCGTTGATGGCGGCGAAATCGCGCAGCAGAGCGGCGAGAGTATCAACCTCCTCCACGATCTTGCCGCCGACCTTTACAATGGTTATCTTGTCTTTGCTCATAATCATAAGGGAATTTGGATGCCGGGGCTGGCTTATGCACCCTCCTGCTCCTGTGCAAACTGCATGAGGTATGCCTTGATAAACGGATCGAGATCTCCGTCCATCACCGCATTGACGTCGGATGTCTGCCAGCCGGTACGATGATCCTTCACGCGGCGGTCATCGAACACATAGGAGCGGATCTGCGAGCCCCATTCGATTTTCATTTTTCCGTCCTCGATCTTGCGCTGCTCGGCCAGACGGTGCTGCAGCTCCTTGTCGTAAAGGATCGAACGCAGCTGACGCATGGCGTTCTCTTTGTTCTTGGGCTGGTCGCGGGTCTCGGTATTCTCGATAAGTATCTCCTCCTTCTCGCCGGTGTAGGGATCGGTAAACTGATAGCGCAGACGCACACCCGACTCCACCTTGTTGACGTTCTGACCGCCGGCACCGCCGCTTCGGAATGTATCCCAGCTGAGAAGCGCGGGATCGACATGCACCTCGATTGTATCATCGACCAGAGGGGTCACGAATACTGATGCGAACGATGTCATACGCTTGCCCTGCGCATTGTAGGGTGATACGCGCACGAGGCGGTGCACACCGTTCTCACTCTTGAGGTAACCGTAGGCCATAGGGCCGTCGACCTCTATGGTGACCGACTTGATACCGGCCTCGTCACCTTCAAGTATGTTGGCGATAGCGGTCTTGTAGTCCTTGTCCTCGCAATAGCGCAGATACATACGCATGAGCATCGATGCCCAGTCCTGGCTTTCGGTACCGCCGGCTCCTGAGTTGATCTTGAGCACGGCGCCGAGCGAATCTTCCTCGCGGCGAAGCATATTGCGCAGCTCCATATCCTCGATTTTAGCAATCAGGTCGGTGTACATGCGGTCGAGTTCCTCTTCCTCGACAAGACCCTCCTTGAGAAAGTCCCAGGCGAGATGAAGCTCGTCGACAGCCTTCGCCACTTCATCATAAGAGTCGATCCACTGGTGGAGCTGTTTCACCTTCTTCATCTGTGCCTGCGCCTCCTTCTGGTGCTCCCAGAAATCGGGCACATGGGTACGCAGCTCTTCCTCCTCCACTTCAATGCGTTTGGAGTCGATGTCGAGATATCGGCAGAGCGCGTCCTTGCGCTCGGTGGCCTGTTTGAGTTGGTCGTATGTAATCATTTGCAAATATTGATCAACAGATTAGAAGATGTATATATTTTATGAAAGGGGAGATATATGCTTATTGTGCATACATCGCCTCAATCAGATCGGCATACTTTGTATTGATGACCGGGCGTTTGATTTTCAGCGTATTTGTAAGTTCGCCCCCCTCCATTGTGAATTCCTTGGGAAGAAGAGTGAATTTCTTTATTTTCTCGTAGTTGGCAAATCCTTTTTCAAGTTTTTCGATGCGCTGCTGAATCATGCGGTTGATTTCGGAATTGGCCACGAGATCGGCCATAGACTTGTAGGCAATCTTCTTTTTTTCGGCATATTCGCGCAAGGCATCAAGAGCGGGAACGATGATGGCAGTGACATATTTGCGTTTATCGCCGATAACGGCCACCTGCTCGATATACTTGTCCTCGCCGAGGCGGCTTTCGATGGCCTGGGGAGCGATGTATTTGCCGTTGGAGGTCTTGAACAAGTCCTTTATTCTGTCGGTAAGGATCAGGGCGCCGGTATTGTCGATGCGTCCGGCGTCGCCCGTGCGAAACCATCCGTCCGGAGTAAAGGCCTCGGCAGTTGCCTCGGGCTTGTTATAGTAACCTGTCATGACAGTCGGCCCGCAGACAAGAATCTCGTTGTTTTCGCCGATTCTCACCTGCACACGCGGGATGACAGTGCCGACAGTACCAATCTCATAGCCTACGGCAGGGAAGCATGTAACGGTAGCTGTTGTTTCCGAAAGTCCGTATCCTACCATTATGTTTATACCGCATGAATGCAAGAACTCGCACACATTGTCGCTCAGCGGAGCGCCTGCAGTGGGGAAAATGTTGCCGTTGTTGATACCGATCACCTTGCGCAGGGGTGTGAAGACGCGTGCGTCGAAAAACTTGTACTGCAACTCAAGCCATGCGGGCACCTTGCGCCCGAGACGCACATAGTCAAGATTACGGCGCTTGCCGACTACGAGCGCACGGCGCACCATGACTTTCTGGAACGCGTTCATGCGGTGTATCTTTGCCTGCACGGCGGCATATACCTTCTCCCAGAAACGCGGCACGGAACACATGCATGTAGGTGTGGTCTCACGGATAGAATTCTGTATGTCGCGTGGGTCGAGATTGACGTAAACCTTCATGCCGACATAAAGACACACATACGTCCACCCTTTCTCGAATATATGGCTCAGCGGGAGAAAGCAAAGCGAAGTATCGGCGTCGGAAATCGACGTAAGACGCTCGACATGTATGGGCAATGTCGCGGAAAAACAACTATGTGGAAGGATAGCACCTTTAGGCTCGCCGGTGGTACCCGATGTATAGATCAGCGTTGCCGTATCTTCGGGAAGAGCCTCGTCGGTACGGCGCTGCACCTCCAACCGGCTTTCTTCAGGAGCCTCGGCCCCAATCTTCAGGAACTCAGCGAATGTGAGTGTAATGTGATCATCGGGCTGGCGCTCGGCAACATCAAACGCCACGATACGCTTTAACGACGGGCATTTGTCCATAGCCTTGCGGCCAATCTCGTATTGTTCCTGATTGCCTGTGAAAAGTATATGTATGCCGGCATCGTTAACGATATACTCGACCTGCTCCTGACTGCTGGTAGAATATATTGATACGGAAGCGGCACGGTTGGCATAGGCGGCAAAGTCGGCGACAAGCACTCCGGGCCGGTTGGCGGAGAATACTCCGATTTTATCGGCCGGCACAACTCCGAGCCGTTCCAAAGCCATGGCGGCCTGGTCGACCATCTCGGCAAAGCGACGCCAGGAAATATCGACCCACGGATGTGTGGCGGCATCCTTGAAACTTAATGCAGCCCGGTCGCCATATTTAAGCGCCTGACGGTGAATCAAACCTGTAAGTATGTTGGGCATACCTGTATCTGGTTAGTTAGAGCTTGTTTAAAATAAATGTTTATTTCAGGTTCGCAGATTTGAGATGGATTTCGTCTTGCGGATTCAGGAGCATAGTGGGCTATGTGACTGAATCAAAAGATGAAATACATCCAAAGATGCGAATCCAAAGAAAACATCATTCATGCTCTGTTTTTAAGTTTAGTTAATCACCTGAGCCGTTTATGTCAATAAATTACCTCGATTCTGCCGGATTTTTGTGAAATTTCATTTTCGTCTCAGTCACATAGCCCGCTATGCTCCTTCGACTTAAATGGAATTTCCCTAAAAATCCGACAGCCTGAAATAAACATTTATTTTAAACAAGCTCTTAATATCCTGCATGTGAAGGGATGATGCGGGACCGTCAGAAATGAAGGCCGCTTCTTCACATTCTGCAAATTTAACAAGAATGCGGAGATGGGGAGAAGTCGGGGGCTGCCATTCTCCAGTCAGGTTAACATTCATTCACAACTCACAACATTTAACCACCGCACATTAACAGATTTTATCAAAGTACAACAGGAAAGTCGCAGAGTAATCATAGATTCCGGCACGCTCCGAAATCAGCCCAAAACCACACAAGGCGCCGTGCCTTAACAGCACTGCGCCTTGTATAATTTCAAAGTCGACCTAAATAAGGGCAACTTGCAGGGGCCTGTATTATGCGTCCTTCACCTTGGCAACGACAGCCTTGAAAGCTGCGGGGTTGTTGAGGGCGAGGTCGGCGAGCACCTTGCGGTTGATGGCTATGCCTGATTTGTGGATGAGGCCCATGAGCTTGGAGTAAGAAAGGTTCTCCTCACGTGCGGCTGCGTTGATACGCTGGATCCAGAGAGCGCGGAAGTTGCGCTTCTTGTCCTTGCGGTCGCGGTAAGCATAGGTAAGACCTTTTTCCCAGGTATTCTTGGCTACGGTCCATACGTTCTTACGGCAGCCGAAATAACCGCGGGTGAGTTTCAGGATTTTCTTACGACGTGCTCTGGAAGCAACATGGTTTACTGATCTTGGCATTGTTTTGAAAGATTTTGAATGTCAGCGGCTAAAGCTCTTTGGGCTGAACATTCGGTTAATGAAATTTTGTTGGTGAAACCCTAAGGCTTCGGAATCACGAATTTACCTGCAAGAGCAGGAGAAAACGGGAATGTCACTCTCACAAAGAGGACTGATCAAAGAGCGAGGAGCTTGCGTACACCCTTCTGATCAACAGTAGCGATAAGGCCGCTGTGAGTAAGGTTGCGCTTCTGCTTCTTGGTCTTTTTAGTGAGAATGTGGCTCTTGAAAGCGTGTTTTCTCTTGA
>JAHZGZ010000105.1 GCA_019420545.1 Bacteroidales bacterium | reverse complement strand
TACATTTGTCGGATTCGCCGTATGCGAGTCGTTCCCCGACACTATCAGCGGACTCTTTACCCGCGACGCCACGCTTACCGCCATAGCCCGCGACGGTTTCAGAATCTACTTTATATTCTACCCGGTGGTGGGCGCGCAGATCGTCATCCAGAATTTTTTTCAGTCGATAGGCAAGCCGCAGATATCCATTTTTCTGTCGCTTACGCGTCAGTTGCTGTTTCTGATTCCGTTCCTCATAGTGCTGCCGCGCTATTATGGTGTCAACGGCGTGTGGGCGTCGATGTGCGGCTCCGATCTTATCGCTTTCATTTTCGCTCTGGTCACCATGCTCGTGATGGTGCGCCGCCTCAACCGCCATTTCAAGGGCATCAAGCCTATCGAACAGCCGGTTTCTCCCACCGAATAATACAAGAAGGTATTGCAAAAAAAGTGTAGGGACGCGGCGTGCCGCGTTGCATCCTGAAATGCAACACCATAATAATAAAATAAGCTATGTATCAGGATATTGATCTGCGTGTGGCTCCGGAAGTCGCCGGACAGCCCGACACTCTGCTCCTCCGCGAGGCGACACGCGCGGGCGGCATAGACCCCGACCGAGTAAAGGCGCTGAAAATAGTGCGCCGCAGCATCGACGCGCGTCAGCGCCGTGTGATGGTCAACGTGCGTGTGCGCCTGTTTCTCGACAGCAAGCCCGACTCTACCGCAATTGCCACGCCTGTCGTATATGCGCCCGTCGGGCCTGATGCTCCGCAGGCTATTGTAGTGGGAGCCGGGCCGGCAGGCCTGTTTGCCGCCCTGCGGCTCATAGAGCTGGGTGTACGTCCGGTCGTGTTGGAGCGCGGCAAGGATGTCGACTCGCGTCGGCGCGACATGGCCCGCATAGCCCGCGAGGGGGTTGTCGACCCCGACTCCAACTACTGCTTCGGCGAGGGTGGAGCAGGGGCCTATTCCGACGGCAAACTGTATACCCGCAGCAAAAAACGCGGCAGTGTGGATAAAGTGCTTACCGTACTCTGGCAGCATGGAGCCAGCGAGGACATACTTGTCGACGCGCATCCTCATATCGGCACCGACCGCCTCCCCGACGTGATCAAGGCCATGCGCCATACCATCGAAGAGTGTGGCGGACGGGTGATGTTCGGTACCCGCGTGGAGCGCCTGCTGATCGACGGCGATGCCGTTATCGGAGTGGCGACCGCTTCCGGCGAGACATTCTCCGGCCCGGTTATCCTCGCCACCGGGCATTCGGCGCGCGACGTCTACGAGTCGCTTGCCGCCTCGGGCGTGGAGATTGAGGCCAAGGGACTTGCCATAGGGGTGCGCCTCGAGCATCCGCAGCAGCTTGTCGACCGCCTGCAGTATCACTCCCCGCAGGGGCGCGGCCGCTGGCTCCCCGCCGCCGAGTATTCGATGCTTACACGTGTCGACGACAGGGCTGTGTATTCCTTCTGCATGTGTCCCGGCGGATTTATCATTCCTGCCGCGAGTGCCCCGGGACTACTGGTGGTCAACGGCATGTCGCCCTCGTCGCGAGGCACGAAATGGGCCAATTCGGGGATGGTGGTGGAGATACTTCCCGAGGACGTCCCCGATACCGACGGCGCCGGTCCGCTGAAGATGATGCGCTATCAGGAGCGCATCGAAAAACGGTTTTTCGAGGAGGACTGCGGCTCGCAGAATGCTCCCGCGCAGCGTATGGACGACTTTGTCAACGGGCGTCCCTCGGCCGATCTGCCCCCGACATCATATGCGCCCGGCATACATTGCGCCCGGGTCGACCGTCTGCTCCCTCCTGAGATTTCAAGGCGCCTGAGGCGCGGATTCGCCGAGTTCGGACGCAAGCAGCGCGGATTTCTCACCAACGAGGCGATGCTTATCGGATGCGAGACACGCACGTCGGCGCCCGTAAGAGTGCCGCGCGATGCTGAAAGCCTGTGCCATGTGCGCCTCCGCGGCCTATACCCCTGCGGCGAGGGGGCCGGTTATGCGGGGGGCATTGTATCGGCGGCTATCGACGGCGACCGCTGCGCGACATCCCTGGCCGAATCGATGGGCGTTTCTGCCCGGATGTGAGGGCTTTTGAAATTGTCTGTTCAAAAAAAAACGTTCAAAAAAATAGCGTTGTGACAGATGATTCGCTATATTTGCATGTCGGAAAGCAACGACGTCGCCGTCTCTCCACGATTCGTTATGACATATGTTTGGAAAAAGCAAAATCAACCTTAACTTCTCCACGCGCCTGTATCTGTGGACTACTCTGCTGATACTCGTTACTTTCGGTGCGGTCGCGGCTATCTTCAATGCCTACAACAATGAGCGCGAGGAAGAGGCCGGGGGGCGTTATGCCGGTTTTCTGCTTACCGAGATGATCGGCAGCATCAACGAGCGTCTGCTCACGGTGGAGAATATAGTCAAGGGGTATGAGCCTTTTGTGAAAAAGGCTTTGGCCTCGCCCGACAGCGTGATGTCGCTCGTAAAGCAGTGGTCGCTTTCCGACTCGCTGCTCATCGGCGGATGTATGGGTTTCGAACCATACTATTATTCCGAGAAAGGAAAATATTATATGCCATATGTCACTACCACTCTCGGCAACAAGCCTGTGAGCAAGATTCTTGGCAGTGATGACTATGACTATTTCAATATGGAATGGTATAGTTCGGCCAAGGAAGCCCGGCGTGGTACGTGGTCAGAACCGTATTATGACGATGGTGGCGGGGATGTGATGATGATAACATATTCGCTTCCGGTGTTTGACAAGTATGGCAACATGATAGGAATCATGACGGCCGATATGTCGCTCGACAAGCTTGTTAAGGACGTGGCATACCTGAGTCCTTATCAGGACAGTTTTACGTTTGTATTGAGCCGGAGCGGTACGTTCATATCACATCCACACCGCAACATGATACTGAATCAGACGATATTCTCTTATGCCGACACTTTGCAGAGCGAGCCTATGCGTCAGCTCGGGCGCGACATGCTCAGCGGGATATCGGGCTATGACCGGCGTGTTGTCGACGGAAAAGACATGCTCGTAAGCTATGCAACGATTCCGAGGGCAGGATGGTCGGTGGCCACGTTCAGCCCATATTCCGAGGTGGTCAACCATATGGGAACCGTGGCGAGCTACATGCTGCTTGTAATACTCGTAGGGTTGATCGGGGTGCTCGTAGTGCTCAGGTATGTGATACGGCGCAACACACGTCCGCTGGAGGAACTTACTAAAGTGGCCTACAAGATTGCCAGAGGCGATTTCTCGGCACGCCTTCCGCGTGATATCACCGACGGCGGAATACGTACGCTTGTCGATGCGTTCGCCCATATGCAGCAGTCGCTCACCGACTATGTGTCCAGCCTGAAGCAGTCCACAATAGCCCAGGCACGCATACAGAGCGAGCTGGATATTGCCCACGCTATACAGAAAGAGACAATACCGCGCACATTCCCAACCTCGGCCGGTGGGGCGGGCATCGATGTTTTTGCCGTGCTTAATCCGGTAAATACCATCGGTGGTGACTTTTACGATTTCATGCTTGCAAGCGGGAAATTTTATTTCTGTATAGGCACTGTGTCATGTACGGGTACTGTATCGACTTCCCTGCTTCTTACCGTGGTACGTTCCGTGTTCCGTTCGTCGATCTCGACCGATAAGGGTCCGGAGGTTACAATCAAGGCCATGAGCGATGTGCTCCACAACAATCCGGAAGCCGACATGAGCACTACGGTGTTTGTCGGCGCGCTCGATCTGGTAACAGGGAAGCTCACTTATGCCAACGCATCCCACAACGCTCCGCTGTTGGTGCTCCCCGACGGTATGACGGAGTTTATCCCCGGCTCGTCGACCCTTCCCCTCGGCTCCGATGTGCTCGAGGATTGCTCGGAGGCAAGTATGATTCTCAAGCCCGGCTCGCGTATGGTATTCTTTACCGACGGCATCATTACGGCTACGAATGCCGGCGGTGCGGCTTACACCGACTATACTCTGTACCATATCGTGACTATCATCATGGCAAATTATCCCGACATATCGGCAAGCGATCTGATCAAGCGTATCAACAGGTCGGTCGCCGAACATGTGGGCAACGAGCCGCAGCAGCGCGACCAGGCGTTGCTGACCTTTACCTATAAAGGGGCTGGATCCGGAGAATGAAAAAACGTCGTGATCACCTTGATGACACGCATTTGTGGGCTGTAGAAGGCTGAAAACAGAGGCCGGAATGATTATTTTTGATATAATTTTGGTGTTTTTAACAATTTCACGCATAATGATACCCTAAAATGTTGCGGATTAAGAAATCTTTTCTTAGTTTTGTGACAATAATTATTAACCTTATTAAAAGTTCCACCAATTTTTTAAAATGAAAACATTAGTTGAAAAGGCAGCCTCTCTCTACGAGGCTTTCAAAAAGGAAGCAGAATCTCAGGTTGAAAATGGCAATAAGGCTGCCGGCGCTCGTGCCCGCAAGGTATCTCTCGAGCTTGAGAAGCTCATGAAGGAGTTCCGTAAGGCATCTCTTGAGGCTGCCAAGAAGTAATCACGACTGGATATTCAATTTCAGCGTTCTCTGTCCGGCGAATATCAATGTCGGCTAATCTTATCACAGCCCGGCCATCCGCGTATGGCCGGGCTGACTTTGTGGAGGCCGACAAGAGTTTCAGAAGCAATATGAATTTTAAACAGTTTCTGAGCCGCTAATCCATGGCGAAGTGTTAACTTTGCATTGAAAACAGCGATTATGGAAAAGCATATCGAATATGAAGGCGTGCGGGTGGCATATACCGTCAACGGCGACGGCGCCCCGATCGTGCTCATGCACGGTTGGGGTTGTGACACAACCACTCTCGCCTCGATCGAGAAGATAGCCCTCGCATGCGGACGTAAGGTGGTCAATATCGATTTCCCGGGACACGGGCGCTCGGACGAGCCTTCGCGTGTGTGGGGTGTCGACGATTATACCGCATGCCTGCGCGCCGTGGTTGAAGCCGAGGGGCTGAAGCGGCCGGTGCTGCTCGGCCATTCGTTCGGAGGCCGCCTTGGGTTGCTTTATTCGTCGCGCTATCCCTCGGACGTGGAGAGCCTCATTTTGGTCGATGCCGCCGGCATCAAGCCGCGACGCACGTGGAAATATTATTATAAGGTATATACTTTCAAGGCCATGAAGCGCCTGCTCTATCTGCTCCACGGCAAAGCCGGCGCCGAGGATATTCTTGCCGCGCGCCGTGCCAAGGTCGGTTCGGCCGACTATGCGAAGGCCTCGCCTATGATGCGCGCCATATTGAGCAAGGTGGTCAACGAGGATCTGAAGCATTGTATGCCGGCGATAAAATGTCCGGTGTTGCTGATATGGGGCGAGGAGGATACCGCCACTCCGCTCGCCGACGCAAAGTACATGGAGAAGCATATTTCCGGCGCTGGCCTGGTAAGTTTCCCGGGCGCGGGCCACTACAGTTTTCTCGATCGCCCGGCGCAGTTTGCCGCCGTACTCCGCAGTTTCCTGACATCAAAACAATAATATATGTGTATCAACGCATTCATTATAGTATCGCTCGCTGTTACCGGCGTTGCGGCGCTTGCTTCCCTGCTGCTTGAACTCAAGCGCGACCTGATGATGATGCAGCAGAACAGTTACCGCAACGAGCGGTATATGCGCTGGCTGCGTACCTCCGGAGATACTACCTCATGGCTCCGCCTGGTGGCGCTCGTGGCGTTTTTCATCACGCTGATGCCCTTGTCGGGGCTGGTGTTCAGCTGCGCGTGCATCCTGCTGCTCTCGCTGTTCAACATACTGAAACTCACTACCGCCCGCTACAAGAAGCCGTTGGTGTGGACTCCGCGTGCGCGCCGTATATACGGCGTGGCGGCCGCGCTGGCCGTAGTGGCGTGTGTGCCCGCGTGGTTTCTATCGCGCAACTGGGTATTTATGGCCGAGTTCATGCTCGCCCTCTTTCTTGTGAGCCACGGACTGATGATGGCCGCTGTGTGGCTGCTAAAGCCTGTGGAGGCGCATATCAACAAGGGCTACTACGACGATGCCGCACGCATACTCCGCTCTATGACCGGCATGAAGGTGATCGGCATCACCGGAAGCTACGGCAAGACCTCTACAAAGCATTATCTCAACCGCATACTCCAGGAGCAGTGGGACGTGCTCATGACTCCCGGCAGCTATAATACCACGATGGGCGTGATCCGCACCGTGCGCGAGATGATGAAGCCCTATACCGAGATATTCATCTGCGAGATGGGCGCAAAGAACATCGGTGACATCAAGGAGATATGCGATCTGGTCCACCCCGACATGGGCATCATCACCGCTGTAGGCGAGCAGCATCTTGAGTCGTTCAAGACGATCGAGAATGTGCAGCGCACCAAATTTGAGCTTGCCGACGCCATTCCCGCCGAGGGATTCGTGCTTGTCAACAACGATTTTCCATATGCCGCCTCGCGCGAGGTGACCAATACCGAGGCCTTGCGCTATTCCGTCGGCTCCAAGAATGCCGATTACTATGCCGACGGCATCGTCTACGGAAAGGATGGAACCCGCTTTACATTGCATACACCCGACGGCGCGGCTTACCCCTTCGAGACGCGTCTGGTAGGGGAATGCAACATCTCCAACCTTATCCCGGCCATCGCTATCGCCATGCGGCTCGGCATGTCGGTCGACAAGGTGCAGTATGCCGTGAGCCGCGTGGAGCAGGTGGAGCACCGCCTCAACATGAAGCATACTCCCGGCGGGATAACCATCATCGACGATGCGTTCAACTCCAACCCCCACGGATCGCGCATGGCTCTCGACGTGCTCCGCGCCATGGATTCGGGAAAGCGCATAATCATCACCCCCGGCATGATCGAGCTGGGCGACCGTCAGTGGGACGCCAACGTGGAGCTGGGCCGCAACATCGCGCGCTCGGCCGACGTGGCCATCGTGGTAGGCGAGTACAACCGCGACGCTATCCTAACCGGGCTGCGCGAAGGTGCAATGCCCGAGGAGCGTGTGCATGCCGTCGACACTTTCGCCCAGGCGCAGCAGACACTTTCTTCGCTTGCCAAGGCCGGCGATACCGTACTTTACGAAAACGATCTTCCCGATACATTCAAATAATCTTATTTAAGTAGCTTACAGTCAATATGAAAACCAACATAGGCGTGATATTCGGCGGACGAAGCACCGAACACGAGATATCAGTGATTTCGGCCTCGCAGGCCATGGCCGCGATCGACCGCGACAAGTATGACGTTACCCCGATTTATATTACCAAACAGGGACACTGGTACACCGGCGAGGCGCTGTTCGACGTAAAGAACTACCGCCACATACCCGAACTGCTCAAGCAGTGTACCGAGGTCTACATGCGCCCCGTCTACGGCGACTACAATCTTTACCCCGCCAACCCCAAGGGGCTCTTCACCTCGTCGGCCGTCAAGCCGGTGGCAAAGCTCGATGTGGTGATCCCCGTGCTCCACGGCACCAATATGGAGGACGGCATATTCGAGGGCGTGCTTCAGACAATCGGCATACCGTATGCCGGTTGCGACGTGCTTGCATCGGCCAACGGCATGGATAAGATCACCATGAAGATGATACTCCGTGCCAACGACGTACCCGTGGTCGACTATGTATGGTTCACCGACAAGCAGTGGCACACTCAGCGCGACGCGCTCATCGAAAAGATCGAGACGCGTCTGGGCTATCCCGTCATCATCAAGCCGGCCAACCTTGGTTCGAGCGTAGGCATCGGGTCGGCCCACGACCGCGATCAGTTAAAGGCGCGCATCGACGACGCCGAACGCTACTCGACACGCATCATCGTGGAGCATATGCTGGCCGACATGCAGGAGATCAACTGCTCGGTGCTCGGCGACTGCGACGAGTTCCGCACCTCCGTCCTTGAGGAGCCGATCAAGAGCGGCGATTTCCTTACCTACGAGAAAAAATACATGGGCGGCGGCAAAGGGAGCGAAGGCATGCAGTCGAGCCAGAAACGTATCCCCGCCGAACTTCCCGACGATACCACACGCGAGATTCAGCGTTTGGCCGGAGAGACCTTCCGCGTGCTCTCGTGCCATGGCGTGAGCCGTGTCGACGTGATGATCGACCGTACCGACGGCAAGATCTATGTAAACGAGATCAACACCATCCCCGGCTCGCTGTCGTTCTACCTCTGGGAGGCTACCGGACTGAGTTTCGACAAGCTGATGGACGAACTTGTAAAGCTCGCCCTGCGCCGCAAGCGCGAGGAGGGCATGAAGACCGTCTCCTACGACCAGAATATATTCAATCTCACCGGCGGCGCCAAAGGCGGCCTCAAAGGCGCCAAGGCCTGACGCTGTCTTCGTCAGGAAAATGTTGATATACAGTATATATCGCTTCCGGTCATAGACTCTGACTGGGAGGGCGGCGCTTTAGCCAGCCGCGATAACCTCGCTGAATTTTCATATCACCCTGATTCTGAAATCAAACGCCCCCGGCGGCGTAAGCATAAGTTCTCCGGCAGTCAGACGCCCGTCGATGACTGTCGGAGAATTGTTTTCTCGACCCTCCCGGTGAGGCTCCACCGTGTATACAGCCTCGATGCCCGGCGCCAGTATCCGTTCTGTCAGGTAATGGGACACGACACCCATGGTCATGCGCAGATTCACTTCGATGCATGGCGCCACAAGGCCGTCGCGGGTGAGCAGCATGTCTACGCCGAGCCATCCGGTATAGTGAGTGCCGATTATCTCCGACAGTGCACGCGCCGTCGCCTCGCGTATGGTGTGCAGCACGCCACGGTCGGCCCCGGCGTCGGCAAGCCGTTGCTCTATGGCGTCGTCGGTGCACAGCAGGTTGCCTCCGTAGCTTGAGTGTGTGTTGAAAAACAGTGAGTAGCCGCGCCATTCCGCTCGGCCGTTTTTGATATGGTACAGCATGGCGAAATCCTGTACCCCGTCAAGCGCCTGCTCAAGCATCACGCTCCCTTGGTGGCGGATTATGCCGCGCGCACGCTCCATGGCACGCGGCGACATGCTCTCGAAGCGCGCCACACCGCGCCCGCTGCTTGACCACGGTGCTTTCATATAGAATGCACTTCCGAATTCTCGGGCTGCGCGCCCCACTTCGGTCTCCGTGGCTGCCTCTGCCGGCAGCGCGGGCAGAGGGATGTCGGTAGTGCGCTTCAGATATTCCATCACCTTCAGTGATGTGCGCCGGTGGCTGAGCATGCGCATCTCTTCAAGTTCCGCGAGGGTAGGGCATACGGCTCCTGCCGCAATGAGATGTCGCGCCGCGTCGCCCGACCATCCCCACGTCGCCCCCTGTTTCCCTGCGTCGGCGTCTGTGGCTGTTGAAATGCCGGAAAGGGTGGGGAAGAGTGCCGCCATATCCTCAAGCCATGTGCGGCACATGTCGCGATCCTCTTCCGCCACTATGATAGCATCGCCCTGTTCCGACCACCACACCGGCAGCATGGATCCGCTTCGGCGCAGTGCCTCGACATTCGCGCCGAGCGTATGTGCTCTCGCCGCAGTGACTTCGGCAGGCCACTGGAGCATGATATCGTTTTCAGGGTTGAACAGTCGGATGCACGCCATATTTTTAAACAAGCTCTTAATTTTGGATGCAAATTTACGTCATATAGGCGGTTTATTGAAAAGAAATGGTATTTTTGCAGTTTAAACACGAACCAATAGGAATATGCCCACTGAAAATCGAACATCTTCACATACCACATCCGCACAGGCCGCCGATGAGGCGCTGCGGGTGGCGCGCCACGTCACATGGGTGGGATTTGTATGGAACGCCCTGTTGGGTACCGCTAAGGTCGTAGCCGGTATCGTCGGCAACTCGGGGGCGGTGGTCGCCGACGGCGTACACTCCTTTTCCGACTTCATCACCGACGTGATTGTGCTTGTGATGGTCACCGTAAGCCACCGCAAGGCCAACCATCGTTATGAGTATGGCCACGGCAAGTACGAGACATTCGCCTCGATGCTTATCGCCGTGCTCCTGATAATCGTGGGCCTCGGAATATTCATTGACGGACTTCATAATGTGGTGCTTACCCTTCGTGGCGAGGAGTTGCCGCGACCGGGCATGATCGCGCTTGCCATGTGTCTTGCCTCAATTGTCATTAAAGAGTGGCTTTACCACTATACGCGTCGCGCGGGGATACGTATCCGCTCAGGTGCGTTGGTCGCAAATGCCTGGCACCACCGCAGCGACAGTTTCTCCTCGGTGGCTACCCTCGTCGGTGTCGCCGGCGCCATGTGGCTCGGCCCGCAGTTCCGTGTGCTCGACCCCGTTGCCGCTATGATTGTGGCTCTGTTTATAGTGATTGTAGGTGCGAAAATGGCTATCCCGGCCATACGTGAGCTTCTTGAGGAAGCCCTTCCTGTCGACATGCAGAACAGTATACGCCGCGTTATAGCCGCTACGCAAGGTGTTGATACCTACCACCATCTGCGCACGCGCCGCAACGGTTCGACCATTATCATTGACGTGCATCTGAAGGTAGATCCATCGTTTACCGTATGTCAGGCACATTCCATTGCGTCGGATGTTGAAAACAAACTCCGCGACATATTCGGCGCCTCGACCATCGTCACAAGCCATATCGAGCCATATCGCGGCGAACCTCTCCTTCCCGATGGCTCATGTGCCGACTGACTCCTGATTCCGGGAATGATTTTGATGTGCGGGCGCGATTTTTGACGGCGCGAAATTTCGCCGATTAAGATTCATTGACTAATTTTGTTGTGCGGCACATAGTGTGCTTGCGTATATGCGATTCATCCGACACGATTATGAATAAAAGTAGTGACAGCATCCCCGTCGAATATTCCGCCGATATAGTGCGTGCCTGTGAGGTCTTGCGCCGCGGCGGCACTATCCTGTACCCGACCGATACGGTATGGGGCATAGGATGTGACGCTACCGACAGCGATGCCGTGCGCCGTATCTATGATATAAAACGGCGTGCCGACAGCAAGGCTCTCATCCTGCTTGTGGCCGATGCCTGCATGATGCGCGCTCATGCCGCGCCGCTTCCTGCTGTCGCCGACGGGATGATCCTGCATCCCGATCAGCGCCCGACAACCATGGTGGTCGACGGCGGAAAAGGACTTGCCCCGGAGGTACTTGCCGCCGACGGAAGTGTAGGCATGCGCATTCCGCGCGACAGCTTTGCTTCGGCCCTTTGCCGGGAGTTCGGAAAGCCTGTCGTGTCGACATCGGCAAATATAAGCGGAGCACCTGCGGCCCAGCGGTTCTCAGATATTTCTCCCGAGATAACCGAGGCGGTCGACTATGTATGCACGTCGCTACGCGGCGACATGTCGGCGTCGCTCCCCTCCAGAGTAGTGAAAATCGACCGTGACGGTCAAATTACAGTGTTACGGCCGTGACGCAGATGCAGCGCCATAGACTGATTTATATTTCCGTCGATTTCCTTACGACGGCTGTCGGCGTGTTGCTTTACAATATCCTGCGTTACTATATCGATCCCGCCGCTTCCTATGGCACTATCGGAGCCTTTCTGCTCGATTCGAGCGTAATTATGGAGCAGACACTTTTCCCCATACTGATGATAGGGATCTACTGGCTGTCGGGCTACTACAACAATGTGTTCCTGAAATCGCGCTCCGAGGAACTCGGAACTACCATCCTGTCGACATTGGCAGGCTCAGGCATATTCTTCGTCATAGCATTGGTGAATAACGATATACACCGGCGCCTGCTGATATATCTGCTCATACTCTATCTGTGGGCGATTCTGTTTGTGCTGGTATATGCCGGTCGTGCGCTCCTTACCGCGTGGGTACGCCGTGAGGTATCCGACGGGAAATGGATGCGCAACACAATGGTCGTCGGCTCGGGAGATGAGACTGAATCCATGGCGCGGCGCCTCGCCCGCGAAAGCCGCTGGAGCGGCATGCGTATACTCGGATGTCTCTCGCTCGACGATGATTTCGCTTATCATGTGGAAGTGCGTCGTCTCGACTGCCTGGTGGTGATGCCACAGGAAGAGGGGCGTGCTGGAGCTCTCGATATCCTCTGTCGCATACTTCCGCTTGGTGTCGACGTGCTCACTCCACCCGACCTTTACCGCATGCTCACCTCCCAGATGCGTATCGACAAGATTGCCGGAGAGCCGCTTGTGAATATCGGTCACGCACGGGCCTCGGAGTCGACCCTTAACGTCAAGCGTTTGTGTGATGTGGTAATAGGCTCCCTCGGGCTGATATTGTCGGCGCCTGTGATAATGGCGTTTGCTGTTGCCATACGCCGTGAGTCGTCCGGCCCGGCCATATTCTCTCAGGAGCGTGTCGGGAAAAACAAAAAGCCGTTTACCATCTACAAGCTCCGCTCGATGAAGGATGGCGCCGAAGCGTCTGGCCCCGAGCTGAGTACCCCCGACGACAGACGGGTGACACGCATAGGACGTTTCATGAGAAAATACCGTATTGACGAGCTGCCGCAGTTCTGGAACGTAGTACGCGGCGACATGTCGTTGGTCGGCCCTCGTCCCGAACGCGCCTACTACGTCGAGAAGATTATGGCACGTGCCCCGTACTACACTCTGCTCCAGCAGGTGAGGCCGGGCCTCACTTCGCTCGGCATGGTCAAGTACGGGTATGCAAGCGATATTGAGGCCATGCTGCAGCGTCTGCGCTACGACCTCATGTATTTGGAAAACATATCGTTTTCCACCGATTTAAAAATAATGATTTACACCATCCGCACGGTGTTGACCGGAAAGGGCGTTTAGCCCGGAATACACATAAGAATATATATGAGTTCAGTACTGCACAATATATCACATACAGGTAACGCATGGTTCTACCGCATGCTTATGTGGCGAGAGAAGCATATCAAGGAGAAAAATTTCATCCTGTTCCTCGCCCTTATTGTCGGCATCGTGTGTGGATTCGCGGCCTTGGTGTTCAAGTGGCTCATACATTACATATCATCTTCACTGCTTCTCAATATCGACATTACGGGGGGCAACTACCTATATCTGGTGTATCCGCTTATAGGCATACTGATTGTGAGCTGCTACGTGCGGTATGTGGTGCGCGATGACATTTCCCACGGTGTTACCAAGGTGCTTTTCGCCATCTCGCAGAACAAGAGCCGTCTGAAACCCCACAACTGCTACACCTCGGTAGTGGCGGCCTCGATCACCATCGGTTTCGGCGGATCGGTAGGTTCGGAAGGCCCGATCGTATATACCGGCTCGGCCATCGGCTCTACGCTCGGCCAGATGTTCCGCCTGTCGCCCCGGCTGCTGATGATACTTGTAGGCTGCGGGGCCGCCGCAGGCGTGGCCGGTATCTTCAAGGCCCCTCTGTCGGGGGCGCTGTTCACCCTCGAGGTGCTCATGCTCGACCTTACCACCGTATCGGTGATGCCACTCCTTATCTCGTCGGTATCGGCCGCCTCTGTCGCCTACATCTTCACCGGCTACGACGTGCAGTTCTTCTTTACACAGAGCGAGAACTTCCTCACCGTACGCATCCCGTTCGCCATACTGCTGGGAGTAATATGCGGATTTGCCTCGCTTTACTTCATACGTGTGATGGCCATGATGGAAGGCTTCTACGGCAAGATAAAAAATCCATGGGTACGCGCGGCGATCGGCGGCAGCATACTTGCGGTGCTTATCTTCATCTTCCCGCCTCTGTACGGTGAAGGATACGATGCTATCACCTCTCTGATCAATGGCGATACCGCCTCTGTGGTCGACGGCTCGATATTCTATTCCGATCGTAATGTGGTGTGGGTTATCGGGTTGTATATAGCCGGCCTCTGTATGGCGAAGGCCTTTGCCACGTCGTCGACCAACGGTGCCGGAGGTGTGGGCGGCACGTTTGCCCCTTCGCTCTACATGGGTTGCATGACCGGTTTCTTCTTTGCCTATCTATTCAATAATATCGGTCTCGGATTCGACCTGTCGGTGAAGAATTTCGCTCTGATGGGGATGGCCGGCGTGATGTCGGGTGTAATGCACGCACCTCTGATGGCTATCTTCCTTACCGCCGAGCTTACCGGCGGCTACGACCTTTTCCTGCCGCTGCTTATCGTCAGCACCATCTCCTACGGTACGATTAAGATATTCGAGCCTTACAGCATCTATGCCATACGTCTGGCCAAGCGCGGCGAACTGCTTACCCACCACAAGGATAAGTCGGTGCTGCGCCTGCTGAAGATCAACAA
>JAHZGZ010000104.1 GCA_019420545.1 Bacteroidales bacterium | reverse complement strand
ATAGATATTAAACGAGCGCATCTTCTCCTCAAGCGCGGCGGTATTGAGACGCGACACCATGCGCCGGTAGGCCGACACCATCGCTTCGGGACGCGCTCCGGGCGCTATGAGCGCGAAGATACTGTCGGCACGCGACTCGCCGTCGACAGCATAATACTGTGTCAGCATAAGCGCCGACGACTGCATATCGCCCTTATGGTCATCGACATAGCCGAGTATCTGACGGTTGGCCGCGGCATGGTCATCGGCGCGGAGCGTCTCGTGGTTCTCGCGCAGGAATTTCGCCCACTCTTCCGAAGGCTTGTTCCCCTTTATCTGGATGTTGTAGGGATTGTCGACATCAAACACACATTTCAGCGTCTGGCCGTTGCGCACGAGCATGCGCGCGATAAGGCGCCCGTCGGTAGTGACGAGATGGGCAAGAGTGTAATCTTTCGAGGAGCCTTCTGCCGAGAACTTTCCGTCGATAGCCTGCAACGTCTCGGTATGCAGGCCGTTGCCCGACTCATACATCAATTGCAGACCACGTGTGCCGAGGCCGTCGACCACTCCCTCTACGCGGAAGCGGTCATCGTCGCCGCAAGCCCAGAGCATCGCGGCCACCATCACTGTCAGTAAAATACGGATATTGCGTACCATATCTGACAAAGTTACAGAA
This sequence comes from Bacteroidales bacterium, assembly GCA_019420545.1. Lineage (GTDB taxonomy): Bacteria > Bacteroidota > Bacteroidia > Bacteroidales > Muribaculaceae > Muribaculum. Next base: position 2,352 of record JAHZGZ010000104.1, on the reverse strand, counting down.
AGTACGCCGAACTTCCCCGAAATCAGGCTGATTTTTTCATATGCCACATAAATACCATCGTTCTAAAGCATTCTAAGGCATCCAATTAAAAACAGGGACCCACAATTAGAAGTGAGTCCCTGTCGCATGTAAACCAATTCTGTGGCTTAATTTAGCCCATTGACATCAATACCGATTGATTATAAATTCACATCGATTGTAACGATATCGGTGAAATTGTATTTTTTATAGGTGTCTTTAACATTCGCACCTATTCTCACCCAATATTTCATGCTGTATTTGATGGGAACCTTTGATACCAGTTCAATTTCTTCCCCTTCGTTTCCGGCAGTGATGTTTTTCAGACCGGGGGTATAGTTACCGTCTCCCTCAGTGCCGCAGTACTGAGTGCGGGAAATCCACATACAGCACTGATTGGGTTCAGGAGTAGTAAGCCCCTCGACATGATTGCGGGTAAATTTGAAAGAAGCACGAAGGTATCCGTCGGGGTCGATATAAGGCTTTTTCACCCATTCGAGCTCAAGATAAGGCGTAACCGTGAAATTTACTTCAGCAAACTTACCGTTGGTGAGAGTCACAGTTTTTGGCTCGATATTCTCAAAGAACGCGCCCTGATACGGGAGCACAGAGTAGGTTCCGGCGAAAAGCTTGCTGTTTTGAAAAGACCCATTCGGAAACATGTTGAGATTCTGGGGAGTGACAGTCACATCAGGATTACCGTTTGCATAACTGTCCTCGACAATCCTTATGCTCATGCTTCCCTGGCCTTGCGCAGTCTGGAACGGTTTCCCGTGATTATCGGTGATCTGGCCTTTAATGCCAGCTTCAGGAGCTTCGTAATTATCTTTCTCACAAGCCACCAGTCCGATAGAGAGGAACATTGCAAGAATGAAACTATATTTTTTCATCTTCATGATTTCAAACATTTATTAGTATTGATTATTTTGCTGAAGAAGCGGATTTTTTGTTCTTTCGCTATCGGGAATCTTGTCGTAATAATTCTTCGTAGCAAATGTGAGAGAGTTGTTGGCACGTTCACATACACGCGTCTCATAGATATATTTGCCGATAGGATTACCGGATGTCTGATCGACGGTTGCATCTTTTACGAACATGAACGGAGCGAGCATACGTCTTCTATAAGAATTGATCTGAGAGTCGAATGTGAACCAACGGCGAAGATCCCAATAGATCTTATGCTCAAATGCCAGCTCCTTATAACGCTCCACACGAATGATATGAAGGCCCTTGTTAGGAGCAAATACAAATGAGTTTATTCCTGAATTTCGCTGGTTTACGATTGACTCTGACGAAAGTTCGGCTGTCGATGCAAGAAGATTGGCACCTGCGCGGCTGCGCACCGTGTTTATGCATGACATAGCGTCGTCGAGGAGTGAGACTCCGTCAACTGTGGCAACTCCGTTTTGAGCGAGTTCCACAGCGGCTTCAGCCCGATTGAGAAGCACTTCTGCATAACGGATATCAATCCATGTCTGGGTGCTTCTATGTAAACTGGTCTCAGCAACACTCCAGTCAAGATTTATCCATTTAACTCCGTGGAATCCGGTCAGAGTAGCGGGACCGCCTGAAGTAGTCGGGCCGTCCGAACCGTTTATCTTGATATATAAACCATTGTAAGCATACGCCTGGCCATTTTTCGGATTTTGTGTAGCTACAACTACATTATCCTTAAACCATTGAACGTTTGACCATGCCGTAGTGGTTTGTCCGTCATCAGCCACAAACTTTTTGATAGGCACCGACGGATCGTTGTTCTCTTTGATAAGTCCGGAACGGATGTCAAGAGTAATACCCTTGTAAGTCTCTCCGGGTATCATGATCGAACCACGCAGACGGGGTTCGGCATTGGCGAAAATCTTTTTTTCATCATTGAACACCAGATAGTTTCCGTTTTCATCCGTTGTGCGGAGATGGCCGGTGGCAGGGTCAAGATCGAGACCGTCGAAAAGTTCCACCCAATCGAGTGTCACGTTGTAACGGTCGCCGTAGGTTGTGGTCATACGGGGCGGACAGTATACGGCATCGAAGCTGTGGACGCTGTTGTTGATGTCATACTGACGTACAAATATACTTTCCGGGCTATTGTCGGCTTTCATGAAGACATTTCTGAAATTCACAGCCTTGTCACTGTCGCCGCTATATAGTGAATAACCGCCCTCATCCACTATTTTAGCAGCTTTGAATGCCTGGGTGAAATAGTCATTGGCGCTTGATTCGGGGAGTCCGCACAACTGTACGTCCTCAACGGAATAATTATACAGCTGTCCATAGCGAGCAACCGATCCGGCATAGAGTGCGACTCTTGATTTAAAAGCCGCAGCCACATAGCGG
>JAHZGZ010000103.1 GCA_019420545.1 Bacteroidales bacterium | reverse complement strand
TGAAAAATCGAAAGAGCTCGCCGTACTCACCAAATACCTTTGGTACGACGTATACGATGAGATTACCGGCGATCAGAACTTCCTACGCCAGTACGGGCCCAAGATGCTCCACATCATCGGATCCTCGGCCGTAAACCCCTCTACAGGCACCGAGATCCTCGGTCTCGCCGAGGGTGGTCTGAAAGTGTCGCTCTTCGTGGTCAACCAGCTCGATCCCGAGGATCCCGAACTCCTCAATGCAAAGTACTTCAAGACAATGCACCACGAGTTCTCCCACATCCTTCACCAGACCAAGACATATCCCAAAGAATTCGACCTCATCAACGCAGCCCACTACGAGCCCAATACATGGCAGGAACGCCTCGGCGGTACTACATGCTCCCTCGGATTCACATCTCCCTACGCATCCGGACAGGCTCGTGAAGACTTCGCCGAGACATGTGCCAACTACATCACACGCACTCCCGCCGAATGGGATCTTACGCTGTGGCTTGCCCAGCGCGGATGGTATGAAGTCGACGACTCCTACATCTCCTACCGTCTCCAGGGCCTTTGGCCTTCTCTTTGGCCGGCAAAAGACGACACATATATGCAGCGCTACGGATTCTGCTACTACTACTACCGCACTACCCAGGATGAAGAACGCGACTACCGCACATATGTAGGCCAGTTTGTAGAGCGCGAGGAGGTCTACTACCTCACCGACCTTGAGGTCACCGTTGATCCCGACGGATCAGCAACCGACGCTTCGCAGCAGTATATCGACTACCTCTTCTATTATATGAACGGCGGCGACCGCAAGTTCAAGACAGTCGAGGAGATCGAGAAATGGCTTAAAGAAGATTACACCGACCGCGGCATCAAACTGATCCCCGTTGAAGACAAAGACGGACAGGATGGCCTCGCAAATCTCCAGCAGAAAGTATCGATCGTTCGCGAATGGTTCTCATCAGCCTGGAATATCGATCTCGACAAGCTACGCGCTCTCGTTCAGGAACGCCAGAGCGACATCAACATCAACGACCTGCTTCAGGGCATCGAGGATGTCGACAAAGTCACCGACAAAAATGAGTAAGAAGCACAACTCTAATCATTACCTATCGATCCAACCACAATGAAACTATATAACAGATTCCTTACAGCTACAGCTTTGCTCGCAATCGCAGGTGCCGTAACCTCATGCTCCAACAAGGAGGACGACATCTTCGATCAGGCTGCCGCAGTGCGTATGGACGCAGCAAAGACCGAGACAAAAGCCCTCCTCGTCAGCGCCGAAAACGGATGGGAACTCTCCTATTTCGCCGACAACGACTGGGAAGAAGGGCACGTCATACTCATGAAGTTCCACAACGACGAGACCGTCGACATGATGGGAAGCAACGTATGGGTCGCCAATGCATTCA
>JAHZGZ010000102.1:2319-5322 GCA_019420545.1 Bacteroidales bacterium | reverse complement strand
CCGTTGTCCTCGTGCAGACAGAGGACCGCGTCGGCGATGCCACGCCGCAAAAGACTGTCGATCTCGGTGTGGGTTGCCTCGCCGAGATAGGTAAAATATTCATTTACACGCAACTGCTCGGTGATAAGGCGAGTGCGGTCGGTGTGCATGTCGGTCACGGTAACGATTCTCACGTTGTTGACCTCGGTTGAGATTGCGAATCCGAACAGCAGAAGCAGCATTACCGGTATGAGTATGGTGATCATCACCGTCCGCCTGTCGCGCACGATATGTAGCACATCTTTTTTGAACAGTGAGCGGAATAGTGTCATGGTCGTGTTCATTCTGAGCGGGTTGCGTTGCGTGCCACAAGGCGGAAAACTTCATCCATCGTTGCGGCATGGTATTTATCTTTCAGCCGCTCGGGAGTGTCGAGGGCCTTTATGCGTCCGTCGACCATTATCGACACGCGGTTGCAATATTCGGCCTCGTCGAGGTAGTGGGTGGTGACAAATACCGTCATCCCTTCGGAGGAAACGCGGTAGATCAGCTCCCAGAATCTGCGCCGCGTAACCGGGTCGACGCCTCCGGTAGGCTCATCCAAGAACACGATGTCGGGATTGTGGATCGTCGAGGCGGCGAAAGCGAGTTTCTGTTTCCACCCTATGGGGATGTCCCTGACGAGTGTGTCGCGCATAGGGTGCATGTCAAGAATCCCGAACATCTTTTTGGTGCGGTCCTTTATGCTGCGGTTGTCCATCCCGTATATGGTGGCAAACAGACGCAGATTCTCGGTGACGGTAAGCTCTTCATAGAGGGAGAAGCGCTGGCTCATGTAGCCTATGCGGCGCTTGATGCTTTCGGTCGCGGTGGTGATGTCGAAACCGGCCACTGTACCTGAGCCGGATGTGGGACGGCTCAGTCCGCATAGCATTCTCATCGCGGTGGTTTTCCCTGCGCCGTTGGCTCCTAGAAAGCCGAAAATCTCACCTTTATTCACCTCAAAAGATATATGGTCGACAGCGGTAAAGGAGCCGAACCGCTTGGTGAGGTCTCTGACCGATATGGCAGGTATGCTATTTGTCATTGCGCGTAAGTTTTATGAACAGATCCTCGATATTGCCTTTGGCCGGATAGATTTCCACATCCGGCATACCCTCTGCGGCGATATGGCGGCATGCGGCGCCGGGGTCGAAACCGGGTGTGCAGACCACATGTAGAGTGGCGCCGAAAGTGTAGCAGTCGATCACATCAGGCATCTGCCGGAGCAGAGAGAGCAGACGAAACATGTCGGAGGCGACGGCATTCCATAGGTTTTCACCGAGGCCCTCGACAAGTTCTGCGGGGGTGCCCGTGCATAGTATATGGCCCTTGTCGATCATGGTGATACGACTGCAGCGTGTGGCTTCATCCATATATGAGGTTGATACAAGTATGGTGATGCCTTTGTCGCGCAATCCGGCGAGCATGTCCCAGAACTCACTGCGCGACACCGCATCGACGCCGGTGGTGGGCTCGTCCAGAAGAAGGAGGGCCGGGCGGTGGATCAGAGCGCAGCTCAGCGCGAGCTTCTGCTTCATGCCGCCCGACAGGCGCGACGCCATGCGGTCGGGAAACTTCTCGAGCTGACTGAATATCGGGGCGATGAGGTCGTAGTTGTCCTTTACCGATACTCCGAAAAGCGACGCGAAGAAATTGAGATTCTCCCTGACGGTCAGATCGGGGTAGAGCGAAAAGCGCTCGGGCATATACCCTATCATGGTGCGCAGACGGCGGAAATCGCGCACGACATCGAGGCCGAACACAGAAGCCGACCCGGAATCGGGTGCCAGGAGTGTGGCGAGTATCTTATACAGGGTACTCTTCCCCGCACCGTCGGGACCGATGAGCCCGAACATCTCGCCATGCTCTACTTTAAGGTCGATATTGTCGAGCGCATGCAGGGAGCCGTACCGCTTGCTTAGCGACCGTATGTCGACAACGGGATTCATAGGCGCACCTCTCCGTATTGGCCGAGTTTGAGGCGCCCGTCATTTTTTACGGCGATCTTCACCGCATACACAAGATTGGCGCGCGAGTCGCGTGTCTGTATCGACTTGGGGGTGAATTCGCTCTCCTGGGCTATCCATGTCACCGTGCCGGGGTATTGATACTGCTCATCGCCTCCGAAATCGGCTATTACAGTGACTTTCTGTCCTATACTCAGATCGGCGAGTTGCGAGGCCGTAAAATAGCTGCGCAGATATATGTTGTTGAGGTCGGCTATCTTTACCAGCTGGCGGCCCGGTACGGCAAACTCGCCCGGCTCGGCATATTTTACCAGCACTGTGCCTGTCAGCGGGGATTTTATCGTGCTTCGGGCGATCTGCTCGTCGATCTGTTCGCGCTGGTACTGTATGGCCGCGGCGTTGTCGGATATGCTGCTGCGGCTTTTCCCGAGAGAGGACAGCTGCGCGTCGAGCTGCCGTTGCAGGGTGCGGAGGGTAGCCTGCGAGTCGTCGTACTGCTTGCGGGTGGTTGCGCCGTCGGCAAGTAGCCGGGACTGGCGTTCGCATTCGTGTTTCTGGTGGGCGATCTGCTCACGCAGAGAGGCGACCTGTGCCGCGATATCTGGCGATGAGGATTCGGCCGACAACCGCTGGCTGCCGAGCTGCTTCTGTTGCAGGGACAGGATGGCGGTATCGATAAGGGCGATGCGCTGGCCCGTGACCACGCTGTCGCCTTCGGATACGTCAAGGGCCATGATGCGTCCTGTGGTTTCTGCCGACAGGATTACTGTGGTGGCTTCGAATATGCCTGTTGCGTCGTAATCGTGGCCATGCGAGCATGATGCGGTAACGGCCAGAATGGTGGCTGCTATGAGATATGTATGTTTCATCGGTTGAGTATGTATTTCAGTTGATAAATGTGCTGCAACAGCTGGATTTCGTGGTAGCTTGCGGCGATACGCGCCTGATTCTCATCGGTAATCTTCGACAGCAGGGATGTTGCGTCGATGATGCCGTTGTCGAGCTGAGACTCTGC
>JAHZGZ010000102.1:0-2309 GCA_019420545.1 Bacteroidales bacterium | reverse complement strand
GCGTATGTCGGCACGCAGACTCACTATGCGGCTGTCGTCCTTCATTATCTTGCGCAGGGCGTCGATTTCGGCCGACTGCGACGTGGCCTGAAGCCGCGAGTTGAAGAGGAAAATGTCGCGGTCGTTTTCGATACCGTCGGCGGTAACGGCAAGACGCCTGATGGAATTCCTGCGAGTGTAGAACGAATCGATATTCCACGACATCCTTATGCCTGCGAGAAGGTTGAACGAGAGGTCGCGGTTGACCATGCTTTCGAAATAATTGAAGCCGGGATAACCGTAATATGCCTGTGCGAAAAATCCGAAACGGGGCATCACGGAAGCGCTGACGGTGCCTTTCTGTGCGGCGTTGTGGCGCAGGCGCGCGTCGTACATGGCAAGCTCGGGGCGCGCGGAATCAAATACCGACGGCATGGTTTCGGCAGGGCGCATAAGGGTGCGCCGGCCGATCTCCTCGCCTATGTAAAGTTCCAGCACGTTGCGGTATGACTGCACGGCGCTGCGGGCCTCGGCGAGCTGCTGCGACATGGTGAGGATCTGCGCCTCGATCATGTCGACGTCGCTCTGCATGGCCGTCCCGTTGGCATACATCGCCTGCATGCGGCGCAGATTGTCGTTGAGCAGCGCGACGGTCGCTTCGGTGCGGTTGATCTGTTCATCCATAAGCAATATGCCGAAAAAGAGATTCATCACTTTTTCATGCATCTCATACATGCGGACGGTGGTTGCCGACGCCGACTCGGCGGCGGCAGTGCGTTCGGCCTCGCGCCGGGCTTTGGATGTGCCTCCGTCCCATATGGTCTGGCTGATGTCGACGCCGGCTTTGTATTGTACGCGGTCAAGTCCTTTTATATTCTGGCCCATGCCGGCGATCATCCCTTTCAGAATCCCGGGGAATGCGGGTACATCGTTTTGTCCGGTTACTTGAGCATATATGCCGATACGCGGGAGCCATCCGCGGTTTATGTCGGACAGCGCGAGAGTCTGCGACTGCTCAATCAGACCGTATTTCCGGATAAGCGGATAATTCTCGTCGGCGCGGGCGATGCAGTAATCGAGAGTCAGCTGCGCTTTGCAGCAGAGGGTTGCGAGGAATACCGCGATTGTCAACAGTGATATGCGTTTCATGGCTTTAATTTTCTCATTATGGTTTCCACATTCTCTTTTTTGCGTGCCTCGATGAATGCTTCGCGGTCGGTCATCATGCCTCCTAAGAGTGGATTGGCCATAGGTGCGGCCATGAAAGGAAATATGTTGAGCGACACGATGTCGAGTATGAGCATCCCGGCGTCGACCCGGCAGCAGAGGCCTTTGCGGGCATACTCGTCGATCTGAGCTTGGAGGGACCGGGTCATGAGCGGAGTGTGGTAGCGCAGGTTTTCGAGCACGACAGGCATTTTTTCAGGTCGGCTGAACACCTCGCCGAACATGAACTTCGGGAGATCGGGATTGGCGGCTATGAAGTCGAGGTGATGCTCTATGGCTGATTTCAGTTTGTCGAAAAGTGGAATTGTCGGGTCGCCGACAGAACTGAGCATGATGTCGCGCAAGGTGCCGATCTTGCTTTCGATTATCTTGTCGAAGAGATTGTCCTTTGTGCGGAAATAATAATGAAGCATGGCATGTGTCACCCCTGCGGCCTCGGCAATGGCAGTGGTACGTGCGGCTGCATATCCTTTTTGCAGGAATTCCTTTTCGGCTGCAGCGAGTATCTTTTCCTCGGTGGTGATGGCGGTAACTTCCGGAATATCAGTCATGTTGTGCTGTACTAACAGTATTGTTAAACATTATTGTTAGTGCAAAGGTATATGCAATTATTCATAATACCAAATATTCGGGATATGTTTTTTAACAGAACGGTGTGTGGCTGAGTTGTCAAATTGGCGTAAATTTGGGGTAAAGAATATATCGGTTATGAAAAATATAGCGTTTTCGCTCTTATTATATACATGTGTCGCATTGCAGTTGTCGGGCGCAAGTCCGCTTGTTTTCCCTTCGGCGGAGGGCGCGTCGGTGGGGATAAGCATCGTGCGACTTTCCGACGGACGGGTAGTGGCCGAACATGATATTGACCGGCTTATGACGCCGGCGTCGGTGTTGAAGTGCCTCACGGCGGCTACCGCGCAGCTTTCTCTGCCTGAGGATTTTACGTTTTCTACCGGGCTGGCGGCATGCGGTGATGTGGATGGCTCGGGCACGTTCAAGGGGATGATAACCGTTGTCGGTGGATATGATCCGACACTTGATTCAAGATTTTTCCCGGAAAGGGAACCGTTTGCAGCGTGGACCGTAAAGCGGTTGCGCGACAG
>JAHZGZ010000101.1:769-3351 GCA_019420545.1 Bacteroidales bacterium | reverse complement strand
GGTAGGTCATGCTGTCGGGGCTATGGTTCACTATGCCGGCACGCACGTCAAGGTCGATCTTGTCGGTTACACGCCCGGGAGGTATCAGTGTAAGGGAGGTTGCGGGAGGCTCTGCCGCCCGGCATATGCCGACGGCGGTGATCACACACCATACCGCCGCCATATGCCGCAGGCAGATTTTCAACAATTGTGAATCTCTCATACAGAGTTACATAAAGAAGCTCGTTAAAAACAGGTCGGAAGATCAGTCGATCGGATTGCCGAGTACCATCTTGTGGCATGTCATCTTCGCCTTATCGCCGGTGGCGCCGGGATAGAACGCATAGAGATAAGCTGTTGCGTTGGCCTCGTCGACCCATACGGCCACGCTGCCGATACGGTTGTCGTTGGCCGACACATAATCAGCTGACTCAAAAATCTTATAGTCTTTGTAGTCGGGAGCCGAGGGGTTGGTCGAGAACGCGCCCTCGCCGGTTATGTCGTAAAGAGCAGTGCACATGGGGCTTGTGCCGGTCGAGTAGCCCATCTGGAGAGTGAAGTAGTAGCGTGCGTTCTTCACGAAGAATACGTTGGCGTCGAGGATACGGTAGCGGAAGCAGCGTGTATCCATCTGGAGCGAGGGAGCGTCCGCACCGGGAGTGTACACGGCGAAGTGTGCTCCGTGCAGGTTGTCCCATGTGTCAAACGGGTCGTTGGGATATGTCGACTCGTCGGTATAGGTGACAAACAGAGTCTCGTCGTCGAGCGACCGGCGCTGTACTATGGCATGATGCCACTGCGCGGGGAACGAACCGGTTACGGGTTCTACCGTGGCGGCAACGCCGTCGTTCATATCCCATGTGCAGTACTGGCCCTGCATGGGGAGCACGCCGTAGAAATGCGACGAAGTGGTGCATACCAGTCCCTTGCCCGAGAAGATATTGCCCAGAAGCTGCATGCGCTTGCCCGAATTTTCGGGTACCTGTGCGGCAGCCAGCTTGAAAGGATTTACGGGCATGGCGTCGATATCGGTGTAGGCGTCCATCCAGAATCCTGCACCGCCGCTGTTGAGACGTCCCATGGCAAAGTTGCCGGCCTCGTCGGCCGAGAGGGTCCACGTGTATGAGCGCGGGCCGTTCCATCCGCCTTCATATACGGCCACATCCTTCACAAACTCGCCGGTATACTTGTTGTAGGCCTTGATTTTGGCAGCTGCGTCGTAGGCGATCGTATTGTCGAGCACGAGCAGATAGTCGCCTGCCACGCATATGTCGCGTGCCGATGCCGGGAACTGCAGGCCGAGCTGGTCGCCGGTCTTTGTCCATGCCTCGGTAACAGTGGTTTCATACCTTTGGTCGGGGTCAACGGGAGTCACAGTGCCGTCGGTCCTGAAGGTAACGTGCTCGATCTCGGGGAGATTGTATTCGAAAGTCTTGCCGTTCTTCATGGTTACTACCATGGTAGGATCCACGGCCTGGGCAATTGCTCCGGCAGCCAGCGAGCCGCCTATTATAAATGATGCTATTTTTTTCATAATGTGCAGTTTGGTATTGAAAGGTTAGCGATTGAGATATTTGATTGTCTTGTTGCCGCATACGAGTATGTATACACCGGGGCGGCATCCCGACATATCGGCATCGGCCATGCCTTCGCCGGTAGCCGAGGAAACGTGACGTCCGGTGGCGTCGTATACGACAAGGCTTACCTGAGCGCCCGAGGCTGAGATGGCCGTCACGTGTCCGCCGGCGGCGGTGATGGTGATATCGGCGTCAAGAGTTGCCTCGATCTCCTCGGTGGAAGAAGTCTCAAGGTCAAACACCATCCGGTCGATGTCGGCAATCTCCAGAGAAAGATTGCCGGCCGGATGTGCGACGTGCATGGTAGTATTGTCGAAAGTAATTCGTGTGTCAGCGGAAATTTCGATACTGTGGGGAGTATCGGAGCCGTTGACATGCACAAGCATATGGTCGGGGGAGGCCCAGGCGCATACCGGTATTGCGAAAGCGCATGCCATGGCAGTGATCACATGGTTCAGGGTTGTTTTCATCGGTCTGATTGTTGAATTTTTGGAATGTCATTCGATTGGTTCGCCTACCTCCATCTTTAGGCAGGTTATCTTTGCCTTGTCGCCCGAGGGACCGGGATAGAAGGCATACATGTAGGCGATGCTGGCCTCCTTGTCGACCCATACGGCCACGCTGCCCATTCGGTTGTCGTTGGCCGACGTATGTCCGGCCGACTCATAGAGCATGTAGTCGTGGTAGTCGGAGGCCGAAGGAGTGGTGGCGAATGCCGCCTTGCCTGAGATATTGTAGAGCGACGTGCACATCGGACTCGTGCCTGTAGAGTAACCCATCTGGAGGGTGAATAAGAAGCGGGCATCCTTCACGCGGAACACATCGGAGTCGAGGATGCGGTATTTGAAGCACCTTGTATCCATTTCCAGCGGAGCGTCGGCCGAACCGGGCACGTAGGCCACGAAATGGGCGCCATGCATGTCGTTCCACTTTTCAAGCGGATCGCTCGGGTACGACGACTCGTCGTTGTAGGTGACATACATAGTAGGATCGTCGAGTGACTCGCGCTGCACGATTGCGGAGTGC
>JAHZGZ010000101.1:0-759 GCA_019420545.1 Bacteroidales bacterium | reverse complement strand
AGTATGTTGGGCTCGATGCTGTTGGGAGTGCCGTTGGTCATAGTCCATGTACAGTACTGGCCCTGCATGGGGAGCACGCCGTAGAAGTGCGACGACGTGAGGCATACGTAAGCGCTTCCGTCATAGAGGTTGCCGAGAATCTGCATGCGCTTTCCGGCATTTTCAGGAACCTGCGCGGCACTGAGCCAGAAGGGATTGGTAGGCACGGCGTCGATATCGGTATATGCGTCCATGAGGAATCCAGCGCCGCCGCTGTTGAGGCGTCCCATGGCAAAATGGCCTGCCTCGTCGGCCGACAGAGTCCAGGTGTATGAGCGCGGACCGGCCCAGCCGCCTTCGTATATGCCTACGTTCTTCACAAACTCGCCGGTATACTTGTTGTAGGCCTTGATCTTGGCCGCCGCCTGATAGTCGATGGTATTGTCGAGCACAAGCAGATAGTCGCCGGCCACACATATGTCGCGCGCCGTTGAGGGGAAGAGCAGGTCGAGGTCAACGCCGGTCTTAGTCCACAGCTCGGTGATGGTGGTGCGGTACTTAGGCACGATCTCATAAGGCTCCGACACCACTGTTGACAGAGCGTAGGACACTGTCGAGCCGTCGGCCGAGGTAATGGTGATGCCATGGCCGGGGATGGTAAGATCCAGCACCTGCTCGAACTTTGACACCGGAGTAGCCGGCGCGCCATGCGAGCTGCGCGAACCTGTAAAGCTGACAGTGGCGTTGGGCGACACCTCCATCTCTATATGTACCTTGGAG
>JAHZGZ010000100.1 GCA_019420545.1 Bacteroidales bacterium | reverse complement strand
CCCGACCATATACGCGCACCCTTGATATCGATACCTATAAAATTCTTGTCGGGGAAGCGTTCGGCCAGCCCTACGGTATATTCACCCTTGCCGCATCCGAGTTCGAGCACAATCGGGTTGTCATTGTGGAAATAATCGCTGTGCCAGCGTCCGCGCATCGGGAATCCCTGCTCGTTGAGTATCCTGAACGGATACTGGAACACACACTCCATCTGCGCTACCTCGCCGAATTTCTTTAGCTTGTTCTTCCCCATAGCAATCTGTTTATCTTGAGAGGGAGTAAGTAGCCTTTGAGCCGTCGGCAAGAGTAACTGCAACAATGCATACATTGCCGGGCCAGCGCGAAGCATCCATAATCGCCTCGGCAGCCGCGGGGGAAACACGCGCAAGGAGCATACCGTCAACCGATACAGCCTCGACAAGTCCGATTGTCTGCGGAGCTGTGATAATCAGCGAGGTACCTTCAAAGCGCAGTGTTATGCCGCCGGTTACAGACTCAATTCCGTCAATCGAGCTCGTCGGCCGGCTTATCTTGAACTCCTGCCACTGCGGCATGGATGCGAAGCTGTCGGCCATGTCGCCGGAAACCTCAAGAGAGACATTCCCCTGATCGACACCATGCCACACCTCCTCGCCAAGCGCGGGCACAGAATGCAGAGTCACCGCATCAACGGTGTCAAGCTCCATCATACGTTCCATACCATGCGCACCTATGGAATCAAGAGTAGCCGGCAGCGTGATATAAGCACTGCGGTTGCCCGACAAAGCGTAGGCGCCGACAGTACGGACGCCGTCGGCCAGCAGTTGCGAGACGTCGGCATCGGGGGCATCGGCAAGCATGAGGGCCGGAATATCTTTAACGACACCGACCTGCACACGGGTCAGCCCTGTGCAGCCCATGAATGTCCCTTCGCCGAGGATATATCCATCCTGCTCGGGCAGAGTAACCGATACGAGCGACACACACCCTTCGAAAGCCCTGGCGCCAAGAGAGCGCAGCGATTGCCACGCCGACATATCGACATTTTCAAAGGCCGCGCCATGGAAAGCGCTTTCACCCACGGTCAGCAGCCCCGCTCCGCCGTCAATTACGGAGAGCGACACGCAATCGCCAAAGGCATTGCTGCCGACAGCACGCAGACGCTCCGGTAGGCTTACCGCCACAAGACCGCTATGGGCAAAAGCATAGGGCGCTATCGAGTCGAGCGTAGCAGGCAGCTGCACAGCGGAAGCCGGTATCGCGGCAAAGGCACCCTCACCTATCACGGTAATGTCATCAGGCAACTTTACATCTGTAAGTTTCGTAGCGGCAAAGGTATACGGAGGTATCTCGGCGGGTGTGAGCCGCAGGGCATGCATATCAAGCATGGCCAGTTCCGGCAGACTGTCGCGCAATGCGCCAAGTTCGGCGGCCGACGCGCTTCCCGAGAGCACAAGTTCACGTGTGGCGTCATCCACTTCGGCGAGGGCACCGCAAAGCGAGCCGGGAGCATCGAGCGACACGGTCACACCCGACACAGCGGGTGCGACGCCACACATCAGCGCGCCGGTAATATATATATGTGTAAATTCCTTCCGGAACTTGCGCATCAATGGCATAAATGCATGTTGATTATAGCCTTTACGGGATACATGGCCACGATGTCATTCTTGTTGACTTCCATCGGGTCATAATCCTCGTTGGCACTTTTTAGAATAATCTTTTCGGGATTCTCGTGACGGCGCACATACTTGACCACACGTCGGTTTTCCATAACCACAATGTAAATCTCCCCCCATGCAATCATCGGGAACTCGTTTTCAGGCAGAAATGCCAGATATGCACCGCTTTCGATCACGGGCGACATCGAGTTGCCCTGCGCCTGCACAACGGCCCAGTTGGGGCTGAGCTGAGGCATGGTGATATAGCCGATTACGTTCTCCTGGGTAAAAGCACGGTCGAGCTCTTCCACGCCGGCAAGCACGGCAATATCGTAGATAGGGAGCGAACGCTGCTGGAACATGTGGAAGCCCGGCTCAACACGAGTCGCGGCAGGAGTTGCCACATGATTCTTGTCGAACGGCAGACCGATGCCGTCGCGGAGCCATTCGCGCGACACGCCGGTATTCACGACAATACGGTTGATCAGATTGTCGGTAATCGGCAGGTGGCCATTGATATATTTGGATATATTGGCCGGATCCAGACCGATTTTCTTTGCAAACTGAGCCTGCGACAGGCGGGTAAGCCCCATCAGATGGCGTACTCGACCCACTACTGCGGCTGCTTTCTCCTTATCAAGAGAGATCTGTTTTCTAAATTCGCTCATTGTATTAAGGTGTGTTTATCTTTTTGGCAAATTTACACTTTTGCTTGTTAGCTTGCAAGAAATTCTTCATGTTTTTAATCACGTCCGTACATAATTATCAACCATAATTATACACCGAAGCCACAGTAGCCTCGGAGCAACTCTATTCACTGATACTCCGCGGGCTCTGTGGCCTCTGTGCAATATTTCTTTCTATTGAGTAACCGGTCGAAATTATTTTGAAATAATCATATAGGTTAACCTAAAATAATTTAGAACAGTTACTTAACTATTTGCCGAGATCGCGTCGACGCTTCAACGCCTCAAGATAATAGTAGTCGGCATAGTTGAGTGGTACGTCGATCTCAACATTGGCTGGCAGGCTTGTTACGCTGTGCTTCAGAATGAAGCGACCGTTCTCGCCAAGAGCGGCTGTATATTCGGGTGAGGAGAGCGAGCGCATTATGCTGTCGGCATACTGCTTGTAGACGGCGGCACTGTCGGCTGTCGCAGGCATTGAGGAGAGCTCGTAGAGCGCCGAGGCCATTACTGCTGCCGACGAGGCGTCGCGCGGCTCGGCGGGAATGCCGGGCGCATCCATATCCCAGTAGGGCACGAGGTCGGCAGGCATGTTGGGATGATGGCGCATGAACTCGAATGTGCCTGTGGCACGGTCGAGGTATGCCTTGTTGCCGGTCTCGCGATAGGCCACGGTGTAGCCATAGATTGCCCATGCCTGGCCGCGCGACCATGCCGACGAATGGGCGGCGCCCTGCGCAGTGTGACGGTGGTTGACACCGCCCGATATCGAGTCGTAGTCGATTACGTGGAAACAGCTGCCGTCGGGGCGGAAATGCTCTTTGAGTGTGCGGTCGGCATGCTTCACGGCAAGGTCGTAGAATGAGCTGTCGCCCGACAGGCGTGTTGCCTCGAAGAGCAGCTCGAGATTCATCATATTGTCGATAATCACGGGGCACGACCATCCGCGTGCCTCGCGCTCGCTGCCGGGTTCCACATCCCAGCTCTGTATTATGCCGGCCTTGGGACGGAAGCGTGTGCTCAGCGAGCGAGCACCCTCGATCACGGCGTCGGCATATGCCGGATCGCCTGTAAGCCGGTAACCGTTGCCGAAGCTGCTCCCCACCATGAAGCCTACATCGTGGTGCCACTTGAGATACTGCGCGTCGGAAATAGCCTCGGTGTATTTGCGTGCGAGCGGTATGAGTGTCGAGTCGCCGGTAAGCTCATAGAGGTACCATACCGTGCCGGGGAAGAAGCCGCTGCGCCAGTCGGTAACGTCGCAGTAGAGCACACTGCCGTCGGTCTTGAGCGAGGTGGGGTTATGAAACGGCCCTTCGAGCGACTCTATGGTGTCAATCTGCATCCCTATCTGGGCATAGGCGTTTTCTACGGCGTGTTCGTCCCACGTCTTGGGAGTAGATTTATTGCAGGCGGCAAAAGCTGTCAGGGTAGCCGCGGCAACGAGGAAAAGTCCGGTTTTCATGTTGTGTCGGTTAATGAAGAATCTGTTTTTGGTGGTGGATAAAGCGCAGAGTTGTCCCCTACATTATTATAGCCGCATGCGCCCGAAAAATCTAT
>JAHZGZ010000010.1 GCA_019420545.1 Bacteroidales bacterium | reverse complement strand
GCATACTGTAACGCGGCACGCCGCGTCCCTACATTTTTTGCATTTTGCAACACCATTTCTCGACTTATTCGTATCTTTGGCGCCGCCTTAGATACTCCCGTTCGGCAAAGCCCAAATAAAATTTGGCTTTGCTCTCGACTTATTCGTATCTTTGTGGAGAATCAACAAATTGCAAGCGGCTATGAAGTACTTTATCTCGGTGGGAGAACCCTCGGGCGATCTCCATGCTTCTGAACTGATCGCAGCCATAAGGCGCGCTGACTCCAAAGCCCGGATAGCATTTCTCGGGGGTGACCTGATGACTGCCGCCGCCGGATGCGCGCCGGTGATCCATTATCGTGAAATGGCGTTTATGGGCTTCAGCGAAGTGCTGCGTCATCTGCCGCAGATAGCAGCCAACATGAAGCGCGCAAAAAAGGCGCTCGACGAGTTCCGTCCCGACGTGCTGGTACTCGTCGACTATCCGAGTTTCAACCTCAAGCTCGCCGAATATGCAAAAAAACAGGGGATAAAGGTCGCGTACTATATCTCCCCGAAGGTATGGGCGTGGAAGGAATGGAGGGTTAAGCAGATACGCCGGCTTGTCGACCGCATGTGCTGCATACTCCCGTTCGAGCCGGAATTCTACCGCAAACGCCACAACTACGAGGCCATATATGTCGGCAATCCGTCGGTAAAGGAGGTTGACTCACGCCTGAGCCGGTCGGACGGACGCGATGAGTTTCTGAAGCGCCACGGGCTGGATGACCGTCCGATAATAGCCCTCGTGCCGGGCAGCCGCCGCAGCGAGATCAAAAACAATCTCCAGATCATGGAAGCCGCCGCCGACCGTTATCCCGATTACCAGAAAGTCGTTGCCGGCGCTCCGGGTATCGACCTTTCATATTACGGATATTACCTCACTCCCGGCACTCCGATTGTGAGCAACGACACTTTCGAGCTGATGCATCACGCCGATACCGCACTCGTAACGTCAGGCACAGCCACGCTGGAATGTGCCCTGATCGGCACACCGCAGGTAGTATGCTACCGGGCCAACGGCGTGAAACTCTCCTATAAGATAATGGAGAAACTGCTGAAGATACCATTCGTAGCGCTGCCCAACCTGATTGCCGGCAAAAGGATAATCCCCGAAATGCTTGTGCATATGTGTACGCCCGAACTTGTGGGGCGCGAACTCGGCGACATTCTCCCCGGACGCCCGGGCCACGACAATCAGCTCGAAGGATACCGCGAGATGCGTGCCGCGCTCGGCACAGCCGACGCTCCCGCAACAGCCGCGGAAATAATCGTAGAACTCGCCGCAAAAAATCACACCGTATGACCCATAACGATTCTACCGTACAGCCGATGATGAGCTGGGAAAAGCTGATCTGCGACAAGAGATACGGCCTCGAAGATTACCACGACACCCGTAGCGGCATACGCAGCGACTTCCAGAGGGATTTCGACCGTCTGGTATTCTCCTCCCCGTTCCGGAGATTGCAGAACAAAACACAGGTGTTTCCGCTCCCGGGGTCGGTATTCGTACACAACCGCCTGACCCACTCGATGGAAGTGGCCTCGGTAGGCCGCAGCCTCGCCAATGAGATAACCCGCGAGCTGCGCATGCGTCACGCCGCAGAGCCATGGGTGAAAAAACTCGACGCCATCGACGAGATAGTGGGCGCGGCCTGTCTGGCCCACGACCTCGGTAACCCGCCTTTCGGCCACTCGGGTGAGAAAGCCATATCCACATTTTTCAGCGAGGGGGAGGGAGCCGTGCTGCAGCCGCTGCTTACCCCCGAACAGTGGGCCGACATCACCCGTTTCGAGGGCAACGCCAACTCTTTCCGCCTGCTCACCCACCAGTTCAACGGACGCCGCCCCGGCGGCTTCGCCATGACCTATTCCATGCTTGCCTCAATAGTGAAATATCCCTACGAATCGAGTCTGGCGGGAAATAACGGCAAATTCGGTTTCTTCAACACAGAAGTGGAAACTTTCCGCCGCATAGCCGACGAACTCGGCCTGATAGCGCGCCCGGGGCCTAACGGAGAGACACGATACGCACGTCACCCGCTTGTATATATCGTAGAGGCGGCCGACGATATATGCTATCAGGTTATGGACATGGAGGATGCCCACAAGCTCCACGTTGTGACCACACGCGAAGTAACCGACGTGTTTCTCGGATTTTTCGACGAGGAACGCCGCAGCCACATGATGGAAGTGATGACACGTGTGGCTGACCCCAACGAGAAGATAGCCTACATGCGCTCGTGCGTGATCGGCACGCTCGTAAGACAGTGCGCACAGGCATTCACCGACAACGAGGAGGCCATACTGCGCGGCGAGTTCACCGGCTCGCTGCTCGACCATATCGACCCGCTCGAACGCGAGGGCTACCGACGCTGCTCGGCCTTGGCCTGGGAAAAGATATACTGCGCGAGCGATGTTGTCGACATTGAGCTTGCCGGCAACCGCATTATCTCGTTCCTGCTTGAGAAACTCATACATGCCGTGCGCAACCCCAAGCTCAACTACTCCGGGCTACTGCTGAGCAAGGTGCCACAGCAGTACGATATCGCGGCCCCTACCCTCTTCGGACGCATACAGGCTGTGCTCGACCATATGTCGGCCATGACCGATGTATACGCTCTCGACCTTTTCCGCAAACTCAACGGCCACTCCCTCCCTGCCGTCTGAGGCACCGAACAAACCCATACCAACTGACATATATGTATATGACACGAAAGATTCTTGCTATCATATTCACCCTGTTTGCCACGCTCACCGCGAGCGCCGCAGTACACTCCGTCGACGACATACCCAACGTGCACGTATCCGATGCCCGGCGCTATGTGTCGGATCCCGACGGACTGCTTTCGCCGGCGATGCGCGACTCGCTCGACAGCGCCATACGTGGTGTGTGGGAGACCTCGTCGGCTGAATTTGTCGTAGTGGTTGTCGACCGTATCGAAGGCGGAGATATCGACACATTCGCTACCGAACTGTTTACCGACTGGGGTATCGGCAAGAACGACAAGGACAACGGCGTGCTTTATATCGTGGCTATTGGCGACAAACGGGCTGCGATACGCACGGGCTACGGCACAGAAGGGGTAGTGCCCGACGTACTGGCCGGACGTATCATCCGTAGTTCCAACGAACTTTTCCGCCAGGGAAATACCGACGCAGGAGTGGCCGATGCCGTGGGCCAGTTAAACTATCTGCTCACTCAGCCCGGCGCAACCGAGGAACTCATGTCGAAGTATGCCAACGACCGCCGACGTGGCGACGCTGACACGCCCGACTTCTTCGGGATGTGGATTACGATAAGTATGGTCATCGCCGGAACCATGCTCGTATGGTTTATAATGATACTCATATCGACACGCAATCAGAGCCGCTACCGCCGCTATCTGCGCCTGCAGCAACTGCAGCTCCCCTCGCTCATCATAGCGTTTGCCACTATCGGCATGGGCCTTGTGGTGTTTGTGCCGCTGATGATCGTGATGCGCAGGCTGCGCACGGCGCGCCGCAAATGCCCCAACTGCGGCACTACCATGAAACGCCTTGACGAGAAGGCCGACAACGCCTACCTCACTCCCGCACAGGATATGGAGGAACGTATCGACTCGGTCGACTACGATGTATGGCTATGTCCCAACTGCGGAGAAACCGACATACTCCCGTACGTCAATCATACAAAGAATTATCAGCCGTGCCCCAACTGCGGCGCAAGAGCGTGTACGCTCGTGGCCGACCGCATAGTGAAAAAACCGACCGCCGACTACGAGGGCTGGGGCGAAAAGGTTTACCAGTGCCGTAACTGCCAATGCGAAAACAAAAAGACCTACACCATCCCCAAAGCAGCCGCTCCGGTCATCATCGTTCCGCCAATGGGAGGCCGTGGAGGTGGTTTCGGCGGCGGATTCGGCGGAGGTTCCTTCGGAGGCGGTTCAACAGGCGGCGGCGGTGCGTCAGGCGGCTGGTAAATCGCATAATCTCATCAATAGCTTCTATTGACTATAATATTATGACCGATATTACAATTGAAGTAAACCGGCTCAGGCTCTATGCCTGTCACGGCGTAGGAGCGCAGGAGCGTAAGGTGGGAAATCTATTCGAGGTTACCGTACATCTGCGCTATCCGGCCACGGAAGCCGTGGAACACGACCGTCTGGAAGGTACCGTCAACTATGCCGAAGTCGTAGCCCTCGTTAAAGAAGAGATGGCCGAGCCCTCGCAGCTGATCGAGCATGTCGCCGGACGCATCCGCCGTGTCCTCCTCTCCCGTTTCCCGGCCATCACGGGCGGAATGGTACGCGTGGCCAAACTCGTCCCCCCTATCCCCGCCGACCTCGATTCTGTCGCAGTAACATTAAGATGGTAGTATAACGGACGCGACGCTGTCGCGTTGCATCAATCAGAGGTCAATGCAACGCGGCAACGCCGCGTCCCTACTACAGGGATTATACGATTTTTTACCGGAATTATACGGTGAGGATCTCTTTCTCCTTGGCGGCGAAAAGATCGTCGATCTGCTTGAGGTACTTGTCGTGAAGCTTCTGGGCCTGAGCCTCGGCGTCCTTCTCTACATCCTCGGGCATACCCTGCTTAACGGCTTTCTTTAGACCGTCGATAGCGTCGCGGCGTGCGTTGCGCACCGACACCTTGGCGTTCTCGGCCTCAGCTTTCGACTGCTTTACAAGATTCTTACGGCGCTCCTCGGTGAGCGGAGGGATGGAGAGGCGTATCACCTCACCGTTGTTTTCAGGAGTGATGCCCACCTCAGAGTTGATGATAGCGCGCTCGATCTCCTTGAACATCGCCTTCTCCCAAGGGGTGATCACGATAGTGCGGGCATCGGGCACAGAGATATTGGCAACATTGGAGATAGGCACATTGCTGCCGTAGTACTCCACACGTATGCCGTCGAGAATTTTCGGATTGGCTTTGCCGGCACGGATGTGTGCGAGCGACTCGTCGAGATAGGCCACGGCCATCTCCATCTTTTCCTCAGCAGGGTCGAGATAGTCTTTTACTTCCATTATATATAGTTTTTCAGATTAATATACGAGAGTCCCGATAGGCTCGCCGGCAAGCACTTTGCCGAGATTGCCGGGGGTATCCATGTCGAACACGATGATCGGCAGTCCGTTCTCCTTGCAGAGGGCGGTGGCGGTGAGATCCATCACCTTGAGGCCGCGGGTATACACCTCATCGTAGGTGATCTCCGAGAACTTTGTGGCTGTGGGATCCTTCTCCGGGTCGGCGGTATAGATGCCGTCGACACGTGTGCCCTTGAGCATCACGTCGGCCTCAACCTCGATACCGCGCAGAGCCGAACCGGTATCGGTGGTAAAGAACGGATTGCCCGTACCGCCCGAAATGATGGCGACCTCGCCGCGGTTCATCGACTCGATGGCGCGCCACTTGCTGTAATGCTCGCCGATGGGGAACATGTTTATAGCCGTATATACCTTTGCAGGCTGGCCCACAGCCTCAAGCGCGGAACTGAGAGCGAGCGAGTTGATAACAGTGGCGAGCATGCCCATCTGGTCGCCCTTCACACGGTCGAAGCCCTTGGATGCCCCCTGAAGACCGCGGAAAATGTTACCGCCGCCGATCACGATAGCAACCTGTACGCCCGAAGCCACCACATCACGGATCTGTGCGGCATACACGTTAAGGCGCTCGGTATCGATGCCGTGCCCCTTCCCTCCGGCGAGCGATTCGCCGCTAAGCTTCAAAAGTATGCGATTATATTTTGTTCTCATTGCAAGTTATTTGTAAATTTGGGTTTCAAACAGGATTATTCCTGTTCCATTTTGCAAATATACAAAAAGCATTTTCAGAATGAAACTATTGCGGATAAAAATATGGGTATGCGCTGTGGCATGCATGATTACTGGATACATGCAGGCACTATCCGCCGACACAGCACCGTCGCCGCAGAAACGGAGCTACGAAGCCACGGCCATAAAGGCGCAGCGTTTCTTCAAATACCGGGAATGGCCCAACGCCGCAGCCATGTACGAGCTTATGCTCGAGGAACAACCGAAAAACTGCGATACTTACGCCCATGCCATCGTAGTGGCGGGGATGCGCTCTATGCCCGACTATGAAATCGCGCTGGCCGAAAAGGCCCAGGCCAATCTCGTGCCGGTCGACTCGCTGCTCCACGGTGTGCAGCGTGTAAGTTTCTCATTGGGCGAGACCTCGCAATACGAAAAATTCCTGCTTCTCCTGAAAGAGCGCCAGCCATGGCTCGGGCGCAGTATCGACAAACAGCTGCTGCGTTACTATCTTTTCCGCCGCAACGGCCCGGGCATAGAGAAATACAGCCGGATAATGCTGTCGGGCGCACCCGGCAACCCTGATTTCATGCTCGCGCTCGCCCAGGGACAGCTCCTCAACGGCGACTACGATTCAGCCATGGCAACATACAAGGAGCTGATCGGAGTGCATCCCGACAATTACACGGCCCTGCTGTATCTCGGCAACTATTATAAAGAGAAAGGCGACTCCCGGGCGGCTCTGGAATATCTGCGCCGCGCACAGGCCGTAAAAGCTACCCCTTATGTAGCCGAGGCAATTGCCGGGCTTGACAGAGGCGGCATGGAAAAGTGAATTTTATATAATATCCACACCATAAATGCCTGAGAAAGCGTTATAGTCAATGAAGGTGTTGCACCACCATCCACATTTTCAATTCAGAAAAAATCATAACCATATATGAAAGGTATAGTTCTCGCCGGAGGTGCCGGCACACGTCTTTACCCCGTCACGACCGGGGTGTCTAAGCAACTGCTTCCAATCTACGACAAGCCGATGGTATATTATCCGGTGTCGGTACTCATGCTTGCGGGAATCCGCGATATTCTTATCATCTCCACTCCGGCTGACCTCCCCGCGTTCAAGCGGCTGCTCGGCGACGGCAGTCGGCTGGGTGTGCATTTCGAATATGCCGAGCAGCCTCGCCCCGAAGGGTTGGCACAGGCATTCATCATCGGCCGCGAATTTATCGGTGACGACGACGTGGTGCTCGTGCTCGGCGACAATATCTTCTACGGCCAGGGCTTTACCGGCATGCTCAACGACGCCGCCCGCATTGTCAAGGAGCAGCGCGACGCGGTTGTGTTCGCCTATCAGGTGCAGGATCCCGAGCGCTACGGAGTGGTGAGCTTCGACGTCAACGGAAAGGCGATCGACATACAGGAGAAGCCGGAGTTCCCGACATCAGACTATGCCGTGGTGGGTCTGTACTTCTATCCCAACGATGTGGTGAAGATCGCATCGGAGGTCAAGCCTTCGGCACGCGGAGAGCTGGAGATAACATCGGTCAACATGAACTATCTGAGCCAGAACAAGCTGAGTGTAAAGAAGTTCGGTCGCGGATTCGCATGGCTCGATACAGGCACCGTCGACTCGCTGCTTGAGGCATCGAATTTTGTCGCCGCCATAGAGAAGCGTCAGG
Source organism: Bacteroidales bacterium (assembly GCA_019420545.1). Lineage (GTDB taxonomy): Bacteria > Bacteroidota > Bacteroidia > Bacteroidales > Muribaculaceae > Muribaculum. Next base: position 211 of record JAHZGZ010000010.1, on the reverse strand, counting down.
GATTCCAGATCGCCGCTCTGGAGGAGATCGCCTTCCGCCGCGGATTCATCACCGCCGAACAGCTCCTTCAGATAGCCACTCCGCTTGCCGGAAACGCCTACGGAGCCTATCTCGTGCAGCTCGCCAACGACGGACCCACTCCACGATAGGAGATTCTTAGAGCTTGTTTAATAATAAATGTTGCCGACAGGGTCGTATAGGTTGAGTCGAT
>JAHZGZ010000001.1 GCA_019420545.1 Bacteroidales bacterium | reverse complement strand
TCTTGCTGAGTCTCTGAGGCAAAAGCGGTTGGCGCCGTGGCAAGTACTGTCAAAAAAATAATACTCTTCATTAGTTGAAAGTTAGGCGAAAAGATTGGTTTGATTTGCGACTTCAAAGTTATACTTTTTTTGTCGATAATTCATCGCCATAGTAAAATTGTTATGATATATTCAAAAAGAGAGTCACATCAGATAACTCTAATGCAACTCTCTCCGTTTCAACTATTTATTTATGAGAACCTCATTTGCCCGGTATCACTACCCGACCTATGAGGACGAGGGATGTGAAAAAGCAGGTTATGTCGCTGTTTTCATTGTCTATAACAACTGAAAACTGACTATGGAAGCGGGGTTTCAGTCGGTTTCCTCCTAAAAGAGTTTAAAAAAACGTAATCCGGTATGATATTTTGTAAATATTATCAAATTAACTTAATGTATGCATTGATTTAGCATACTTGGAGCCTTTTTTATAATAAATATTGCCCTCTTGTCGGCAATATTTATTATAAAAAAGGCTCTTATAGTTACGGCTTCGCATGTATACCCTTCTCTTCACAGAAATATCGGTAAAGAGTCATTGCCTCGCGTGCTGCCAGTGAGCGGCTTGAGGCAAGTGTGTGTATGATGGCTGTGATGCGTGAATGCATTTCATCATATAAATTCTGTGAGAAGCAATAATCAAGTGCTTCGATTAGAGACGAATGCAGTAGCTTTTCCTGTGTTTCGGTTATCCACCAGCGCTTAGACACGGCATATGTTACGACACATTCCACGAGATAGAGTCTCACGTCGGCTATATGGCGTGGCGACGGATGGAGAAGGGTATAATCCTTTATCGCGCGCTTGCATACCGAGCTGCGCCCCTTTGCTCGCCCACGCTGGGGAAAGAATTCTTTTGCGATCAAGGCCCGTGCTTTATCGGCCATACCCGCTTCATCCGGACTTACAAAATATTCAAGATATTCGCGTGCATCGCGACGGGCGTCGTAAAGCTCAAGCACGATGTCTATTATCTGGTCACGCGTAAGATCGCGCAGGGTCTTTTTCAGTGTAGTCTTTGACATATTATATATAACGCTTCCGTTGGATTATTAGCGTTCATGCAGGTTGATTTTGTATAGGGAGAAGTGGTTTATTGGACTTTGCGGGGAGAAAGCCGGGGGATAATGTAATGAAAAATGTGACCGGATTCGGCGCAATTGGATATGAATTGGTCTGAAAGTCGGCAAGAATGTTCGATTTTCTATTAAATTTACTTTTGGAATGGTTTATTATTCTTACCTTTGCGGCCTCTTTCGATCGCGGAAAATATTGCCGGTGCAATCAGGCGGTATTCCCACCGGTCGCAATATAAATTAATGATTCAAGTATGAAAAGAAAAATTTTGATCCCGTTGCTCGCTCTTGCCTGGTTATCGGCATCGGCCGAAGGTTACCAGGTAAATACATTCAGTCCCAAGCAGGAGGGCATGGGTCATGTAGGAGTGGCGATGAAGCTTGGCGCCGAGAGCAATATTTTCAATCCGGCGGCTGTGGCTTTTTCGAAAAAGACACTCGATATATCGGCCGGAGTGAGCGCCATCTCGGCTACCGCATCATGTACGTATGAGGGTAAGAAATATGAGACTGACAATGGCGTAAGCACTCCGTTCAATGTATCGGCGGCATTCCGTATTTACGACAACCTTTATGCCGGAGTATCGCTTTATACTCCCTATGGCAGTTCGATCAACTGGGGCGAGAGCTGGCCGGGAGCCATTCTCAATCAGTCGGTCGACTTGAAAGTGTTTACCGTGCAGCCTACACTTTCATGGCGTATATTGCCCAATCTGAGTGTCGGCGCCGGAATGATGATAAGCTGGGGCAAGGTCGATCTCAACAAAGGGCTTGTGACTCCCGAATCGTTTGACAGCTTTCTTCCTCTCATGGGGATGCTCTCGGGCACACAGATGCCGTCTACAATCGGTGGTGTCACACCGGCGTCGGTAAATCTTACCGGCGATTCGCAGCTGGCTCTGGGCTTTAATGTCGGCGCCATGTATGATATCGACAGCCGATGGACTGTCGGCGCCTCTTTCCGTTCTAAGATGAACATGAAGGTGAAGAAAGGAGTAGCCAGCGTATCATATGCCAACGAGGCTCTGTCGCGTCCCATACTCGGGGAATCGCTCGATCTGCTCAACTCTACCAATTTCGCGGCAGAGATGCCCTGTCCGTATGTGCTGACTTTCGGCGTGTCGTTCAAGCCGGTTGAAAAACTGATTCTCGCATTTGACGCACAGCTCAACGGCTGGAGCACCTACAAGCGTCTTGATATCGAGTTTGAGAATCTGTCGGAGTATGACCAGCATCTCACAAAGGATTACAAGGACTCATGGACATTCCATCTGGGCGGTCAATATGCCATGACCGAGCGTCTTGACCTTCGTGCGGGCCTTATGCTGGATCTTTCGCCGGTAAATTCCAATTACTACAATCCCGAGACGCCGGGCATGACCAAGATCGAGCCTTCGGTCGGTCTCTCGTTCCGTCCCATTCCTGAGCTGTCGATTGACGCTGCGTTCATGTATGTGTTTGGTTGTGGCGCCGACGGCGTGAGCGGTACATATGACAATCTGCTCGCCAGGAAGGCCAATCCGATGATTGATCAGAAAATCCAGGAAAATCCGAATCTCGCTCCGGTGCTTTCTCCCATGAAGCTTGCCGAATCGGGCGTGTTCAAGGCTGATTATATGACGCGTGCGCTCATCCCTGCCATAGGCGTGTCGTATTCATTCTGATATAAGAGCTTAAAGCTCTAAACATTTTCCGTTCCCGGAATCGGGTAATTGGAATATAAATAGTAACTTTGCAGAGCGGTCGGCCGTATTTCACTGGCACTGGCCGCTCTGCTTGTATTATTCCGCAATACGATTTACTTTAAACTGTATATGGCACAGAAACCTTCGATATCCAAGGGCACCCGCGATTTCTCTCCGGTAGAAATGGCACGCCGCAACTATATATTCGATACTATCCGCGATGTTTTCCGCCTGTATGGATTCCGGCAGATCGAGACTCCGGCTATGGAGAATCTGTCGACACTGATGGGAAAATACGGAGAGGAGGGCGATAAGCTCCTTTTCAAGATTCTTAACTCCGGCAATTATCTTAAAGGGATTGACCCTGCTCTGCTTGACGCCGAAGAGCCGTCGGGCAAACTTACCTCCATGCTTTGCGAAAAAGGTCTGAGGTATGACCTCACTGTGCCTTTTGCGCGCTATGTGGTAATGCATCGCAACGAGTTGCAGCTTCCGTTCAAGCGCTTCCAGATACAGCCGGTATGGCGTGCCGACCGTCCTCAGAAGGGGCGCTACAGAGAATTCTACCAGTGTGACGCCGATATTGTAGGCTCTGACTCGCTTTTCAACGAGATTGAGCTATTGCAGCTTATCGACGAGGTTTTCTTTCGTCTGGGTATACGTATTGCCATCAAACTCAACAACCGTAAGGTGCTTGCCGGAATCGCCGAGCTTATCGGTGCGCCCGACAAGCTTATCGACATCACCGTGGCCATCGATAAGATCGACAAAATAGGTATTGACAATGTAGTGGCCGAACTGCTTGAACGCGGACTTTCCGAAGAGGCCGTTGAGCGTCTGCGTCCTATTCTGGCAATTTCCGGCTCGCTTGACGAGCGTCTGACAGCTCTGTCGGAGTTGCTGAAAGAATCCGGCGTCGGAGCGCTCGGTGTTGAGGAACTGCGTACCGTTACTTCCGGTGTCGCCACTCTCGGCCTCAGAGCGCAGCTCGACCTTGATGTGTCGCTTGCACGAGGTCTTAATTACTATACCGGCACCATTATCGAGGTAAAGGCTCTTGATGTGCAGATCGGCTCCATTACCGGTGGCGGCCGCTACGACAATCTCACCGGAGTGTTCGGCATGCCGGGCCTTTCCGGTGTGGGCATATCTTTCGGTGCCGACCGTATCTACGATGTGCTCAATGCCCTCGATCTCTATCCTGCCGGTACGTCGGCGGCTTCAAAGGTCATCTTCCTCAACCTCGGTGCGAAGGAAGGTGCCGCATCGCTGTGCGCCGCCAAGACTCTTCGTGCCGCCGGCATTGCTGCGGAAGTCTATCCCGATGCCGTGAAGATGAAAAAGCAGATGGCATATGCCGACGCAATGCAGATCCCTTTTGTTGCAATAATCGGTGAGTCGGAGCTTGAGGCGGGTACCGTCACCCTCAAGGATATGGCGGCAGGTACCCAGGAATCTCTCCCCGTCAGTCAGCTTTCAGCTCGCCTTTCTTGATAATTCTCTCCCGCATGCTGATGCAACCTTTCACTCTTAACCTGCGCGGACGCATTGTCTCCATCGGGCGGCCGCAGATAATGGGTATCGTCAACGTTACTCCCGACTCCTTCTATGCCGGTTCGCGTAACGTTGATGCGCTCTCCGTGGCCCGGCGTGTGGAGAAAATGATAGAGGATGGGGCCGACTGGCTTGATATCGGCGCTTATTCTTCGCGGCCGGGTGCTGCTGAGGTAACTCCCGACGAGGAAATGGAACGGCTGCGTACAGGCATGAAAGCGTTGCGCGAAGTAGCTCCGGAGATCCTTGTAAGTGTCGATACTTTCCGTGCCGGAGTGGCCCGTATGGCTGTTGAAGAGCTGGGCGTGGATGTCGTCAACGATATATCGGGCGGAACGCTCGATCCCGATATGTTTGCCGCTGTGGC